>CALKXD010000248.1 GCA_938003855.1 uncultured Granulosicoccaceae bacterium | reverse complement strand
TGCCTGTATTAGCTGCGCCTTTAAGTAAACAAACAGAAAGCTGGCCTTGTGCAACCGGCCTGACACGACCCAGTCGGCACCAGCCTCCCTGGCAATCCGCGCTGCAACCGCCGGGCGATCAAAAATATATCCCTGCCCTTTGTCGGCCTCAACACGGGCACTGGCGGGATTGGTCACAATAGTCAGCTGATGATTTTCTGTTAACGCGGCGGCCAATAACGGCCCCAGGGTGGCGGTTCTTTTGGTCTCGGCTGTGATATCAGGATTGAGGGTTAAGTCATGCAGCTCAAAATCGAGTACAGCAACGGTAGTCGACCAGCCGGGCATTGACAGCAGCAGCATCAAGACCATAACTACTGGCCTGACGCACAAGATCGAGCGTTGCAAAACCCGGGTTAACAAGATGATTTCCTCCTGCGATAGCGCAAGATCAGCATAAGTCTTCTTGATGGTGTGATGCAAGCGATCCTGTAACATGCTAAGCCACGGTATGCAGCCCGGCCAATAGAGCGCCACCTGAAAGGGCCCTGTATAGCCGTTGAGAAATACGACTGCATGGCGGTGGCTACCGGGCAATTAACAAAAGTCGAGTGGTGAGACAGTTACCAATAAAAGACACCAGTAGTTTTCCAGTTTTTTTATGCCGCACCGGTGGGCTTTTCTGCGATACCGGCAACGGTGAAGATTCCGCCCTGATAAACCGATACCGGATCGTCGACCGCCGGGGTTTCCATCACCGCGTCTATCTTAGACCGGAACTTTTCTGAATTGTCTTGTGGCTTCCAGCCAAGATAGCCAATCGATGTGTTATCCCACCAGCTGGCCGCGTTATCGGATACGCCGTAGATAACCGGACAGCCGAGCCTTGGTACACGAAAAACACACTCTATCAGACTGACCATATCATCCTCACTGATCCAGGTTGATAACATGCGATGATCGCGCGGCTCAGGGAAGCACGAGCCTATTCGAACATTGGCCGTCTCAATACCAAATTTGTCGTAATACATAGTGGCCAGTGCTTCGCCAAAGACTTTCGATACACCATACAGACTGTCAGGCCGGGTGACGGCTTCAGCATCGAGTTGCTGCGTTTGCTGATGATAGCCAATCGCATGATTGGAGCTCGCGTAGAAAATACGGGAAACGCCGTGCCTGCGGGCAGCTTCATATAAATTGAATACCCCCTCGATATTGGAATCGCGAATAATCTCCCACGAATCTTCAAGACTGCGTCCGCCAAAGTGAACGATGCCGTCGCAGCCCTCTACCATCGCGTCAACAGCAGATTTATCAGCCAGATCACAAATCAGTAGCTCCTCATTCGGCTCAGCGTCACCAAGATCAGCCATATCAGCCAGTCGCAGGGTATCAGCCAGATGACCTAGCCTGGCCCGCGCCAGTTTTCCCAGACCACCAGCCGCCCCGGTGATTAGCAATCGATTCATTGTTCGTTCCTGCATAAGTCCCGATAACCGGCAATGATACCGCTTTCACCGGCGCACGGCACAGTTCTGCGCCCTGCCGCTTACGCTGGAGTCCCCGCCCAAATCGTTGTTACTAATGACCCACGGTTAGTTTGTTAGGAGGAATGTTTCACTGTTGCAGTCCACCCAACGGGTTCGCAACCGGCAACTATTCCTTCAGTCAGAGATTCCTGTTATTTTGATCCCATAGGTAATTTTGAGCACTGAGCCGTGATTTCGTCGCTCGCGACACGCTATAGAAAGGCAGGAAGGAACATGCAAGGTAAGAATAAAGCGCTAACCGCTGGCGCTGTTGTGGTACTGGGATGGATCGGATTCAGCCAATTTGGTGGCAAAGAGGTAGAACAAGCTGATCCCGACACGGCCACTATCGCAGGCACTGAAGTTACGCAAGACACAAAAAACAACGGCGACACAACGGCTCCTGCAGCAAGCAACACCACTGAACCCACCGACGCGGACACGGCGACAGCAACAGCGTCAGCCAGCAGCACCGAGGACACAGAAACCACACCTAATACCGACACCGGGACTTCAGACACTGAAGTAACGGCGAGCACTACGGACGCCGCTGACTCCAACACTACGGAAGCAACAGAAACTACTTCTGACCAACCTACTGATACCACCGACACTGAAGCCACTGAGACTGACACAGACGCTACTGATTCCACCGACACTGAAGGCACCGGGACCGCCACTGAAACGACTGATTCCGACACTGCTGAAGCGACTGAAACTGCTACCGCGGAATCAATGGATACCAACAGCGCTAAAGAAACTGAACCCGTTACTGAAGCGACTGATAACGACGCTACCGGAGCCACCGAATCAGCAACCGACGACGCTTCCGATACCTCTGACGCTAATGAAACGGTGAGCACGCCTGAATCTGCTGACGCCACAACTACCAACGCGCCTGATCCCGTTACAGACGACAACAGTGGCGATCTGGCATCAGATGAATTAACAGATAAGCCTTACATCAAACCGGTTCAATATCCGACAGACCCGATCACCGGTGCGTCTGTATTCGGCACAACAACACCCGAAACAACAGAGTCAGCATCGACACACCGCTATCCCACCGACCCGAAAACAGGCGCTTCCATCTACCCGTCTACCGATACAACGGCTGCCGTTAATCTACCGGCGGCAGACACCGGTGTGACTAACCGCCTACCCTATGACCCGAAAACCGGTGCGACTATTTTCCCGACAAACTCGGCCACCACCGGGACATCAGAGCAAGCCGCATTCAAGATGGTGAACGGCAGGTATCCCACTGATCCAAAAACCGGCGCGTCGATCTACCCCGCCATACCCGGAGACGCGGATTAAATCCGGAACGACAAGCCGATAGATCACACATCTATTGACGTCGGCGTGGCGGCACCCGGCAACTGTTCATCTGCTACCGGCGCCGTTCGGTAGTTGCCAGGCTATAATCGACGGTCGCTGCAGTGTCCTATAGTTCAGCAGATGGAGCCGCGGGGTTGCATCTGCTGTTTGGCTTTACTGGCGGCCGCTCCGGGGTTGTGATTACTTTCGAGTAAATGCGGTACTGTAAATAAACAGTGCCAGCCAGATACAACAAAAGCCGATCCAATCAAACAGGCTGATCGTCTCGCGATAATATAGCCAGCCAATAAGAAACTGGATACTTGGCGTAATATACACCAGCAGGCCGCTCAAACTGAGCGGTAGCGCTCTGGCTCCCTGTGCGTACAGCACCAGCGGTATTGCGGTAACCAGACCGCCCAATGCCAGTATCAATTCAGTTTTGCCAAAGGGGTTTTCATAGGCAAGTGTTCCACCGGCAGAAATCCACGTCAGCGCCAATGCCGATGCCGGCACCAGCAAAAGGGTTTCGATGAACAGACCGTTTATCGGTCCGGTAGAAGCACTCTTACGTGTCATGCCGTATATCCCGAAGGTTGCCGCCAGCAAAAGACCAATCCAGGGCACAACGCCATTGGCGACAATCATGACCAGTACACCAGCTACAGCTAATGAAACTGCACACCATTGCCTGGCATCGGGTCTCTCGCCGAACACAAAAAAACCAAGCATTACACTGACCAATGGTGACAGAAAATAGCCGAGACTCGCATCAATAACGTGATCATTGACGACGGCCCAGATGTACATCAGCCAGTTTGCGGCGATCAGCGACGACGAAAACAAATGCCGGAATATTTCTACACGGTTGCTAAGAACGGATACAACAACCTGCCTGCGCTGCGCCGACGCTACCACCAGCAAACTCAGGACCACAGCACACCAGATGTTTCGATGACTCAGAACTTCCAGCGGGTCTACATCGGCCAGCAATTTCCAGTAGAAAGGAAACAGACCCCACAATACTTGCGCGCAAACTGCGCTGGCGACGCCAACTCTAAAGCCGGACATTTGAAACGCCCGCCCTCTGAGCCTTAATCAATTGCAGTGGCAACAGGCAACTCTTGACCGGTTCAGGCGGCTTTATCGCATGACAGAGCATGGCATTTGTCAAGACGGTCGATCAGGCTTTTCACTGACCCACAAATGTATGGTGCCAACTACGACCGTAGCACCGTGGGTATCGTTGGCTTCGACAGCAACAGCAAGATCACCTGCCTTCCAGGCATCAGCGGGCACCATAGCGGTACACACGATATCGGTCGCGGCCTTACCCGGATAACGTAGTTCCATACCCTTCGGGATCCACCTCAGATGAGACGGTATCGATGCCTCAGCCATGAAACCCATTGCCATCTCCAACCCGTTGGCAATCGCTATCACATGCATAGTGCCGATGTGGTTTTGCAGGCGCTTGCGCTGTCGCAGCAGAATTTTGCAATGGTTCGGCTCAAGTACATTTACGATCGGCGATACGGTAGAAAAATACGGCGCCTGGCGCGCTCCGTAAACGGAAAACAGCCGCCGCCCAAACGGCAGACGAAGCGCTTTGTTATAAAGCGACAAAACCTTGTTGTTACTTTCTGGCATACCGGAAAATCCAGACCAATAGGGAGTATTGAGTTGTCGGGATCCATCCCATCGAATCAATAGCGAAAATCAACTGCATCACGAAATGTTACTTCACCACTCGACGGATACAAACGCCCGTCATCGTGCAACTCTGCGGCACCACCACCAAGAAACCCTGTCACGAGTGTTGAGGCCGGGGTTTCTACACAGCTTTGCCATCCGGCAACGCGTAAATTTGCAGTATAAAGAGCAACCATCGCGGTAGCACACTCACGGCCACCACCAAGACCGTGTGCAGACTGGAAGCGAAGATCCATACTGAGGCGTAATTTACACGTTTCGCCGGACTTGCGGGCATTATCTACTATGCTTTCTCAACAGCTTGTCAATCCACCCTGGTCGCGGCAACATACAACCGGCGCCAACACCCAGGGCTCAATCTTTAATGAATAGATTACGCACTTATCCTCAAGCACAACGCCGACAAAAGAATTTCCTCCTTGCCGCCATATCGCTTTTTGCCACGATGACCACACCGATGTTGTCAGCTGAACCGCGAAACCCCGCACTGGCACCGGAACTGCGCGTGGTTGGGCAGGGTTGGAACACCGACAGCAACACGGTAAAACGGGTCCTCGATTCCACTACCCGCGCCTTCTGGGAGAACCTGCCACACTTGCAGATTGGCGGGCCTATTATCGTCCATCCTCGTGGTGGACCGATCACTTTGTTACGGCGTGGTCCGGACGGGGAGATCTTCATTCACCTGGACACAGGTGACACCTACTGGTCACAGTACGTTTTCCAGATGTCTCACGAACTCTGCCATGTGGCAACACTGGCAAACAACGATTCACACGCGGACAACTGGTTCGAGGAATCAGTCTGTGAGGTCGCCTCGCTGTATACACTCAGAAAGCTGAGCGCTGTCTGGCATCGTAACCCTCCCTACCCGCATTGGCGCGACTACGCGCCACGGCTGGCAGAGTACGCACACGACCGCATGCTGATCCGGCAAATTGCCGATGATGTCACCCTGGCAGACTGGGTCGATGATCACCGTATGCAACTGCAGCAGAACTCCCCCCTCAGACGCGACTTATTTATCGCAGTTGCCAATCGTTTACTGCCGTTATTCGAACAGCACCCCTACCACTGGGCATCAATACAGTACCTCCCGACAATCAGCGATGATGACCAGACGCTGGAACGATATTTCCAGATCTGGTACAGCAACAGCTCTGCGCAACACCGAGCGTTCATCAGAGAACTGGTATCGCTATTCGGGGTAACTCTAGAAGTTTACTAAGCTGAATCATTGGCGGTCTTGATCATCAATTTTTCCGCCGTCATCGAAGCGCCCTGCACTGTCAGGCAAGCGGCAGTTACGGCATCGCCGACTGCACATAGAAATAACCGGCTAAGCGGTTAGTGCTATGTGTACCCCCTGTTGAAGAAGAACCGCGCTGCTGACAATAACGATTCCACAGCAGCCTTTGTGTTATGGAGATTGCCGGGGACTGTTGATCACGCGGCGGCTTTAACTTCCAGTCCGGTGACCGGCAACGTTAGACTAAACTCGGTACCGTGCTCGCTGGTTTCGGTAATTTCCAGCGTGCCGTTGTGACGCTCTATAATCCCGTGGCAGAGTGACAAGCCCAGACCGGTCCCCTGTCCAACGGGCTTAGTGGTAAAGAATGGATCGAAAATCTTTGCCTGTACTTCTTCCGGTATACCACCTCCGGAGTCTCGAACTCTAACCACCGCATTTTCGCCCTCTGAGGTGGTGCTGATCTGCATCGCCCCATTGCCATCCATAGACTGAGCACCGTTTTTAATCAAATTGAGTAATACCTGCTGAATCAAACCTGGCTGACAATTCACAAGGGGCAAGTCACCGTAGTCAACCGACACATCAATGCCATGCTTAATTTCATTTTTAAGAATCTGCAGAGTCAGCCGGATGCAGGAATTCAGATCGGTCGGCTCTGAATTTACAGAATCCTTGCGTGAAAATTCATTGAGATTAATAATAATCTCGCGCACCCGCTGCAAACCGTTTCTGGATTCTTCGACCAACGATCTTACATCTTCTATCACATAGTCCAGATCAAGATCTGCTCCCATCTGATCTATCTGCTGTCGCAACTCGGGGGCTACGGGTACGTCAGCCTGGTCAATTATGGAGACAAACTTACCGTGCAGATCGAGCATGCGCGTCATACTGTCGACGTAATCGTTGAGCGGATTGAAGTTACCCATTACATAGGCAACCGGGTTGTTAATCTCGTGAGCGATGCCGGCGGCCAGTTGGCCGAGCGAGGCGAGTTTCTCTGAGTGATACAACGCTGTTTTGGTGGATTGTAACTCGTCTAAGGTAAACTTCAATCGCTTGTACTGGCGCTTTAGCTGGCTGTCAGCCTGCTTGCGCTCGAACAGTAAACTAAACTGCTCGCTTGATTTTTCGATCAATCGAATCAGATCAACGGAAACCAATGGCAAGCTCTCCGCTGGCAGCCAGCATTCGACCAGACACATGGTGCGGCCGAAGCTTCGCAGCGGATAGATAAAGCGACCGGAAATAGTACAACCGAGCATTTCACTCGCTGCGATGTGCTCAGAGTCGTCGGGTTGGATCTGTAGTTGCAAACGAGCTTCTTCGACCACTTGCTGTAATTTTGGAGAGGTTGGCGATAAGTCCTGCCGCAGCCAGCACTGCGCATCCACACCGTCCGCTATATAGGAAATACTGCTGCGCCGCAGAGATCCATCACGCCGGACCATAATCACATTTACCATAACCGCCTGTGTGAGCTGCCCGGTCGAACGTGCGAGCTCTGACAGACACTCACTAAGCTTCATTTCCAGCCGCGAAAAACGGGCTATAGCCGTCAGCAAACCGGTCTCAGCCTGGTGTCTCGATTGAGTCCCACTGATCATTGCAAAGGTTTCCAACTCCGCGGCGATCTGGCTTTGCAGTCGGTCTTCGAGCTCAGGACCCGGTTGCAGCACTGCATTGACACCGTGTTCGGCAACCAGTGTGCTGCCTGATGTGCCGGCACCTTCGGTACAAACTACGATTCTCACAGCCTTGTTATGCATTGCGTTGCGAATGGCGTAGGCTACCTGTGCAAGCTCGGTGATATCCCCGTTGCATACTGGCACTACCATCACCGCTGTCAGGGGATTTTTGCGCAGATGTTTCAGTGCTTTTTTAGCACTCGGTAACGCTACAAACCGCCTTCCTTTCATAGCCTCCGACCCGACGAGTCGATCAAACGCGCCCTGCCACAGCGTGTCCTGCGAACACACCCACACAACTTCCTGTTGTTCAAACATTGGCACTTCCCTTTCCAGCGTCAGGTTTCGAACATCGGCTGAAACAAGTATCTCTAAAGTTATGTCGCCGACAACCGAAATGTTTAGCGCAGGGATTACTGGTGATTGCACGGAGCACGCTATGACAATACGGCTGGTTTATTTTTCACGCGCACTGCGTGACATGTCACTCCAGGACATTCAGGATATACTGACCACCGCCCGCACCAACAACTCCGATCAGGACATTTGCGGAATGCTCTGCTACGAGAGCAACTGGTTTCTGCAGGCCCTGGAAGGCGATCGGGAGGCGGTTAACGAACTATTCCTTGAGATCGCTGACGATGTTCGCCACGATGACGTGGTCATCATCAGCTACGCTCAAGTGGATGAATGTATTTTTCCAAACTGGCATATGGGCTATTCTGCCAACAGTGGAGCCGTGACCGGAATGCTCGCGACATTCGGATTGGACCGCTTTGAGCCCGACAAACTTAGCCCTGACCAGGCACTGCAGTTTCTGCAGCATATGTCAGATCAGCAGGCACAGGAAGCCGCCTGACAGGTTTCCTGTCTGCACAATGATTACCAGCGACGCAAAGTGCCGCTCCTTATCCGGCTGTCACCCGAGCCTCATGAACTCTAAGTTTTTTCAGTATGCCCTGAATTTGCTTTTTTTCAGTGGATTCAAGGACCGAGAGCAGGTTTCTCTCGCGTTTTTGTACTGACTCTAACGCTTTGCTATAGGCCTTTTTGCCAGCGCTGGTCGGTAACAACGCATAGACTCTTTTATCATTGTCTACTGTCGAGCGCGTCAGCAGGCCGGCGATTTCGAGTTCATCAATGATGGCGACGATTCCGGACCGCTCTATTCCCAGTTGGCGCGCCACCTGACTCTGCGTGATGTTTGGGATCTGGACCACTAACGACAACGCCGCGAAGGCTCTTGGTGATGGTCCGGTTTCGGCCAGTGTATCGCGAAAATCATCGCGAAAAATTCCATAGACGCGTTTCAGGTTGTAGCTAACCAGGAGATCAATATCCAGATCGCTCCCTGAGCTACTCGTTGGAAATTTCGCGCCGCCATTTTTTAGTGTTGGCTTCCTGTTCATAGATATTCCGTATTTCCCTATGCGGTTATCCGGGTTACCAGTGTTTTTGGCGTCCCGTGCCATTTGTCCGAAGCCGATCAGCCTCAGAACACTCAATACTAGTGGATCGACTATGGGCAAACAAATACGCTCTGGCCAAAAACCGAAAAATAGTTGCCCCGAAAAGACATTTCCTCTCAAATACGACATCTAGAATCCCATCGAAAAATAAGCACCGCCACCGACCAGGCCATAACAAATCGCAGATAACCTGTCAGCTGGACGCACACTGACAGTGCGGCCAATTAAGCCAATACATCTGTGCATGATGTTGTATTGTCGGGATCGTCGCCGGTGGTCATGGCTGTAGCGGGTTTGCTACAGTCTCTGGACACAGGTATCAGAGCAAACCTAAATGACCCGACCCGACAACACAACCGGTTACCTATCTACGCGGCAAGTTATAGAATTAAACCGAAAATTTGCCAGGTCCGATGCAGCACTAGGCTTTGATGTTTCTGATCAGTTTGTGCCATTTAACCAGATGGACGACATGTTTACCCGCGCTTTATGGGATGAATCCATCAAAAGCCCGCTGACAGAAGCGTTTTTTAACTCGTACCGTATGGAATTTGCGCCGCGCCGCGGAGAAGGGTTCACACAAAGAGATTTTGCTTTGCGAAATGCTTCATGGGTGATTTCAGATATCATCTCCAACCGGGCCAGCCAAACAGGAAAAAGAGAAGGTTTTCAAGCGGCTATCGACTACGACACCCCCGTGAACCCGGTACAAGTGCCGCTGCGGGAGCCCGCACAGGAAAGTGCCGGGATAAAGCGTCTAGCCCGACTGTTCGGCGCCGACCTGGTTGGCATTACCGAGGTTGACCCGCGCTGGCACTACGCAAACAGGGTAAACACAAAGGACCTTACCCCCGCCCCCAATCAACTGCCAGACGATATCAGTCATGTGATTGTTATGGGCCATGCCATGAATGCCGACCTGGTGAATACTTATCCGTCAGCCTTAGCAGGGACATCGACCGGACTGGAGTACTCACATGAAACCGCAATAGTGATCCAGCTCGCCAGTTACCTGCGTAATCTAGGCTTTGAGGCAATTGCCTCAATGAACGATACCGCACTGGTCGTCCCCTATGCGATCAAAGCTGGACTCGGCGAGTACGGGCGCAATCAAATGGTACTGACACGCCAATTTGGACCACGTGTACGATTCTCAAAAATCTTCACCAATATGCCGCTTCAGGCCGATGAACCGAAACCCGCTGGCATACGGCAGTACTGTGAAATCTGCACACGATGCGCTGACGCCTGCCCTCCCAAAGCGTTGCCATTCGGCGCACCCACCCGGCAGCCTGAAAACCGCTCTACCATAAATGGGGTAAAAAAATGGACGGCTAATTGTGAAAAGTGCTTTGGTTACTGGGCACAGTTAAAAACAGACTGCGCTATATGCATGCGCGTGTGCCCTTTTAATCGAACTAACTCACTGACGGACCGGTTATGGTTCCGCCTGGCGACAGGCTCCAACGGAATGCGAAAACTGGCGTTATACATTGATCGTCTGCGCGGTCCTCGCACACGCCTCAAACCCGGCAAATGGTGGTCCCGAATCCAGCAATGACATCACCTGACATCCGGTACCAGTGCCTCCCTGACGACAGCTTGTCGTGTGTGATAGGGCCGTCGACGGCAAATGGCAATGTTAACAGCGCTCTAAGTCTGGTCGTTATGGAACGGTTAGTGCCCGACTTAACGCCATGCTTCGCCCTGCGGGTTTGTTTCGACAACTGCCCCACCGTCAACGGAATGACAAAATCATGCACACGACCAGATCGGGTATGCGGGACCTGCTAACAGCACGCAGGGTGTCTTCATGAATAAACTTCAGCAAGACGCGCACGGATTGGGCAGCACTATCCTGAGTAACGCACAGAACGTGAACAAGGTGTCCACTCACCGCGCTCCGTTTGCCAAAGCCGCAACTGACATGGCCCGTGATGCCTACCAGCAATCTGAGCAGATCATGGAACTGGCCAGCGCAAATCAGCAATCTATATCAGAATCAACAGCCATGGTCCGGGAAATCATCAATATGGCAGCCGCGGTCGAAGACGGCGCAACGTTGACAGACGATGTAGAAAGGTCGATCGTAAGCTTCGGCCATTGTTTTTTGAAGATCAACAATCTTGCCGGTAACATTGCGAAAACCGCGCAAAGCATTGACCTGGTTTCGTTAATCGCCCGCGTAGAGGCAGCCAGAACAATCGGTTCAGACAATAGCTTTACTGTAGTAGCCGACCAGGTAAAAAGTCTTGCTGAAAACTCGGATACTTATGCGAAACTCATTCGCGACACCGTGTTAAAGCTGCAATCCACCGCAAATGATCTGGCCGAACGGGTTCACGCGTTGCGCGACCACATGTCTATTGCCAGTGATCGCAGCAACAAAACCCGGGACTACTTCAGTGAAATTCTAACGATTGTCGACGACACCGCACTGGATGCTGAGTTGATCCAAACCGAGGCCGCCAGTCAAATACGATTCATGTCAGGTATCGATAAGCACATGCAAACCTTAAGCGACGGTGTCACAGCATCGATCAAAGGCTCTGCAGTCAATATGGAGTTAATCAGCTCGGCTTTACAACTGGTGAAAAGCTCCCGTTCAGTTGAAAACACCACCCCCCGGGCAAACGAATCGATCATCGAAGCGACCAAATTAGTACAACAGGTTGCCGGCAATGCCGCAAAAGTAAAGACGGCCTCCATCAGCCGCGCCAATACAGCGGAGCAAGCATGCCTGTTATCGGAAAAAGCAGAAACTGCAGCGCAGAACGGTGATCAGCGCTGTACCGGTGGTCAGAAATCCCTGGCAACCGCCACGCGACTTCTCGGTAAGACGCTAACCCTGCTTGGCGATGTCGAAGATGCCGCCAGACTTGTCACAAACGCGACGCTAATGATTGATGAATTTCGCGATTCGTTCTCCAGGATCGAGGAGATGGCAGCCAACGTCGGTGAAATCTCTAACAAAACCAATATGGTCGCATTAAACGCCACCATAGAGGCCAGCCGCGCCGGAGACAGAGGTCGGGGCTTTGCCGTTGTTGCCGCAGAGGTCAACGACCTTGCCGCCTCAGCCGGCAGCTACGCACGCGAGATTGATAACCTCGTACTTGAATTATCTGTTTTATCTGATGGCATTAACCTGACGATGAAAAACCTGAGTGATGGCATCGGGCAATTATCCAGAGACGGCAAGCAAGCCCGCGAAAAAACCGACGCGCTGGAGGCAATACTCAAGCACGCCAGTGAATCAACCGGGCTCATTCAAAATTTACTGCACAAGCAAATAGACAGCATGCGGGAAGTCCGCGAAAAATCAGAAGCACTGGGCAGCGATGCCAGAGTCGCGGTCAATGGTTCGGCAAACAACATTTCACTGTGTCACGAGATGCTCAGCACCTTAAGCGAACTACAGTCTGAACCACTAGTGCCTGATCAGAAAGCGGCAGGCTGACCAGCGCCGCCGATGCCGATCAGTCTGTAGATACCTCTTCAGACAAGGCACTGTCGGGTGCATTGCCCTTGCTCAAACTTGCTACGTCTATCTAGAGGCTATTTAGCACCTGATTAGCGGTAAAGGCAGTCTGGTATAGCCGTGACATCACCGGCGCGGTGGTGACTGTTGATAGCTCGGTAATTGGTAATGGCAGCTCTAGCTTATCCATTCCGGTCAGCAGGTCGGCCATCGCACTACCAAACAAGGTACCAGTGGTGATACCGCGGCCGTTGTACCCGATTGCGGTAAACAGTTGATCATCAAGCTCATAGATTCTAGGCAGGTGATCGGGTGTCATAGCGATTTGTCCATGCCAGGTCTCTTCAAACCGCACATCACCGAGTGACGGGAATATTTTTTTAATCCGCCTTCGCGCCCAGCGTTGTGATAGTCCACTGTCAGCACTGCCGACCACCTTGCCCATGCTTCCCAGCAACAATCGATTGTTCGCATCCCGCCGGATGTTAAACATAATCTGGCCGGTATCCCACAAGCCCTGCCCGCCCGGCAAAATGTGCGCAGCTGATGCATCAAGCGGTATGGTCGCCAGTTGAAAATAGTGAATAATCGTGAAGGCCCGCTTAAGGCCCGGCCACAGATCGTCCGTATAGGCATTGGTGCCCAAAACGACGGCACGCGCGTTGATCGTGCCACTGTCTGTTTCGACGGTCCAGCGCCCGCCGCTTTTGTGCAATCCGGTAACACGCACACCGGTACTGATGGAGGCACCTGCACCGAGCGCGGCGCGTGCCAGTCCGCGACAGTAAGCCATCGGGTTAATGGTACCGGCACGGTGATCCAGTAACCCCCCATGAAACACCTCGCAACCGGTTAGCGCCGCAACCTCTGTTTTATCGAGTAGCTCTACCGGCTCGCCCAGCCGCTTCCATTCAGCTGCACGGCCCTGCAATTCTTTAAAGCCACTGGCCGCATGAGCTGCATGAATGGTCCCGGAGCGCGTGGCCTCACAGCGGATCTGATGTTTTTCGATAAGAGAAAAAACTTTTTCCGGCCCTTTGCCGAATTGCTGGATGAATCGAGGTCCGTAGCGGCTACCCAGTTGCTCCCTCACCTTCTGTGGTGGCAGCCATAAGGCCGCGTTAACCAGGCCGCAATTGCGCCCTGATCCGCCGAAGCCGATTTTATTGGCTTCCAGTACATGTGCGCTGAGACCTTTTTCGGCGCAGTGCAGAGCTGTCGACAACCCGGTGAAGCCTCCACCGACGATTGCTACATCAACGATACCTGCTTTGCCAAGCGGATTGCGGTAGTCTTTTTCTTCTGCAGTGGTATCCCACAATGAAATCGGTTTTTCAGACATCGGCTATCAGAACGCCCCGCAACGGCTAACTGGAATGAGTCATTGTCTGTCGCTGAAATAGTTGTGTCAATATAGCATCCATGTGTTCCATATATCAGCACATTGGCAATTCACCAATACCTGTCCAACAGAGCAGTCAGGCACCTTGCGCCAGCTGCACTGACACCTTACGAGCTGCATCTCGAACCAGCGCACCAAGCATCTGCTCACCGTCATCCGCTAAATTGACATCCGGCAGCGAAATCCCAAGCGCCCCGATAGCCTCGCCACCGGGCAGGCAGATTGCCGCACCAAAGCTGAGGATGCGATCTCTGAACTCACCGGTATCAAACGCGTAGCCGCGTTCAGCAGTCAGAGCCATATCGGCGTCAAGCAAATTGATAGATGTCAGGGTATTTACGGTATAGCGATCCAGATGACTCTTTACACTGTCACGCAGAAAGGCATAGTTGGCGGACAGTATCGCCTTGCCGGTTCCAACACAATGCATTGGCGCACTGCCGCCAACTGAGTTCCAGGATCTGATCGGCTTGAGCCCGTCGATTTTACTGATATAGACCACAGAGAGATTCTCCGGCACTGCCAGATAGATTGCCTCACCAGTGGCCACTGACAGCTGGTTCATCTGCGCGGCCGAAATCTCCCTGAGGTTGAGGCTCTCAATGGCATGACGCCCGACCTGCCATGTCTTTAAAGTGGCTGCATACGACTTGCCCCGGCCATGCCTGACATACCCCAGCACGCTAAGCGTCTGCAGTAATCGAAAAGTATTTGACTTGGTCAGTCCAAGTTCTTTAGACAGTTGTGTCACCCCCTTGGAGGAAGGCGAGGCTGCCAGGTTTTCCAGAATAGCCAGGCCCTTTGTCAGCGTTGAGTCTACCCTTGGTGGCTTTGTCTCTTCAGTCATTTATCCTCACTACCCCCCCTGATTTGCGAACCTCCATGGCGAGCTTACCGCAACCCCGCTGACCAGTTAACCGTTGGATTTAACACACACCACCAGCGCACTGATCGACCCCATGCCCGCCCTGATCGCATGCTATCATTGACGACCGCTTTACCCGCCATTGCACGCACTATCCGCGCGTAACCCGCCACCACCGGAGCCAGTTCATTGGATAATAAAATTGATCATTTCGCGGTTGGTGCCGCCACGCTTGAGCAAGGCATTCAGGCTATGCATACAACGCTAGGTGTGACCATGAAGCCGGGTAGCAAGCACGATCTCATGAGCACACACAATTGCGTAATGCAGGCTGGCAATGAAAGTTTTTTCGAACTGATCAGCATCGATCCCGACGCGCCCACGCCGTCACGCACGCGCTGGTTTACCCTCGACAGCCCGCAAACGCAGGCGCGACTGTCAGAGCGTCCGCGCGCACTTTGCTGGGTTGTCAATACTACCAATCTGGACGCTGTGGTTGCAGAGAGTCCGGTACCCCTGGGGGAGATCGTCACTTTTACCCGCGGAGATCGGTCCTGGCGGTTAACGGTTCCGGACGACGGCCATCTGCCCGAAGGTGGTTTGCTTCCGGCGTTTATAGAATGGTCACCGGGTCCGCACCCGAGCACCGCTCAGAGCGATCTGGGGGTTCACCTGTCGACTATTCATTTGTCACACCCGAACCCTGAAAAACTCAACCAAATGCTTAGCCTCCTGCAGGTGTCTCATCTGGCGACTGTCACCGCCGGGGACGCTGCCCTGTCATTTGAATTGCAGACGCCAAACGGCATGGTGATTATCAACTGAGGTTATCCGACATCAGCTAATAAAAGCGGGATGCAGTGACTCATCAGCATCCACTGAACCTGGCTGATAAAACAAACCGCGCTGCCTGCGACCGTTGCTTTGCAACGGGGTAGCGGCGCTACCAGAAAGTCCCTTCACACCTATAAGCAGCATTCCATGGCTATCGGTCTACTGCCAGCCTGCACGGTCGATTTAATCCCCGGGTACCACTGGATCCGACACTAGACTCAGGTGCAATTCAGTACCGGTGTACGGGTTGGCTGCGATAAACGCGTCGTTTAACTCGACCCCCAGCCCGGGTCGTGTTGGCGGAATCACAAAGCCATTTTCCCAGTCAATACCGGTGTTGAGACAATTCATCAGCGGCCCGTCAAAGCGCCCGATAGACTCGAGAATTAAAAAGTTCGGGCTGCAGGTGGCTATTTGAATATTAGCCGCCGCCACCACCGGACCGCAATACAGATGTGGCGCTATCTGTGCAGAGCGGGCCTCTGCCATTGAGGCGATTTTTTTAGCCTCGAGAATTCCACCGACACGACCAAGGTTCATCTGCAGAATCGATGCAGCACCGGCCTCCAGGACCCGGGCAAACTCATGCTTGGTACACAAACGCTCACCGGTCGCCACAGGAATGCAGGTCGCACGTGCCACCTCTGCCATATCAGCCGGATTCTCCGGCGGGACGGGCTCTTCGAACCAGAGCGGATCATAGGCTTCCAGGCGTCGCGCCATGCGCCTGGCACCGGACACCGTGAATTGGCCGTGGGTACCGAACAACAGATCGGCCTTATCGCCAACCGCCTCGCGGATACGCCGACAGAATGCCTCACTGCGATGCAGATCTGCCAGTAAAGGCTGATGACCATCGTAGATACTGTAAGGACCGGCGGGATCAAACTTGACGGCAGTAAAGCCCTGCTCAACCGCGATGACAGCCGCTTCAGCTGCGATATCGGGATCGTTATAGACATTGGGTTTATCCGGATCCGGATAGACATCGCCGGCATCGGGGTATAGGTACGTGTAGCTGCGAAGCTTATTATGTACTTTCCCCCCCAGTAACTGATACACCGGCTGATCAGCTGCTTTACCAATGATATCCCAGCACGCCATTTCGAGACCACTGAGTACCCCCATAACGGTGACATCAGGGCGCATGGTAAAGCCGGCGCCATAGGTCTTGCGCCACAGTGTCTCGATCGAGTGCGGGTCACTACCGGCAAAGTGCCGC
The DNA here is from genome assembly GCA_938003855.1 of uncultured Granulosicoccaceae bacterium. Lineage (GTDB taxonomy): Bacteria > Pseudomonadota > Gammaproteobacteria > Granulosicoccales > Granulosicoccaceae. The sequence goes on along the minus strand of CALKXD010000248.1, from coordinate 13,244 downwards.
TCAAAGGTTTCTTCTGCCATTGCGGCACAGAGTGCAGGACTGAACGTGGCGTTATAAATCTCACCTACACCAGTGATGCCACAGGCAGTCGTCAGTCTGATAAAAATGAAATAGCGACCACCGTGCCGCGGTGGCGGATTAGCGACGACGAAGGTTTCAATTTTATCCAGATGCATTAGAATATCCGATTAGTGAACTGCGATGAGACCTGCCGGCTTCCGTCGCAGGCGGTGCCGGTTGCCGCCTATTATCCCGCAGCAGGGATACCTCAGCAATCGGCGGAAATGACCATAACGTCGGCCAGACGCCCGGGGTTAAGAGATTGCGCATTTACAACATCGCGAATTCTTATATCCGTTACCTGCTCCGGGTGCGCTCTCTTCAGCGCCGGAAAAATGTCTGGATCATACTCACCGGAATATTCAGTACGACCCGCTCACCCTCCGGGATGCCGGTGACCTTAATAGTATCGTCAATGTCTGACACCACCGACACACCGCCCGGGCCAACAAGTTGTACTCGACCGGAACCGGTGTGTTCTTCCAATGCAGTACGAAAGGTCAGCCAGCCCCGCCGCGATTGCTGCGCTTCCAGTAACCGTGATGCCTGCGGCTTCGAAAGCGTACCTTCCAGCAAGCCGTTGCGATCCGCCGAAGATTTACCATGGCTATTGCGCAGAGTAAATTGATCTCCGGTGGCGTCATTGTCGAAGCGTACTCTCACCACTTCTCTAGACTCGCTGTCAGCAATAAAATCAGACGCGCGTTCTTTGAAGCGTTGCTTTTGATGGTCGTCGAGATGATGAAGTCCGGCTAATTTCTGAAGCGCCTTTCGCGCACCATGGCCTAATGCACGGCGTGTTCTTCCGGGGGACTCATGAAACTGGAGACGCATCGGAAGGTGCCACTCGTTATCCTGAAGGTAGCCATAGGTGGTGTAGAATGTGACCTGCTTTTGCGCCATATTGTCATCCGGTTCAGCAGACACCACAGCTGTTGTTATCAAAAACACCATCCAGCAGACGTACATTATTGCGCGGTGCCGGCCACAGTTATTTTCTGTCATAACCCATAACGGCACCGATTAATCACAGATTTGAACATCAAGTACGGCAGTTCGTTGCTCATTCTTTATTACGGTCAGCGCTTGCTCAAGCGCCTGGGCCAGCAACTCGCAGGAATCAATCCGCCTGGCCCAGGCACCACAAGCCGATGCTGTCTGACTGAAATCCGGACTGGGGGCAAGTGAAGTCAGGGGCATACGGTTGGCCTTTGCTGCAAAGCCATCCGGGTACAAACCTTCGACAGACTTTTTAACGGCTCCCCACTGTGCGTTATTAACAATGACGATTAACAGGGCAAGTTCACAAGACTGCATCACCTGATGACAAGCCGTTGGATTGGCAAACATATAGGAGCCATCCCCCAGTGTCGCTACGCACAGTCTGGACGGATCGGCTAATTTCACCCCCATTGCTGCCGGCACACTCCAGCCAAGCCCTCCGGCATGGGGCTCCTGATACCAGCTATCGAAGTTACTCAGGCGCATTGAATCAAGTGGCACGCCCAATTCAGAAAACACCGTAAACCGGCCAGTGTCAGTATTTTTATGCAACGCTTCGGAAAGTAGTTGCCCGACAGCAGCTTTGGTCAAGGGTGCATTGTCGGTTGATGGCATCGCTGCAGCCCGGTGTGCAGCGTTATGTTTTGCAACCCGGGATCGGCGTTGCTCTATGGCGGGTTGTCGTGAGGCATCACGCCATGCGCTCATTGCAGACTCCAGAGCCACCAGGCCCTCGTGGGTTTCGCAACTTAGACAGATATCTGCTTTAAACATGCGCACCGGGGCTCTGCTGAACAACGGATCAGGGCCTAGCTGAATAACCGTAGCGTCAGAGGTTAAGTGATGACAATCCGGGGACCATGGTGCCAGGCTGTCGACGACCAGCACACAGTCTGCCTGCTCGATCCAGCCGGCCGGGTTAGACCCGACATTCAAATCATGAGCAGTATCGAGCGCTAGCTGGGTTGCCCAGTATTGGCAGACGGGTATGGCGTAGTCTTCGGCAATTTTCTTAAGCGTAGCGAAGCCGTCTGGATGATTGCCAGTGCGCTGGGCAACTATCAGTGGTTTGTCTGCTTTCACCAGTGCTGCCGCTGCACGGTTTATGTCGCTAGGCCTGACGCCTGCAAGCGCCGGCTGCATCCGGCTATGACTGGCCAGATCGTGTGAGTCGACCGGTTCGCACAGGACCTCACGCGGGAGGCTGAGATAGACCGGCCCACACGGTGTGGAATGCGCAATCGCCCAGGCTCGCTCAAGACACTCCGCTATTTGCTCTGCAAAGCGAATTTCGTAGTCCCATTTGCACGCCTCCCGAATCAACCCGTGCTGGTCACGCATCTCCTGCCCCCAGCCAATCGGTACAGTGCGACTGCCAAAGCGTCCCTGCTCGGTTGTCGGAGTGCGGCCTGACATCACCAGCATCGGGATTTGATCGATAGCCGCATTGATCAGACCGGTCACGCCATTGGACAGCCCGACGTTGGTGTGCAGCATCACCGCTTGTGCTTTTCCACTGGCCAGATAATGACCATGCGCCATACCGACAGCCGCATGCTCATGCGGCACAATGACTGGCTCCGGCAAGTGTTGATCGCCGGCACTGGCTTGCGCCAGCCCCTCGATCACCGGCGGGAAATCAGTGCCCGAATTGACAAAGACGTGATCAACACCAAGCGCTTTTAGCTTGACGAAAATAGCGCCACCAGCGGTAACGGCTTTATTCTGTGTTTGACTGGGACTCATAGAGGGGAAGCTATAGGGCGACTATCGCTGAGGTACCTGGCTAAACGGTAGCAGCAATTGTTCTACCGGGACAGCCTTGCCGCTGCTGGTGTACGAATGGTAAACCACGAGCAACCGCCCGGCACCGGCCAGTGATATCAGTGCTGTTGGTCAGTGACGGTACTGAATCAACTGGCCAGCATACGCTCACGCCACAGCACCAGCAGCCCGCCACCGACAATCAACAGAACACCGGGAAACAATGAATCGAATGGTGTCTCACCAAAGAACAGCCAGCCCAGGCAAAACGAAAACGGGATGCCGAAGTATTCAAATGGTGCGAGGCTGCTGGGGTCAGCCATTCGGTAAGCCGTGATCATTAGAAAGACAGCACAGCCGCCGGTCGTACCCATCGCGATAAACCAGAGCCAGTCGGACACTGCCACCATCGCCACCCAGTTATCCTGCACCAACACCAGCACCAGAGCGGCCAGCATGGCACTGGCAGAAGAGTACACACTAATCAGCGATGTCGGCGTCTGCTTATCGAAGAAGCGCGCGGACAGACTGGCCAATGCATAAAACAAGGCCGCTGCGATGGGCAGCACTGCAACGAAACTGAATGCATCACGACCCGGTTGCATGACCACAATCACTCCCGCAAAACCGACCGCAACAGCTGCCCCGCGCCACCAGCCAACGGTATGGCCCAACAGCGGAATGGATAACAGGGTAACAAACAAGGGGCCGGAAAAAGCCAGTGTTGTTGCTGTTGCCAGCTGCATGTGCAGCAATGCGGTATAAAAGCACATTTGCGCGACAACCAGCATCAGTCCCCGGCCCAGAGCCAGTTTCCAGTGCGGGATAAGCAACGGTCGACCACTGGCATGCCAACCGGCGGAGCACAACAACACCAGCAGATTTGGCAGAATGCCGAACAAATTCCGGAACAAAGAGATCTGCTCAACCGGGAACCGACGCCCCATGTGCTTGATAAACGCCCCTTGCACATCGAACAGGAATATCGCTGCAATAATAATTATTACAGCTGAAGCAAGAGGGCTTAGATTTCTGTGCAAAGGTATCCGCGACACGGTGGACTGAACGCCTGCTGCCACTATCAAGCAGCGCTACACCGCTGACACCAGGCTATAAAGCGGCAGTCTACACCAGCTGCAGTACAACCAATACTCTTTCAAATTTTACGTTTGCGTGTACCAGCCCCCTGCCTTTGACAGACCCTGAGCCAGATCGCAGGCCATCATAAACGCATTACGTGCCGGATCAAGGTTGGCTTTATTCTGTCCTGCGATATCAAACGCTGTACCGTGCGCCGGTGTAGTCACCGGTACCGGCAATCCCGCCAGCAAAGATACCCCTTGATCAAAACCGAGCAGCTTTATCGCTATCTGCCCCTGGTCGTGATACATGGTGACGACCACATCATACTCACCATCACGCACTTTCAGCCACAAGGTGTCTGCCGGGAACGGACCGGACACCTGCATTTGCCGCTCTTGCATGCGCTTCACAGCAGGACGAATGATGTCTATCTCTTCACGCCCCATCAGCCCGCCTTCACCGGCGTGCGGATTATAAGCGGCGACTACTATTCGAGGCCGATCATAGCCGGCGAGGCGCAGCGTACTATCTGCGAGTTCAATGGATTGACAGATACGCTCTTCACTGAGCATGTCCGGCACCTCTCTCATTGGTACGTGCGAGGTTACCCGGCCATTCCACATACCGTGCGCCATATTAAACTCACTGGCGGCGGTATCTATGCCGAAGTAGTCGCGTGCAAAACCGATTTCATCCATAAACGGATTGCCACCGAGGTGCATACTTTCTTTGTTAAACGGCATGAAACAGATCCCGTCTATAATGCCATTCGCCGATAGCCCAAAGGCGGTTTCCAGGCCCGTAAGTGATGAACGCCCACCGGCAGCACTCACCTGGGCTAGCGGAACAGACTCTATATCCTCGATAGCCAGATCCAGGTGCAGAATCTGACCGGCAGCCTGATCGCGCTCAAGCGCGCTGACATGGTGGCGATCAATGGTATGGCCGACGACAGATTCACCACGTCCAATGACTGACGGGTCGCCGATAATGGCTATGTTGGCGCGCTCCCGGACAGCATCATCAGACAGCAATTTCACCATCAATTCCGGCCCGATACCGGCTGGATCTCCCTGCACCAAGCCAATCAATGGTTTTTCAGTCATGCCTTGTTCTCTGTTACTTGTTGTTCTTTCAGCGCCATCTCTATATTGCAAAAACCAATTTCCAGATGACTGCGCAGCGCCTCAGAACAGCGGCCGGATTCACGTTCGAGCAGACTCTGTACAATTGTACTGTGCTGCTGCAGGGTGCCGGACCGGTTAAGACGCCGGCGCGAAGAAATAAACCGGGCACGCCACAGCCTTGTATTGTAGGTTTTGTGCGTTGCTATCAGCGCGTTATTTTTTGAAGCGGCGACAATCGACTCATGAAACGCCATGTCTTTTTGAAAAAACTCCAGCGGATCACAGGTATCTGACACCCGCTGCATATCGCTTTCCAGTAGCGTTATTTCGGCGAGCTCCGCATCACTGGCCATGTTACAGGCCAGTTCCCCGGCCAGCGCTTCAAGGGCGCCCTGCACTTGCAACAGGCTTTTGATATCGGCCAAAGACGGATTTGCGATCCGGGGCGCCCGGTTGGGTGCGATCTCCACCAGACCTTCCAGGGCCAGTATTCTGAGTGACTCACGCAATGGTGTGCGGCTAACACCCAGTGCGGCAGCTGTCTCGCGCTCGGGTATCGATGCACCCGGTTTTAGTTTTTCCAATAGAACCAGATTGCGCAGCTCGTCTGCCACTTGCTCAGCCAGCGTTTTGCGGGCAATTTTACGCAGGTTGTCGTCGATCAGTGTATCGCTGCCGGTGGCTGAAATCTCCATATCCGCCTCGACTATTGATCTGATTGTCTAGCTGATTCAGGACGCATTATTCTCCACACCGTTGGCCCGAATAACGCCAGTGCGGTTAGCACAAAAAAGAACAATGTCAGCGGTCGGGTTACCAGCAACCACCATTTTTCATCCAGCATAACCATCGATTGGCCCAGTCGCTGTTCGAGCATACCACCGAGTATCAGACCGATAGCCAGCGGCACTACGGAAAACCCGTAACGGCGCATGAGGTAGCCCAGCACACCTGAGATCAGTGCTACCCAGACATCAAACATCGACTGCTCCAGCGCGTAAGCACCAACAACCGAAAATATAAATACGCAGGGCCAGAGAATCTGTGTCGGTACCAGCGTGATACGTGCAAACAAACGTGCGCCATAGAGCCCGATAGCCAGAAACAACAAATTCACAAACAACATTGACCAGAAAATAGCGTAGGCGAATTCGGCTTGCTCGGTAAACATGGCCGGGCCGGGTCTAAGCCCGTGTACCATCAAGCCCGCCAGAATAACTGCGGCCGTAGCCGAGCCGGGAATCCCCAGCGCCAGCGTTGGCACCATCGCACCACCCGTTGCAGCGTTATTTGCGGCCTCGGAGCCGGCAATACCCTCGATAGCGCCCTTACCGAACTGCTCCGGTGTTTTTGACCAGCGTCGCGCTTCGTTGTAACCGATCATCGACGCCACCGTTGCTCCTTCTGCGGGCAAAATGCCAATGAAAACGCCAATACCGGACGAACGCAGAATGGTTTTCCATACTTTTTTATAGTCCTCCCGCGAAGGCAGTTTTACGGCGTTAAGCTTAATACGCTCACGAATCTGATCGAGCGCCGACGATTGCACCAGCAGTTCGGAAATTCCAAACAGACCGATCATCACCGGTACAAACCCGATGCCGTCGTAGAGTTCGTGCGAGCCAAACGTAAAGCGCTCAACCGTCGTGAGGTTGTCTACGCCGACAAGCGCCAGCAATACCCCGAGAGCCCCTGCGATGATGTTTCTGACCGGCGAGCCATCACCGATGGTGGCCAGCATGGATAATCCGAACAGCGTCAGTGCAAAATATTCGGGCGGCGAAAAGTGATAAGCCGCACGCGCCAGCAGCGGTGCCGCCAGCATCAGACACAACACGCTCAACACACCACCTATGGTCGACGACACCACAGCCATGCCCAGCGCTCGACCTGCCTCACCACGCATCGCCATCGGGTAACCGTCCAGACAGGTGGTGGCACTGGCAGAGGTACCCGGAGTGTTTATCAGAATAGCGGTGATTGCGCCGGCAAAGGTCGCCGAGCAGTATATCGCCGTGAGAACAGCAATGGCCGGGATTGGCTCCATGGTTAGCGTAAACGGCAATAGTAACGCCGCACCTGTGGTGGCGTTTAAGCCGGGCAAGGCGCCAATCACGACACCCCCTAGCGTCGCCATCAATAGAAGAATTAGTAATTGAGGGTCACCCAGGGCGAGCAATCCGTTTAGTATTCCATCCACGTCCTGTTACCCGTACCAGAGGTTAGTAAGCAGACCACGCGGAAACCTGATCTCAAATACCCGATCGAACAAAAAAAACACCAAAACCGGCACGATGAGTCCAACGAGTACCAGAAAACCAACTCGCCGTTCGCCCCAGTAAAATGCCAGCACAGCTGCAAACACGGCTAGCGCCAGAAACAGATCGATGGTAGTCAGTCCGGCAAATACCACCATCAGTACCATTGTACCGACTGTTTTGGAGCCGGATTGCTCTGCAATACGAACCGGGTCGCGCCACATCATAAAGAGGGTAAGAATTATGATCGTGGCGCATACCAGCTGCGGAAAATCAGCAGGCTGAATACCTCTCTTGAGGATTGGAGGCATTCGATCAAAGGACAACGTAAGCCAATAGGCTGCTGCACAAAAAGCAATGATGACCAGAGGCACCAGCAATAACTCCCAGCGTTGACGGCTGGTCTGTGTGGTCATAGAAGAATCACTCTGCGGTTCGGGTAAATCGTAAGCGCCCGGCGCTCAGATCCACGAGCGCATAAACAAGAACGGCAATTGAAAGACGTCTGCTGCAAGAGGAAAGTCTGAAAGGTAAATTGAATTGGCGCTGTCGCGGTGCATCGGGGTCGGTATTCCAGAGCGTGCCATTAACTAACCTTCACATCCGTGTATTTACACAAGGCGATCAACACTCAGCAATTGCTTCGAGACCAACCAGGGCCAACTCAAAGCTTGTCAATGCGACAGCGGCTAGCGCTGGCCTGGCCACTGCCCATACCGGGCCTGCGCAATGCAGACCCGGCATCGACCTACTCTATAAAACCAAGTTCCTTCAATGCATCGCCCATTTCAGTCACTGTCGTTGCCACCTGAGCCCCCCAGACGTCAGAGCCGGCGACTGATGTAGCATCAAGACCGACCGAGGTCAGGAACCCCTGATAAACGGTATGGTTCATCGATTTTAGTAACGCGGCCTCCAGCTTGTCGGCGACCTCTGGCGGGGTGTCAGCGTGCACCGCAAAGCCGCGCACCGTTGAGAAACTCACCGGAATACCAAGCTCTTTCGCCGTTGGCACATCAGCTATTTTTGCCATACGCTCATCAGCGAGTACCACCGTCGGGCAGATTTCACCAGCTTCAATCTGACTGGCAGCCTCTGCAAGATTCAGTACACCGGCATCGACCGAACCGGCAACCAATTGGGTAGCCAACTCGCCACCACCATCAAAGGGCAGCATCTTAGGTGTTTGCATACCGCCTTTTTTGGCGAACATAAACGCTGAAACATCGTCAATATTACCTAAGTGAGTCACTCCGTAAGTAATAGGCGCCTCTTTCTGCTGAGCAACAAAGTCGTTGGCGTCTTTGTACGTGCCACACTTGGTCATAAGTATTTGAGGATCGTCGGTGCCACGCGCCAGCGGACGTAAATCGCCAAGCTCCATCCCGCCCTTGCCCTTAGCCATGACAGCAGCGTGCCCAACGGTAAAGGTGAGAATGGTGTAGCCATCAGCGGGAACGGTTTTGTAGTGCTCGAGTGCTGCAGCACCACCGCCCCCCTTCTTGTTAACGATTACCATGTCTTGTTTAAGCTCGCGACGGGCTCTCAGCATCATCATACGAGTGGTCACATCGGTACCGCCACCAGCACCCGCATGGGTAACCACCTCAATAGTTTTCGACGGGAAGTCGTCGGCAACCGCTGCACCAACCCCGGCGACCAGCCCCGTTACTACCACAGCCACGGCAGTGTGTTTGCAGATTGCTGCAATTTTCATGGTTTCCTCCTCCAAGGACATATAGTTTGCTTTCGCCCGGCTAATTTAGTGGCTTAACGGAGGATCTGTCAAGGGTATTCGGTATACCAATTTATTGCGGGATATTTTGTCTCGTTAAAATTGAAGCACTTTGGCCTGTAATAATGCGCCGCTATCGGCCACGGTCACTTTGGATCAGCAACATGACAGGGCTCGCAGGTCCTGGACAGTAACAAATTGGCCTTTCGTAAATCGGGTCAGACCCGTATGACAATCCCAACGCACACCACCCCATCAGGCGGGTGTGGCAACTGGCACACCAATCTTTCATTGATTTATGGTCGATGCCTGATGGTCGACGTGAAACGGTATTCTTCATCAGCGCCGTTGGGGAGGCAGAGCGCGCTTTACCACTCGCAGCCACTCAAGGTATCGCCTGTGTAAATTTGAGGTGATAATCGCAGCGACTATTGGGTAGCCTGCATGTCGCGGCTGCGAGAGTACAGCTGGATAAATGCAATTGAGGTAATCAATCGAGCATTGCGACATCAGCAATCCTCAAGGGTGGCACGGTACTGACACAAATTGCGGCGGAGTGCCTTTTATCCCGGCAGTTGGATCAGTAAGCCGCCAGATGTAACTGGCGGACCCACTACCCGGGTAACAGACTCTAATTGCGTAACCATTGGGGCCGAAAGGCTACGGATTTTGTCCTTCAGGCAATCGCAGGACCACCGTCGGCACCTGTAGTTTTTCAGTTGCCGCTACTATCTGGCCACCTTGAACGCTGCAATAACGGGTGGGTTAGAATGCTCACCCAGGGTATTGTTAGCCTTCATGATACTGACATAGAGTAATCCGGTTTGCTCGTCGTAAGATGCACCACCAATTTCGTTAACATACTCACCCGTTTGAAACGGCACATCAAATTTACCGGACGCATAGGGCTTGATAGCGCTCGCCGCCAGACGGCCAGACCTGACCTTTAGCAGATCACGCATGTCCCAGAACCAATAATAATTATAGACATCATTTGGATCTGTCGCACAATAGCCACCACATTCGACTCCGCCCCCCCGATTCAATTTATATCCAACGCCACTTGCATGCCCACCTGAGGTTCCAAAGGTTGCATACGTAGAGGTACCAGGCACAATGAATCCAAAACGGGCCTGACTCAGATGCGTCCACAAGTTATTTTCGAGGTACTCATTATTGAGGTCATTCCGCAACGGCCGATCAAGCCCAAATCCGAGTAATTCAGCGGTTTTAACGATACGCTTACGTGTATTGGTAATCAGATTGTCAAGGTTGACGCAGAATGCTGATGGCCCGACACTGTGACGTGAAATGATCGGACCACCGCTCGAGTGTCCGGTGATATGACTGCAACCTAACACCTGTCGCCACTCTGGCGGCACACTACTCAGCCAGCCTGCGGCCCTGGCTTTACCACCCAGTGAATAAAACCCGGACACAGGAGCGGTTGCAATGGCAGACGCATCCTGTATCACAAATGTGCTTTGGTCGTTGTCACCGGGCCCATCGTAATATTCCACAGCGTTGCCAATAAGACGCCCTTTAAACAACTCAAGACCGACTATCTGGTCAAGCTCTTGCGCATTGCCCCCGGTCGCTCTCAAAATAGGCCGGGTGAATGCCTGCTTCGGACGGCCCGCATAGTTTAAATCAGAGATTCGGGTACTGTTACGCAACACTGGAATAGAAAATTCGGCAATAGCATCATGGTGTTTATGACCGACAAAATACAAAGATCTGCCACTTACCTCAATGACCCCTTCCGCCCAATTGGCACTAGATTCACCGAACTCATCGTCAGGCAATGCAAATGCGCCTGCGAATACAAAATCGTCTATGGTGGCTAACGCAGTCGGTATATTCAACGGTACCGCTGGCGCACTCGTTGTCGAATGTGTGCATCCGCTAAACAACAGCAGCGCAAGCAAAGAGGCGCAAAGCCCACCGCTCTTCCCAGGTTGAGAACGGTGCTCGTTATTAGGCAACATACTGTTCACTGGCAGATTCCTTAATGACAGATCTTTTGGTCCGATCCCGGCCCTGCAATCCTGTGGAGATGAATGTGTTTAACAAAATACGAGTCATGTGGCCGCAAACTTACCGGACACCTTGGATTTTACTTTTCGTACACCCGAGGCAACAATCTCCTTTTCATCGGCACCAAGCAAAATAAAATAAGCTGATACGACATACAATAACGCTGCCACCGCCGCCTGAGACAGTAACTCAAAGTAGGTGTCGGGGGGATTCAGGTGGGCAAAATACTTCAGGGAAAAAAACAGTATCAGGGCGGATGGAATAATTCTCAAATAGGTCTCTTTCAGGTACGTCGGCAGACTGGCGTTGATCACACGACTGGTGAGAACAGGAGTTATCACGCCATAGAACAGACACTGAGTTATAGCGGTACCGATGGCCACACCGATAAGACCGTATTTCTGGACCAACACAATGCTCAAAGCAAGGTTTAGTAGCGAGAAACCAAAATTGTAAAATGAGTACTTCTGGTGATTAGCCGTGCCCAGCAATATTGAGTAGCTAAGTAGCTGTGGCCCCTTGACTAACTGTGTGAAGAATAGAATCGCCAGAATGGCCGAGCATTCTACAGCATACTTCGGCCCCATCCACAGAGCCACAAAATAATCCCCGACGGCTAACACACCCAGGCACAATAAATTAGAGATCAAAAGCATAAACTTAGTGCCGGTAACATAGGTGCGATATATTGCCTCATTTCCCTGCGTCGCTTCCTGCTCACTGAATACCGGCACAAAAGTTTGCGCAATCGCCAGAATCATCTTATTGGTGTATTCCGACAGGCTCCAGGGAATGGTGTAATAGGTTATTGCCGCCGCTGACAGAAAGTACCCGATCACAAATGCATCGCTGTAATAAACCAGCTGCATGGCCACCATGGAGAGGAACGTATATTTGCTGTAGACAAATATTGAATGAACTGTCTCTTTGTTTGCCGATGTTGGTTTGAGCTGAACACCCGGCTCGACCTTGCGCATCGCAATAAACAATGCACTGGCCGCCAGAATGTTTCCGAACAATGACACTACGCCCATCGCAAGCAGGCCCATGCCGTTACTCAAAGCTAGATAAAAAGCAATAGCCTTAAGCAATGCGACCAGTATATTGACCGCATTTATTATTTCGTAGCGTTGAAAACCGTAAAATGCACCAACAAGCACACCAGTCGAGACAAAAACAGCGATATCGATCGATGCGACGATAATAAGCGCTCTGACGGTTCGCCCGAGCTCGTCCTCAAAGCCGAAAATACTGACCACCGCGCTGGATAGAAAGGGACTGACAACAATTAGCATGAAGCCAACCGCCATCAAAATGGCAATCCCTGAGCCCATAACTATATTGAGCGACTTGTAGTCTTTTAGTGCTTTGTATTTTGCAACGTATTTTGCAATGGCAGAGCTGATCCCCAGATCGAGCAGAGCCATGTATCCGGTCAATGCTGAGACCACCGACCAGACACCATAGTTGGTGTCTCCGAGGGTATGTATCAGATAAGGCGATAACACAAACGCAATCACTATCGAGCCGACAATACCAACGTAATTGGAAAATATATTCTTTGATATTGTTTTTAATACTGACACGACACACTCGTTGTTAAGCTAGTTACTACCACAGAAAAACTACCGTTCCTTTATCACGACCGCCGGGTTTCCCGCAACAATCATGCGGTCGGCTACTGGATTCACTACCACAGCTCCCGCAGCCACTACGCACTGTTTGCCTACATCAGCCATAATGATTGCTCCGTTACCTACCCAGCAGTCGTCGCCGACCGAGATCTTGGTTAGCCGGCCACCCTGCTCACGTATCGGGGTATCGAGATCACTAATCGCGTGTTGTTGCTTGCCACTGAGAATATGCACGCCACTGCCAATCAGGCAATCTCTGCCGATCCGGCAACTGCCGATATTACATTGGGGCCCAATGTAGGTACCCGACACCACTTCGGTATCTATCTGCGAGAAAATGGTGCCGAATGAAAAAACGACCCCTTGCTCACATTGCGTCATGGTCAGGTGATAGAAACTGTTTCTCAGGTAACTGCCTAATTTCCCTGGAAACAAGCTTAGAAATTGTGAAAAACTTGCAAACAGGCTGTTTTTGTCACAGCCCAGGCTCAGCAACCGAAAGCCAAGATAGAGCGGCATTATAGCGATGGAACTTGCCATAGAC
>CALKXD010000247.1 GCA_938003855.1 uncultured Granulosicoccaceae bacterium | reverse complement strand
CGTCATACATTCCAGTTGATGCTAACAATTTTAACCATATCGAGAATACTATGAATCTACCACCATTCCTGAAAGGCGAGTCTATAACGCGTCTACTACAAGGTGGTGCATTAGGGGCCATAGCGGCAATGATACTGGGCTTTAACTGGGGAGGATGGACACTCGGATCCACCGCTGAGCAAACCGCTAACAAGCAATCAGAAGCAGCCATAGTCTCGGTACTGGCACCCATCTGCGTTGACAAATTCCAGGCCTCCACAGACAGCGTCGCAAATCTAGCCGCACTCAATGAGCAATCGTCCTATAAGCGCACCAGATACATTGAAGACGGTGGCTGGGCGATTTTACCGGGCAACGAGAAAGCCAGTTCCGGTGTGGCAAAAGCGTGCGCCCTGCTACTCACTGAGTCATGACGATCGGATCCATCGCTTGCTGGTAAATAATTACCTGCATGCAGCATCGCCGCGCCATAACAACGTCTCTGTTATGGCGACGGCTTTTTAACGATGTATACAAACACTCATACCTGACTCTGGTATTTATGCTACCAATGAGCGTGCAGTGTATTTGCAGGTATTGTTTCAACATGACCAGGCAGACGCACCAAGGTGGAAATCACAATTTTCTATACAGCGTTTTCTATTGGCTCCACTGTCCTGCAGCAACAGTGTCAAACTGATCTTGCAGCGATTCATGCTCCACCGTCGAGTGGCTCAACGCGTCTGGCCACCCTGCTGTGCAGATAGTTCACGTACACCAAAGGCATTGAAGATGGGTAAAAACGAGCACTATCGATTAGCAGCAATCAAGGGTCGTTCCGCTGAAGCAGCACTTCGTAACGCCGACGGCATCTGGCCGGTTAGAGCAAACCCGACCGCGATGCTATCCAATTCTCAGCACGTCAGTGGCGAGCCACTTCCTTGCGCGAGCAGCTATGCGACTATCAGCAGTGTCGACAACACGCCACCAACAGAGTAACCACGACGCGCCCGCAAAACGAGCCTTAGATCATTCATTCGGGTGCACACAGCAAAGTGAACAGCAGATGTTCACGCGCGCTCAACTCCCTTACCTCACTGCCGGTTCCGGAGTTTGGGCACCTACTCGAGGTAAAACCACCCAAGCCGGCCCTGTTGCGTTGAAAACGGATACTTGTGCCTAAAACATAGACTCAGTCCGGCTTGGCAATGGCATACCAGCGACAATGCGCCTGGCGGCACACCACCAAAGCACAAACAGGCGCTTCGCCTGGCAGTCAGCTTTTGTCACTGTTCTGATTTGCAATGTGACCCGCCATTGACCTGATTACGACAGAACACCAATTTATTCCAACCTGCCACTTGTTATCGCAGGTTCCAGGCAGAACTATCCCTGGACGTCGATGAAGCGTGCTGACACCACGCCTTATTATCCAACAACCCAACTATTCAAGAGAGGTGTCAACATGAACATTCGCCCATTACACGATCGCGTGGTGATCAAGCGCATGGAAGAAGAGCGCACAAGTGCCGGTGGTATCGTCATTCCGGATTCCGCTACCGAAAAACCCGTCAGAGGCGAGGTCATTTCTGTTGGCAATGGCAAATTGTCAGATTCCGGTAAGCTCCGCGCGCTAGAGGTCAAAGCAGGCGACGAAGTACTGTTTGGCAAATTCTCCGGCACTGAAATCAAGATAGACGGTGAAGATCTCGTGGTGATGCGTGAAGACGACATCATGGCTGTGCTGGACAAATAACTGTCCGCCACCCACATAGTTAGCAATCACAGGAACACAATGTAGATGAGTGTAAAAGACGTACGTTTTTCAAGTTCAGCCCGCCACCGTATGCTGGCCGGTATCGATACCCTTGCCAACGCCGTTAAAGTAACGCTGGGCCCGAAAGGCCGCAATGTTGTACTCGACAAGGCTTTCGGCGCGCCATTGGTCACCAAAGACGGTGTCTCGGTGGCTAAAGAGATTGAACTTGCTGACAAGTTCGAGAACATGGGCGCGCAGATGGTCAAAGAAGTTGCCTCGCAAACCTCTGATATTGCCGGAGACGGCACCACCACCGCCACCGTGCTGGCTCAAATCATCGTCTGTGAAGGGGTTAAATCTGTGGCCGCCGGTATGAACCCGATGGACCTTAAGCGTGGTATCGACAAAGCAGTCGTGGCCGCTACGGCAGAACTGGTGTCGATGTCAAAGCCCTGCAACAACAGCAACGAAATCACCCAGGTCGGTGCCATTTCCGCCAACAGTGACCCATCAATTGGCAAAGTTATCGCCGAGGCGATGGACAGTGTCGGCAAAGAGGGCGTAATCACTGTAGAAGAAGGCAAGTCTATGGAAAACGAACTTGAAGTGGTAGAGGGCATGCAATTCGACCGCGGCTATCTGTCACCGTACTTCATCAATAACCAGGACAACATGTCCGCTGAACTTGAAGATCCTTACGTCTTGCTGTTCGACAAAAAAATATCAACCATCCGTGAATTGCTGCCGGCACTTGAGGCGGTGGCAAAATCCGGTAAGCCTCTGCTGATTATTGCTGAAGACATCGACGGTGAGGCGCTGGCCACGCTTGTTATCAACAGTATGCGCGGGATAATCAAAGCCTGCGCCGTCAAGGCACCCGGCTTCGGCGATCGCCGCAAGGAAATGTTGCAGGATATCGCTATCCTCACCGGTGGCAAGGTGATCTCGGAAGATGTCGGCTTATCACTCGACAAAGTCACTCTCGAAGACCTCGGCACCGTCAAGCGCATTACGGTCGATAAGGACAACACCATAATTATCGATGGTGCCGGCAGTGCCGCAGATATCGCCAGCCGTGTTGAGCAGATTCGCACTCAGATCGAAAAGGCCACCTCTGACTACGACAAAGAGAAACTGCAGGAACGGGTTGCAAAGCTCGCCGGTGGTGTTGCCGTGATCAAGATAGGTGCGGCAACCGAAGTGGAAATGAAAGAGAAAAAAGACCGCGTTGACGACGCTCTACACGCCACCCGTGCGGCCGTGGAAGAAGGCATCGTTGCCGGCGGCGGTGTCGCGCTGATCCGTGCTATCGACGCCATCGATAAAGTCACCGGTGACAACCCCGATCAGCAGGCCGGCATCGCCATCGCACGTCGTGCAATGGAAGAGCCGTTGCGCCAGATCGTTGCCAACGCGGGTGATGAACCTTCAGTCGTCGTTGCCAAGGTAAGAGAGGGCAAAGGCAACTTCGGTTACAATGCCGCGACGGGTGAATATGGCGACATGATCTCCATGGGCATTCTCGATCCGACAAAAGTAACCCGCTACGCACTGCAGAATGCAGCCTCGATTGCCGGTTTGATGATCACTACCGAAGCGATGATCGCCGACCAGCCACAACCTGACTCCGGCGGCGGTGGTGGTATGCCCGATATGGGTGGTATGGGTGGCATGATGTAGGTTCGCACCACAGGAATGATTCAACCTGAATCAGAAAAAGCCTCGCCCGGTGCGGGGCTTTTTTGTGTGGGAGAACCCCCGCTTCACCGGCGGTAAATTTTACCAGCGACGCAACAGCCGCAAACGAGACCACGCGACTGTTCGATTTCGGCCGCGTGTTGTTATCCTAATGGCGCTCATGACTTGGCGGCAGACCAAATGTCTCGCGGTAGCATTTACTGAAATGTTGCGCCGAAATAAACCCACAGGTCATCGCGACTTCCAGCACCGGTATATTTGTCTGTAGCAATAACTGTCGCGCGCGCTGCAGGCGCATCTCCAGATAGTATCGCCTTGGCACACAGTGCAAATAACGCCTGAACAGTCGCTCCAGTTGCCTGCGGGAGACACCGCAATGGCAAGCCAGTTCTGCCAGCGATAACGGCTCCTCTATATTTGCCTCCATCAGCGAGATAATCTCCAGTAATCGCGGCTGACTGGTGCCGATGCGTTGCGTGATGGCAACCCGCTGCTGTTCATCACTGTCGCGAATGCGGTCGTACATAATGCGATCGCGTATTGCCGTTGCCAGTTCAGTGCCGTGTGCATTTCGCACCTCATTGAGCATCATGTCAAGAGACGCCAACCCGTCTGCAGCGGTGTATCGGTCGCCATCAATCTCGAACAAGGCCGGTGAGATTTCCAGCTGCGGAAACTGCTCCCGGGTACTGGCCATGTTGTCCCAGTGGATGGTGGTGCGGCGATCACCAATGACCCCGGCCCTGGCAAGCAGATAGGTACCGGTGCAGATACCGCCAAGCACGGTGTTACGGCGCCCGGCGGCCTTGAGCCAGGCAATCATCCGCGGATCAGTATTGCGCTGCACCCCTGAGCCGGCACAGACAAACACGGCATCAGCCCCCAGCGCTTCCGGCAGGGTCAGGTCTGGTGTGATTTCAATACCGTTACTGGCCACAACGGGATCCCTGCTGACGGCACAGGTGGCCCATGAATAGAGTTCCTTACCGGCCAGATCGTTAGCGGCACGCAAGGGCTCTAAGGCACAGGTGAAAGCCAGCATGGAAAATTCAGGCACCAGTAAAAATACGATACCTGCAGTCTGATCGTTGCGCTGCGATATAATCATCATCTACCAACCAGGCTACTGTAGTGCGACTCTATAGGTGGAGACTAGGCGCTGGTCCGACAACCAGCCCCTGCAACAATATCAATCGCCTCAGCTCGCGGACATAACATCACGCGGGAGCTTGATATTAAACTCAGCCCGCAGCCGGGCATCCAGCGCTTCGTCTATGTGTGCGGGAAAGTGACCTGTAAGAATAGCATCAACCTTTTTCGCCGCCTCTTTCAGGAGATCGGGACGTTTGCGCTCATACCATTCCTTGGGGCTATTGCGATCACCGATATCGGGATATAGATATTCTTTTTGCATCAGGCTCATGGTTTGCTGATGCCCGAGATAATGCAACGGGCCGTCGATGCAGACATCACGCATGGTATCGAGCGACAAGGTTTCATCGTTGACGTCAATGCCACGCACCGTTCTGTTTATTGCCCCGAGCATATCGTTATCGATGATATAGCTCTCCAGACAAGCCCCCAGCAAACTGGCGTGCATGCCCGCTGATTCGTAAACCAGGTTGGTGCCACTGTGAGCCGCCAGAGTGACGGTATAGCCTTTTTCATAGCCCGATTGTGCATCCGGTAGTTTGGCGTCAGCCATGCCTGCCGCGACACCGGTTGGCAGATTATAGAAACGCCCCATCTGCCCGACCGCTGCCATTAATATTGCCTGCTCACCGCTGCCACCGCTCATCGCGCCGGTGCGCAGATCTGACACAAACGGCCAGGTGCCAAAGATCGCCGGATGACCGGGCTTCAGCAGGTTTACGTACACCAGTCCGGCAAGTACTTCAGCGGTGGACTGCACGACAGACCCCGCTATAGCGGCCGGACTGGTCGCACCGGCCTGCCCGGCGGACAATAGCAACACCGGCATGCCACCATGCACAGCCGATTCCAGACAGGCGCAGGCATCTTCGGCAAAACGCAACGGTGGCACCACAAAGCAACACGACATCGACACAAAAGGACGCGCTCGCCAGGCAGCTTCGGAACCCGCCACCTGATGCAGCAGTTTCAATGATTCATCGACATGCTCCGGCAACACCCAACTGCTCCCCACGTGCTTGGTGGTGCCACTGATAGACGCGTACAGGGTATTGAGATCCAGATCAGCGGGGTCGACCATATCTCTGGCCACCACGGGTCGTTGAAAATAATGAATGTGATCCATCTCATCGACAATGCGTGCAATATCGTAGAGGTCCTGCAGTGAGGAATCCCGATACTCCCGCCCCTCGACGTCGACGATATGCACCGCCGCACCAGCGGTTCCGAAATAGAGTTTTGATCCACTGACGTCTATGTCGTGCTCCGGGATCTGCCCGTACAGACTGAAGTTGCGGCCGCAATTCGCTATCGTGTCTTCTACCAGTGAGCGTGGAAAAAACAATCGACCATCGCGATACGTGCCGCCCCCCCGTTTTACCGCCTCGACGCAACTGGGTATCGCCTGTGCCAGGCCGATATTCTCCAGCACGTTCATCACAGCTTCGTTGACTTTGAGAATATCCTCCGGTGACAGAGCGGCAAATTTGCCGCCGACCATACCGGGATTGACAGGCCTTTGATCAGCCGTCAACGGTGCGTTTCGCTCCGCCATTTTGGCTTGTCTGGCTCCGCGGCGTGGTCTTTTTTTCTTTTCAGTCATCGCGATTCTCTACTCAATCCAACGATCAGCCACCGGTTCTTTCGGTGCCATGATGTATATATATTATTACCAGGCCGGTTTTTGTAGCCCCTGGCACCGGCCCATTGGTACTGCTGTCCGGGCCTAGAGCCGTGCGCCGGTATCTACCAGCTACAGGGATGAGTTTTTCAATCTACCGTGGAAAACACAAACGATATAATATAACCCTTAGCCCCTATATTATTTGTGCATATGAATCGAAATTTGCCACCTATGACATGGCTCAGATCATTTGAAGCCGCAGCGAGGCATTCAAACTTCGCCGCCGCGGCTCAAGAGCTCCATATCACTCCTGCCGCCGTCAGCAACCAGGTCCGGTCACTCGAAAGCCAGTTAGGTTACAAGCTGTTTATCCGGCTGGGCAGAGGCGTACGACTGACTGATCTGGGCGAGGCCTATATGCAGCCGGTGAGCAAATCATTCGCCGACCTGGCCGCTGCTACATCGGGCCTTTTCGGCACCGGTGCAGAGCGCATTTTGAATGTCCGATGCTCTATGTCTTACGGCGCTCTGGTACTGGCACCGGCGATTCAGGATTTCCATACCACCCACCCGACCACCAAAATCCAGTTGTTCTCAACGGTCTGGGCCAAGGTGATCGATGACGAGTCTATCGATGTAGACATTCGCTACGGTGATGGCAACTGGAATGACCGGCAGATTCAGAAAATAGCTCACGAACACGCTATCCCGATTTGCACGCCGGCCTTTCGCGAGACACTCCCTCGCGACCTTTCACTCGAAACACTGGCCGACCTGCAAAAAATTGAGGTAATCGGGTCCCAGTATCAGTGGACCAATCTGTTCAGCCAATACGGCGTGGAGCATGATCGCTCTCGCCAATGGATCACCGTGGACACGACAGTGGTTGCACTGCACTATGCGCTGGCTGGAAACGGCTTTGCACTGGTGCCCGATTGCCACGCCAAGCAATTGCTCGAACTGGGCCTGCTGGTACAGCCACTCGAAGAAAAGCTGCCACTGGACTCAGCACATTATCTGGTACTTGGTGATCGAACCGACAGCTCGTCTGAGATAAAGCTCTTCTGCGACTGGGTACTTGAGCTGAACAAACCGGCATAAGTGTCTCTTTGCCACACCACAGCCAATATGACAACAATCACCAACAAACCCCGCCACCTGCCCGGTTGTCCGGCACCTTTAAGTAGTGCCTATCCGGAAACAGGGTGTCGCGAGGATCATTCAGGTGCGTGAGATTTTGCCTGCCACAGGTAGGCGCTTAGTTGTTCTTAAGTAACTACCTGTGGTAGGCAAAAGATTGCGTGCCTGAGTGGTACGCAGTAGCGCTTGTTTCTGGATGGGCACTACTTACCCGGCACGATCTCCTGTCGTTTAAACGGCATCAGGTCAGATGACTCACCCGAGATCTGCCGCGCGCAGGTATGACCTGCCAACACCGCGCCTTGTATGGTGCCCGGGGCGTGGCAATCGCCGATCCGTTGTACTTTGCCCAGTCGCGGCTCTGCCAGTGCCGCTGTATAGAGTGTGTCATCGGGTTGCCGTGCACCGACCAGCACCAGCGTTTCATAGTCGATACTGACCGGCTTAGCGGTAAGTGTCGATGCAAATGTGCCACCGCCGACAAGGCTGACATTCACCTCTATAGAAATACCCAGAGCATTAAAGCGCTCGATAATTCTGCCTTGCTCCAGGGTGAAATCCGTCCAGGTGGCCACATTGGCAAGTGGCGTGACATAAGTGACCTGTAATCCCAGGCCGGCAAGTTTCTCCGCCACCACACTGGCCATATAGAAATGGTCATCGTCGTACACTACACAACGACTTCCCGCATCAGGCAACGTACGGCCATCCATCACATGATCCGGTGTAATGACAGATCTACCACCGGGATCCAGCGGCCGCAACGCGGTAGATCCCACCCCGTCGGCGCGCCAGCTGGCACCGGTGGCGATAACGACGTCATCCGCGGCAAACTCGACCAGGTCTGCAACCGTTAACCGGCTGGACAGATACAGCTCAGCGTTTGCATGACGGTTGATCATCTGCAAGCGATAGTCGCGTACCCGGGCCCAGGCCTGCAACCCAGGCAACGCTGCCTCGCGGGTAACCCGCCCACCGGCCGTATCAGCGGCATCTGCCAGTGTCACTTTGTGTCCGGCCAGCAACAGCGCCCGGGTACACTCCAGCCCTGCCGGACCGGCACCGACCACCAGTATATTTTTAGTTGCGGCGCTGACCGGGAGGTTTTCCGGGTGCCAGCCACGACGCCATTCTTCACCAAGCGTCGGGTTTTGTGTGCAGCGAATCGGCACCCCGTAGCCATCCATACTGACGCATATATTGCAGCCTATACACTCGCGTATCTGGTCTATCTGATCGTTCTTTATTTTTTGCGGTAAAAACGGATCGGCAATTGACGGCCTGGCACAGCCGATTAAGTCCAGCCGCCCCTGCCTGACCAGAGATACCATCAAATCCGGCGAGGTAAAGCGACCCACTCCGACCACCGGTTTATTTGTTACCTGCTTTACAAAATCGGTGAACTCCAGTTGAAACCCTTCTTCGGTAAACCGGGAAGTCGCACTATCCTGCGACCAGCCTGAGATATTGACGTCCCAGAGATCAGGCAACTCAGCCAATGCTTCGACGACCTCACGTCCTTCACCGTCATGTCGAAGCCCAAAGACGTCACCGGGTTCTGCGACACTGAATCTAAGCGCCACCGCCTGTCGCCCGGCCGCAACCTCGAGGGTATCTTCAAGTACCTCGCGCAGCAATCGCATGCGGTTCGACAATCCACCACCATAGGCGTCGTTGCGGTGATTAGTACGCTCCGATAAAAAATGACTCAGCAATGACAGATCGTGCGCTGCATAGACATAGAGAATATCAAAGCCCGCCTCTGCCGCCCGACGCGCTGCGGCTTTGTGGGCACGACGAAATTCGGCAATGTCAGTCAGGCTCATGGCAGTCGCCTGCAACGGTACTTCCGGGCGCAACACAGGCAGATTGCTGGGACCGGCGATCGGCAGACCGGTGGTGAAATTACGCGCGCGCATGCCACCGTGTGCCAGTTCAATAGCCGCTAAGGCGCCGTGAGACTTAACCGCCTGTACCTGTCTGGCATGTGTCGGACCATCGCGGTCGTCCCAGATGCGATCCATCGGATGACTGGCTAAATCGCTGTCCGCGCTGATCTCGGTCATTTGCGAAGAGACCACCCCCCAGCCACCTTCTGCCTTCATTGCACGCAAGGCGATGGCTGCATCAGGTTGAGTCCAGCCGTGGCCGGTCGCATGAGGCACGGCATAAAAGCGATTCGGTGCCGTCACCGGACCGATTTTTACCGGCTCGAACAATACGTCGTAACGTCCCATGCTATTGCCTTTCTAGTTTGCCGCGCCGCTCGCTTTCACCGTGCCGTCAGCCACCCAGGCATCAAAGATCTCGAGCGCTTTGTCGGCAAACGCCTGATCATTAATATGGCAGTCGAGTTCCGTGAACTGCAGTGGGGCAGTCATGACTTGTCGCATTTCATCGCAGAACTCGGCAAACGCTTCGGGATCATGCGCGACATCACCGGGTTTATCCCACTCTTCGATACCCTGATTGGTCAGAATCACATGCGCCGGTGTTGTCGATGCTTTCAGCCTTTTGGCGACTTCACGGGCGGTTTCGCGCCGTTCTTCGCCGTTCAGGCCGGATGATTTTATCAGTCGATTGTGTGCATGAAACGGGCGATCCTGATACTGCCCGGGAATATCCTGCCAGCCGGCAAAATCGATCAGATCCAGACACCCCGGAGCGACAATCTGCGGTATACCGGCACGGCCCGCGTTTAACATGCGATCGGCACCGCCGTTGACAACCGACCCCGCCATCAGATTACCCAGTTCCGGCAGAGCAAAGTCCATTACGCACACAAAGCCACCGTCGGCGGCAATGCTCTCATAGGCCATGCCACCCATACCGGTGGCGTGGAAGATCGCCACTTCATAGCCGCGCTGCTCTAACGCCGGTTTCAGGGTTTTCATGTATTTGAGGCACGATGAACCGAGTGAGGTCATACCCACAGTCGGCTTATCACCGGCCGGCGTCTCTACCGCTCTGGCCGCGCCGAGCACTGCACCTGCCGCCTGCGACAACGACGCCTTGCATACCGAATTCAGGCCGTAAAGGCCACCGGCCCATAGAATCATCTGGATATCCGCAGACAGACGGTCCGACGGGATCAATGGCGAAAACGAAACGGTAGACACCACATATTTCGGCACACCAAGCGGCAACGCCTGACAGATATCGAGCGCGACATCAGTACCCATGGTGCCACCAAGGATAACCACCCCGTCGATCCTGCGCTCATGGTGCAGCCGCTTTACCAACTGGCAGGCACCACTTGCCATGATCTGCATGGCAGAATTTTCGTCACCGCTGTCAATCGCCGCCTGTATCGAGCTGCCATTTGCCTCTGCGACCTGATGCTTGGAGATATCAGTAGGCTCCAGCGGGTCACCGAGCACTGAAATGTCCATCGTCAGCACACCACCGCCAAGCGCCGAAATACGCTCTGCCATGTAGGAGAGCTCGTCGTTTTTAGTGTCGTAGGTTCCTACAACCAGTATGGTTTTATCGCTCATGCGGTTTCCTTCTCGATAAAATGTCAGATGCAGGTGCAATTACTGCCCGGCCGCTACGTATTGCCGGCTGATAGAGCCGATTCAACATCGACACAGCGCCGGCACGCTAAAACAACCCATCTAAGGATACCAATCAGCCGATTACGAATAAGGTCGCGATCTGCCAACCGCCGACAACGGCAAACAACGATACTGTGTGCCGTGCCTGCGGCATGGACAAACGGCAGTGTCACAACGACACACCGCTCTAGACTAGCAAAACCCGCTGCAAAGCAGGGGTAAAAATCGGGCTGACCGCCGATGGGCAGCGTGCTAATACCTGCGTCGGATATTGAGTCAAATGTTGACAGACAGGACCTTGTAGATCAATATATTTAGCACTATCGGTGTAAATAGTGAACCACTAAAACTGGGAAATAAGCAATGAAGAGAACACTAATATCCACAGTCATCGCACTGACAACGGCATTAGCCGGACCAGTCTTCGCCGAGTATCCGGAAAAGCCGGTTGAGTTTGTCGTGCCGTGGCCACCGGGTGACCTTGAAGACGTCGTGACCCGTATGATCGCCGAAGATTTTCAAAGCAAGTACGATGTCCCGGCGGCTGTCGTCAACAAACCGGGGGGCGGCGGCGGTCCGTTTCCGGGCGCTATCGACGTTGCCAATGCACCGGCAGACGGCTACACCGTCGGCTCGTTTATATTAGCCATTCCGGTCGTGGGTCCCAACATCGGAATCCCCGAGCTCAGCCCCAATCCGTTCGAACCTCTCGGCGCTTTTCTGACCTACCCGTTCGTGATTGTCGCTGGCGCCGATGCGCCCTATGACGACATTGACGGCCTTGCGTCACACGCGAAAGACAATGAAGTCGCCCTCGGACATTTTGGTGCGCCACTGATACCGACCAAAGTGACCTTTGCGCTGGCCAAGGCCAAAGGCTTCGAGTTCGCCTCTGACGCTGCGTTCGATGCACTCGACTGCAATACCCTGGCCTCCGGCGATGTCGATGTCATGAACACCACGCTGCAGCTGGTACTGCCCTGCCTCGATAAGGTAAAGGTACTTGCATCAATTGGCGAAGACCGCATCAGCCTGACGCCAGATACACCAACAGTCGCCGAGCTTGCGCCCGCGCTTAATATGTCATTGTGGAACGGACTGTTTGTCCATAAAGATACTCCTGCAGACGTGCGCGAAAAAATCATTGCCGTCGCCAAAGAGACGCTCGCCTCTGAGCGGGTCAGCAAGCTTGCCGCTGAAACCGGTGCACTGTTGTACTGGCAGGACGCCGATGCCACCAACGCTCGCATCGCGGGCAACATAGAAACGTTTGGTGCCATCAACAAAATGCTCGAGTAACTCTTACACTATCGAGTACCCTGTGAGCGGTGGCCGAACCGTCATATCGGCCACCACGCTTGCACCGGAGGGACAATCCAATAAAAGCTAAAACACTGCAAGACCTGTTCAAACGCTATAGACGCCCCGGCGATCTCGTATTCAGCCTGCTGTTTCTCGCCATGTGTCTTTTCCTCGCGTTTAATCTAGCCGACCAAACTACCTGGTCCAAAGGCACAAAACTCTTCGCCCAGCCCGCCTTGTGGCCATACATCGCTGTGACCACCATGACCTTCTTTGCCACGCTGCATTTGGTCTCGGGCCTGATGTCACCGGTAATGCCGGGGCGCTGGAAAGAAATAGGATTCTGGCTTCGGTCATTCGAATTCGCCGGGTGGTTTATGGCCTACGTCTATATTGTACCGAAGCTGGGCTATCTGCCTTCCACCCTGCTGTTCAGCGTGTCACTGACCTACCGACTTGGCTATCGAACACCGAAGCAGCTCATGGCTGCAGGGCTGTTTGCAGTTACGGTAGTGGTACTGTTTAAATCCCTGTTAAAAGTCAAAGTGCCCGGAGGTCAACTCTACGAACTCCTACCTGGCGCACTGCGATCATTTATGCTGACGTACTTCTAGGCGATGTTTCTCCTGCAAACAGCGCTACTACACCGTCAAACAAAATCACCCGGATGCCGTAACCACGTCAGCCAACGCTCAGGAACACACAAACACTAATGGATACACTCCTCGCCGGTGTCCAGTTATTGATGCGATGGGACGTAGCGCTTGCCCTGTTGGTCGGGTCGGTCGGCGGTGTAATCATCGGCGCTATCCCCGGTGTCGGTGCGGCGGTGGCTATTGCCATACTATTGCCGGCCACCTTTTCACTCGACCCTATTGTCGGTCTTACCGTTCTGCTCGGTATCTATGGATCTTCTATGTACGGCGGGGCAATACCAGCCATTCTAATCAACACCCCCGGCACCGCCGTTAACGCGCTGACTACCTACGATGGCTACCCGATGACCCGCCGCGGCGAGTCGCGTCGCGCGCTGTCAATCGCCTACTCCGCGTCATTCTGGGGTGGCGTGTTTGGTATTCTGTGCCTGATATTTTTATCACCACTGCTGGCACTTATCGCCCCTCATTTCGGCAGCCGTGAAATTTTTCTGGCAGCGTTACTCGGCATGGTACTGGTGATTCTGGCGCATCGCGGCCAGGTGTTTGCCGCAGGCATGCTCGCCGCCTTCGGCATCCTGCTACACACCGTGGGACTGGAGCCGGTAAAATACACCCGTCGCCTGACGTTTGAGCAGTCCTGGCTGACCGGCGGTTTTGATCTGATCGTGGTGGTGCTCGGTTTGTTTGCATTGAGTCAGGCATTTCTGTTACTGGTTGACAAAGACAGTCAGCCCGCTGTTGCACGGGTAGAGGGGTCGTTGCTCTCCAGCATGAAAGAACTGTGGCTCTATAAACGTATCGCCACCGTCGCTGGCAGCTTCGGCGTATTGATGGGGATGATCCCGGGAGTCGGTGAGTTTACCGCTCAGTTCCTGTCCTACACCTACGCACGCAAAACCTCCAAAACACCTGAGCAATTCGGCAATGGATCCGTCGAAGGCCTGATTTCCTCAGAAGCCGCAAACAACGCAGTGCCGGCAGCGGCGATGATTCCGCTATTGGCACTAGGTATTCCCGGAGAAGCACTGACTGCGATGATGCTTTCAGTCTTCTACGTACACAATGTGATTCCCGGGCCGCAGTTGTTTCAGAACCAGCTGGATTTTGTCTACGCCTTGTACATTGCCATGTTACTGCTCAATGTGATTGTGATTGTGTTCCTGCTGTTTTCAACCAACCTGATGACCAGAGTGATCAGAATTCCCTCCAGGTTTCTAGGGATGATCATCCTCACACTGGGGTTCGTCGGCGTCTACTCTTTGCGCAACTCGGTGGTTGACTGCGCGATCGCGTCCGCATTCGGAATTTTTGGATTAATACTCAAGCGCCTCAACTTACCGATAGTGCCAATCGTGCTAGGCATGGTGCTGGGCGGTATCATGGAAACAAAGCTACGGACATCGATGACTCGCGTAAAAACGCCGCTAGACTTTGTTGACCGCCCTATCGCGGCGATTCTGGCACTGATGATCCTGTTTGTGATCGCGCTGCATATCCGTACATTGCGTAAGGAATATAAGCTGAAATTATCGTCAGCAGAGCAGGACACAAAAAGATCAGACACCCACCAGGGATAAGCCACCCCCGGTCTTGTGCAGGTGCGTCCGGTGACCAAACCCACCTGCTTAAATCTTACAGCCGGACTTTAGCATTATCGCTTAAGACCGGGTCACACTCCCTTTTCTACATGGCTATACCATGCACGGGCATATAGCGTAAGTACTGCAACGGACTTCTATTCGCCTTGATTTTTGCGATGCTTCCTGTGACCACGCTTGGCAAACAATCTGCCACCGTTCTCATCTACCAGTGCCTGCAATTGCAGCAGCTGATCGGGTGTGAGTATTTGAGCCACTTTCATCTTCAGACTACCCGCCTGCATTACCAGTGAACGTGTCGCTTCAGCCTGCTCATCGGCAAACCGGATCAAAGCCGTTTCATAGTCCGCACCGAAATCGTCGAAATTCATAAATGCCCGACGAGCTTCCTTCTTCTGAGCACGTGTTTCTTTCATCAGTGGCCTGGCCTCAGCCAGTAATGCTTCCAGACTGGCTTGCTGCTGCTGATCCAGATCAAGTTTCGTGGTCAGTTTACCAACCATGCGCTCTAAACGTTTACCGCTGCGTTGCTGATCATCATCCTGACCAACCGCCAGTACCGTTACCGACGTCGCCCCCAGCATTGCAACAACACCAATCGCTGCCAAAGTATTTTTAACCATACCAAGCTCTCCCGTAGATTTCTATCAATGCGGAGGCAATCAGCAACCAGGTGCCCTTATCTCCGGCCATTGAATAGTACGGCCGGTTGCCCGATTTATCCGTCAGAGTGGCGTAAATAAAGTGTAAACCCAAAAAAAGCCATCACGTGGGCGAACAAAGCAACTGAGCGAAGATCTGTCAGCAGCTCGCCTATTTTTGACAGTACTACCCGCGGATCCAGCAAAAGCTCTATTTTTTGGTCTTTTCAGACCATTTTTGACATCCCTGAGCCTATAGCGCAATGATTCGATAAAAGAGCGCAACAGATTTCACAGCGTAATTGACCATCCTGCGCCAGTTGCTGTTGCTGTTGCTGTTGCTGTTGCTGTTGGTCAACGCTATACGCCATTGACAGAATGATTGAATATATTTATCGACATATAGTTTTTTATCGAATATCGCTTTACTTAAAAGTCACACGGAGAACCTCACAAATCAAACGACGCGACGTACTGCCCCGTCGGCCACCTGCCTCCACTACCAAAGCATTGAATACCCGCTGCAAAATTGCAGATCCATGATCATCGACCACAAGCGCCAAGGTAATCGCTTTACTTCAGCGATCACCAAAGCCAAGCCAACCCAGGCCGTGCACGACTGCAGCACAACCTGTGCGGGCACGGAACCGCATCTCACCAGCCTGCAAAAAACAGCACGGCAGATAAGACGGCCCGAATATTGGCAACATGCCCTCGCCGGCATCCCCTGCAGAATACCGGTTGGTAGCAACCTCTATAGCGAGTGGCGCTACCCGGGAGCCAGACCGGTTAGCGACTGATGAATACGACTCACCGCACTGCCCAGCACTGGCAGCATTTCATCACGCCGCGCATCGGTCAGACGCTCGTCAGGCAAAGCGATGGAGATAGTGCCGACCGGATCCGGCATATCCAGGAAAAAGGCCATCGCGATACTGGCAACACCATTTTCAAAGGTGTTTCTGCAAAACGCATAACCGTCCAACCGCGTTTGCTCTGTTTTCTGCAATAGCTCAGTTCGGGACGTCAGGGTGTTTGCAGCGTTCCTGACACGCTTGATACTCAAAATACGCTGCCTGGTCTCCGGCGTCGCCGATGCCAGATACGAAATACCGGCCGCCGTCGCATGATACGGCAACGCCTGCGCTGGAATTATATTGATGACATTACCCCTCGTTGGTAACTGATGGGCAATGGTGGCCATACTATCGTGTAGCGGAACGCTGATATGCACGGTTTCATCGACGATATTCATCAGCCAGCATGCTACTTCATGTGCGGCCCGGGTTAGCGGGACTGTCGCTTCACGGATGCGAGCCAACCGCAGGAACCCGTGGCCAAGCCGGTATTTGCGTGACTCACCGGATTGCTCGACAAAGCCGTGTGCTGCCAATGCCACCAGCAGCCTGCGTGTGGCGGCTTTATCAAGCCCGGCCAGACGCGCCAGTTCGCTCAGCCCGATCTCGGTTCGGTCAACGGTAAACTGATCGAGAACAGTCATCGCTTTGTCAACGGTCTTCATGGTTTCCTGCGAATTCCAGTCTGATCTGTATCTTACAATCTACTCCTTCGTTGTCAATAATGAACCACTTTACACTACCGGGCAGCCTGCCTTGCCAGCACCCCCATGGTGCTTGCAATTAAGCGAGATACGACCAGTGCACCGAGATCATCAACATCCACGTCCGGCATGTACTCGACAAAATCAATCGCCGAAATTCGACCCTTGTCCGATGCACCGGTAATAAGATCAAGTACCTGGTGATAGTTGAGGCCACCTGGTGTGCGGCCAATAACCCCGGGGACAATAGAGGGATCAAGCGCATCGACATCGAGACACACAACAATATTGGCACCCGGTGATATCAGATCAAGTGCGGCCGTGACCCCCTCACGGTGCAGAGCGCCGGCCGTGACAAACCTCACCCCGCTGTCCACCGCATCCTGATAGTCCTGCGGGTGCGCGGATCCAACGCCACGCGCGCCCACCTGAACAATGTGTTCGATATGGGACATCTCAGAGGCCCGTCGCATGGTGGACGATAATCCCAGAGTCTCTCCCATATGTGACTCACGCCAGTCTATGTGCGCATCAATCTGCAGGATGGTGTAGCGTTTGCCAGTGGACGCGAGCGCCTGCAGCATAGGCACCGGAATAGAATCATCCCCGCCAACGACAATGGGTACCGCATTATTGGCTAATACATCAGTGACCGCCTGAGTGATTGCGCTGCGGTTTTTGGCAAAGTCAGCTTCATCAAAGACCACATCACCACAATCCACCGCCGGCAGCGTGCCGTCTGGAAACGTCGGACCGTCGAGATCAAAGTTATAGCGGTCAATATTCGCCGTCAGCGATGCTATAGCTCTGCGCAAGACCACCGGCGCGTTGTGGCAGTAAGCCCCCACAGAGCCATACGGTGTAGCACCCGGTGCACCGATATACGCAGAGGATGCGCTAAATTTGTCAGCTGGACTAACACGTCGCAAGCCCAGAAAAGTTGATGCATCTGTAGCGCCAAACAACGCTGCCAGGTCAGGTTTTTTTGCCATGCCTTCTCACCTCGATCAATGCAAAACACCCATAGAGACAGTCATTATGCGGCAAAACACACGATGCAGAAGAGACGTGTACTAATTGAGATGAAATTTGTCTGCATTGCGCAGACCGGCGTGCGTCACTGCACGCCGGAAGCGGTTTTTTTACAGCCGCCATGCAGCGGTATTTAACTGAGACTGACTCGCACAGGGTGCTCACCAGCCGACACACTGTTTATTGTTCAGTGCTGCTTGCTTCAGGCATCCCGACGGCCCCTGGCAAGCGATACCGCGCAGACTTACTCGGCCAATTCAAACACAAACCGCAATGTCACTGGCACAACTCGACCAATCGATGGCAGCTTGGCAAGTTCCATAAGTTTGTCAACACCACTGGTAATACCGAGCGCCTCGGCTCCAACCATCACCATTTCATCGGTCGTGACCATCACGCGGTTATCGGAAAGTTTCGCCATAAACATTTTTGTATTGATATCGACGGTTTTCTCACCAAGACTCAGTTTACCGGCAACATCAATCACGCTGGTGGTACCCGGTGCAAGATCGATCATTGTTTTTGGATCAATAGTCGCGGTCAACGCAGCAGCAGGCCCTATCCCCTCAAAGACGTGGCGCTTCATTCGAGTGTCGCGAATTTCTATACCGGTATCAACAGACGCAAGATCGATCTCGATCATCGCAACGCCATAGTCGTTAACGGTTCCGGACAATGCATTAAAGCGATGAGACTCGCCGACGGCGTCAAGCTTCACTGAACCAAAAGCAACCTTCGATTCAGCGCCGACCAGATTCCAGCTCGGACCGTGGCCACCAGCGTGCGCGTTAACAGCAAGTAGCGCTACTGCGCCAAGAGAGATCAATTTCAAAAATTTCATGTTATTCCCTGTGAGTCGTTAACAAAACCATTAGACGTACGAACAACGCCTTGACCAACTAACACCTGAGCCACCGGATTTATTCCAACATACAAAAAAAATAATTGTTGTCGAATTATCGGCCGCGACTCAACAAGCTATGGCCGTGAAACCCACTGTTGGTTCAACGCTAACAGACAGACAACCCACGTCAACGGTTGCGAGGCTAACCCGATAGTCAGCCGAACCGCACTGCAGCACCATTCCTTGTTACCCGCCAGCCTCAGCCAAGATGCCCCTTCGACATCAGCGCAACTATCGCATGATGCAGCACAGCCCCCCCCTGTTGGAAACCCGCAGCGTAAGCAAGGCTGCCGTACCATGCACGCCCCCTCAGTGCCCCACCATCGCAAGATGCAACAAAGCTCTCCGCCCTCCCATGGAAACCCGCAGCGTGAGCAAGGCTGCCGTACCATGCACGCCCCACAGTGCCCCACCATCGCAGGATGCAACAAAGCTCTCCGCCCTCCCATGGAAACCCGCAGCGTGAGCAAGGCTGAACTACCTCTATGCCGTACCATGCCTGTCCCCACAGTGCCCCACCATCGCAAGATGCAACAAAGCTCTCCGCCCTCCCATGGAAACCCGCAGCGTGAGCAAGGCTGAACTCCCTCTATACCGAGCCTGTACCCGGCCTCCCCACCCTCAGCCACGATACCCCTACAGCATCAGTACAAATATCGCATGATGCAGCACAGCCCCCTCATGGAAACCCGCAGCGTGAGCAAGGCTGAACTACCTCTATACCGAGCCTGTCCCCCAGGCTCCCTGCGAGTCGTTAACAAAACCATAAAACATACGAATGATCACCTTGCCCCAATAGCACTTGGGTCACCCGATTTATTCCAACAGTTTAAAAAAATTGCTGTCCAATTATCGGCCACCACTCAACACACCAAGGCCGTGAATCCAGTTAGTAGCTCAGCGCTAACACGCCCCCTCCAACGGTTGCCAGACTAGCCCGATAGTCAGTCGAACCGCACTGCATTACCACTCCTTGTTACCGCCCACCCTCAGCCACCACGCACCTTCGGCATCCGGACAAAATCCCATGGGCTGGGCATCTCACCGACAGGTACCTCTATAATGGTAGGTCCCTGCCAGTCCAAGCCGGCACGCAGACATTCACGCAACTGCTGCGGTGTGGTGGCAAGCAATCCCTGCGCACCAAAGCTCTCGGCAAGCTTGACAAAGTCCGGGCTGGTCAGTGAGTCGGCTATGTGTCGAGCACCGTAGTTATCTTTCTGCAGCAGTCGAACATTGCCAAAGGCGTTGTCGTTAAACACGACGGTTGTCAGCGGGATTTTATGATGCACTGCAGTGGCCAGTTCGCTGATAGTAAACAGTGCACCGCCATCACCACTGATCGACACCACGGGAACATCCCTGCGCGCATGCGCCACCCCGAGTGCAGTGGCAAAGCCGTAGCCAAGCGTGCCCTGATAACCGGTTGAAATAAACGTCCGCGGTGAATACACCGGAAAGGTAAATCGCGACACATACCCCACCTGAGTTAACTCGTCGACAAAGATACCGTCGCGAGGTAACTCTGACCGTATAGCGTCGAGCCACGCCAGCTGCTCCGGCAGACGCTGCCGGTACTGTTGTGCCATAACCTGCTTCGCATCGGCAACGTTTGATCTCCAGTCGTCCCGACGAACATCCGAATCGTCAAGCGCCGCCAGCAGCATTGGCAATGCGTCTTTGAGGTCAGCGTGAACACCCACAGTGACATCGGCATTACGACCGATCTCCGCGTCATCAATATCAATATGAATTACGCGCAGGTTGTCGTCCTGACCCCACGACATCACCTGACTCTGCAGACGTGTGCCGAGACCAATGACCAGATCAACCTTCGACCACAACCGGTGCGCCACCGGCATCCCGATCTCCATCGGATGATCCGACGACACCACGCCATGACCGTTGCGAAATGACACCACCGGCGCGCCAATCCGATCGACCAGGTCGGTGACGGCCGCGCTGTGATTTAACGCGCCACCGCCAACCACAATCAGGGGGTTATCAGACGCCTTAATCAACGCCACCGCCTGCGCGATGCTATCTTCATCAAGCTCTGGTTTCTCGAGTCCGTCCGCAGACGCGCTACCCGCCGAATCAACCTCAGCGCCCCACACATTGACAGGCACTTCAACACCGACCGGACGCGGCCGGCCAGTGACCAATGCAGCCATCGCCCCCTGCAGCAGCACCTCGCAATGATCCCCGCCACTTACGCGATGCGCCTGTTTGCACAGAGTCTGCAAGGTGTCGAGTTGCCCGGGAACTTCATGTAACAGACCATGACCCGCCTCAATGGCCCCCAGTGGAATCTGCCCGACAATAGCCAGCACCGGAGCATTGACCGCATAGGCCGTACACAACGCCGCCGATGCGTTGAGAAAACCGGGCCCCGGCACCACGCAACAGGCCTGTGGTTTACCGGTAGCCAGCGCAGCCCCCATTGCCATATACGCCGCCCCCTGCTCGTGGCGGGTATGTATCGGCGTCAACTGCCCGGTACGGTGGTAAAGCGCATCAAAAAACACATCGTTTTGAACGCCCGGCAAGCAATACAGCTGATCAATACCGTGATTTATCAGTGTATCAACCAGAAACTCAGCGACGGTTCGCGACATAGATGTTGTCCTTGCTGGCAGCAGACCGACTCAGCCCCGCTGGATTAGTGAATGGCTCGCGCAGCTGCGCCTGTGAAATCCCACTGGCACTTTTAAACAACCGAAAATCGGCTAACGCAGACCGAATTCAAGCGCGTGGCACATAGTAGCCCAAACCCAACCGATCAGATCGCGCCATTACACCACCCACGCACAACACCCAGCACTGAGCACTCCAGCCCGTCCCAGGCGGCCTGCAATACGTCGCCTGTCCCCGCAATTTGGCCCACAAGAACAACCGCCACAGTACCCGGAGCAGCCTTCCATGCCCTACTGAAACCCCGCAGCGAGAGCGGGGCTGAAATACCTCTATACGTGCCTGTCCCCGATACTCGTGCCCACAGTGCCCGTGACCTGTACCATGCCTGATGAGATGGACGCCCCGTGAAACCGGCGTCAAGCGCCAAGCTGATACAGTGGGGTTGCAAAACAACACTTACAGCTAAACTAATCAGGAGCGTCCATCATGAGTAAGGTTACTTTATTAGCAGTCGATTTGGCAAAAGATGTATTTCAAGTAGCGGGGTTTACAGAGCAGCTCAAGGTTGTATTCAATAAGCAAATTCGACGTAAAGAACTAGCGGAATTTATGGCGCAACAACCGCCATGTGAAGTCGCCATGGAAGCGTGTTATACCAGCCATTATTGGGCTCGCCGTTTCGAGGAAATGGGGCATACCGTACGGCTGCTGCCGGCTCAGCATGTCACGCCTTTTGTCCGGGGTAACAAAAGCGATCGTAACGACATTATCGCAATTGCTGAAGCCTCACGTCGGCCCAACATAATCACTGTACCGGTAAAGACGGTTGCTCGACAAGACATTCAATGTTTGCATCGGATGCGAGAACAGTGTGTTATCCGTCGTACCGGGCTAATGAACCAGGCTCGTGGATTGTTAAGCGAATACGGTGTGGTTTCTACCCAAGGGCATAAAGCATTCGTCCGGTTGCTTGCAGAGGTCATTGATCCGGAGAGCGATGCTGTATCCGCTTACCTGAAGGTCCAGTTCCGTTTTATTTTAGAGGAGTATCATCAACTCAGTGAACGTATAAAGGGGATACAGAAGGAGCTCAATTTAGTGGTGGAGCGCGAGCCTCAGTGTCAACTTCTGCGGAGTATTCCAGGTATCGGTGTGATCAATGCTACCGCGCTATTCAGTGCTATCGGTAGCGGTCAGCAGTTTAATAGTTCCAGGGAGTTCGCTGTGTGGCTTGGCCTAACACCACGCCAAAGTAGCAGTGGAAACTCATTCAAGAGTGGTGGTATTACCAAACGTGGTGATCGGTACTTGAGGAAACAGTTGGTCCATGGTGCGCGCGCGTTACTTTTCCGCGGCAAAGGTAAAACCGACCGCCTAAGCAACTGGGCCAACGCATTGGTAGCACGGCGAGGTTATAACAAAGCGGCCGTGGCCTTAGCTGCCAGACTTGCTCGTCTATGCTGGACGCTACTGCAGAAAAGCGAAATGTATAACGTTAAATAGTTTACTCCGCATCGACAGCTCACCAGTAAGTGAGTAGTCGATAAGGTTCATTCCAAAGCAAAGGGTAGAATTTTCAAGTGATGTTTTAAGCGGTTTATCCGCCCTGGCAAGTAGCCTGTCGTGGACACAGTTGAAGGTAAACTGAGTGCCTGTTTTAGGCGGCCAGGTCGGTTTTCATCAGGGCCCGTCGGGGGTAGATAATCCCCCGACATTTTGGAGGCCGAATATATGTCTGACATACCCGTCTACTCACTTGAAATATAAGCTGTTTATTAAAGAATGACGACCATGAGCCTGATTTATGCGCTGCATTTACAGCGTTAGGTGTACCTTTTTGCTTGACACAAGTGGGGCGTCCATATATGTCCCCATAGTGACCCGCAGTGCCCCTCGATACTCGGAAGACTGTCCCCGCATCGCCGCCTGCATCGCCCCCCGGCAGCCCCACGCTAGCCTTTCGATCCCCCCTGATAATCACCACGTTCAACCATCCACGACACCGCAAACCCAGTCACCAACCCCCAGAACGGGGCACCAATATTAAACAGCGATACCCCTGAAACCGTTATCAAGAAGGTAATCAGCGCGCTCAGTTGAAAGCGTCCGCCGAACGCCGTTGCGAACGCGGCCTGCAGCACCTTCAACATCGCCAGGCCGGCCAGTGTGGCGATAAACGCCGGCGGACAGGCAAGCATCCACTGCGTGAACACTGGCGCGAAAAACCCAAACAACAAAGCCAGCAAGCCGACCAGCACACCCGCGGCAAAATGCGACGACTTTCGCTCGGAGTTAGATACCAGCGCATTGGTGGGACCGGTCAGACAGGTGGAAACCGTACCGACCACGGCCACCAGCATGGACCACAAACCACAGGCTGCGGTGATGAAGTTCACCGGTGCTTTGTGTCCGGCGTTGTGCAACACGGCAACACCCTGTCCGTTCTGCACCACCAGTACCGTAATCGCCAGCGGTAACACCAGCTCAAACATCGCGCGCCAGGAAAACACCGGGGCAATGATCTGCGGCAAGCTAAACCAGCCCCCTGTCGCCAGCGACTGCGCTACGATTCTGTCATCGGCCACGATAACCACCAGTCCGACCACCAGCGCTGTGATCAGCGGTGGCAGGTATCGTCCTATCGTCGGTAGTGCCAGCAGCACCAGAAATACCGCCGTCATGGTACCTGCCAGGCCGGCGTCTGCGATCACCGATTGCACCCAACCCGTGCCAAACTGCAGAAAAACCCCGGCGACCATACCCATAACAATCTGCATCGGGATCGCCGCCATGGCGCGGCGAACCCAACCCGAGAACCCGAGTATCAGCATCAACAGGCCGGTCATGTAAAACGCGCCCACGACTTCATTGAAGCTCAGATGCAGCAGGGCCGGCCCCACCAGAACGGTGCCGGGGATTGTCCAGAAAAACACCATTGGCATGCGATACAACCAGCACGCAGCGATTGTCAGCACTCCATTGATGAAGAACGACCCGAAGATCCAGGACGCCAGCACCTCGCGCTCCAGACCTCCCTGGGTGCCGACAGCCAGAATAACCGCGACCGGACCACTGGCCGCAAAGATAAACCCGATCAATGCGTTGGCAAGCGTCGCGGGTGTTAACTCGCGAACCAGGTCCGCTACACCGGTCGCCGGGTGTGCGGGTGCCTCGAGAGGTTTGGGGAGTGATCGCATGATTCAGCCGCAAACAAAGCCTTTGATACTAACCAAATTCGGGCTGCTATGCCGTATTGGTTTTCTACCAAAAACCCGTCGATGGCATGAAGCCCTGAACACTATCGTTAGTCTGCACAGTATCAAGGTTGCTCACTTGCCGGACTCAGCCAGCCACGTGCATGGTCGTTCGGAACAGCCGCGCACCACTGCGACGCACCACTTCGCTGACACGCCGGTGTGCGCCAAATAAATAAGCCGATCACTGCGTATGAAGATACTGCCAATCAACAATTAACAGGCTGTCTGAATCCGGCGCTGCAATCGGCAGAAGTGCGGCTGCTTCAACCAGCTTTGTAATAACCCTCACACCAATCAGGCTGAACCTGCCTTTGATCGCAGGCCTACCCGAAATCCAGCGCTACACCTAACAGCGCCACGAGTCACATAAGGCCATGGAAAATGGTTACAATCAACGCTCTCACATCGCGACTGCAGGCAGAACACCCCATGGGAGCAAGTACCGATTACGAAGACATTCCGGGCACCTATGTGTTTAATACACAGCGTTGCAAATCGGGCTATCTGCTGAACAAATTCTGTAAATCCCTTGATATAGCCGCAAATCGGGATTCATTCCGCGCCGACCCGTCCGCCTACCTCGATCAGTATGCGATGACGGCCGAGCAACGACAATCCATAGAGCAGCGCGACTGGCTGGGGATGTTGAAACTCGGTGGCAACATCTATTACACGTTCAAGCTGGCCGTATTTGATGGTTTGACCATGCAGCATGTTGGTGGTCTGATGAGCCAGATGACGGTTGACGAGTTCCGCGCCATGATGCTCGACGGCGGGCGCAAGCTCGACGGCAACCAGAGCCGCAAAACCAACCTACAGGGAAATTCATAGCCATGGCCAGAATAGTCGCCGGAGTCGGCTGCTCGCACATACCCTCGATTGGCGCCGCCGCCGACAACGGCAAAGAGCAGGACCCGTATTACAAACCACTGTTCGATGGCTATGGGCCCGCCCGGGACTGGATGAAAAACGTCAATCCTGATGTCATCATTCTGGTGTATAACGATCACGCATCGGCGTTCTCTGTCGAACTTATAAACACCTTTGTGCTGGGCGTGGCCGATCAGTTCGAGCCCCACGATGAAGGCTACGGGCCGCGCAAAGTACCCACTGTGATCGGCCACGCTGATCTGTCAGCGCACATTCTCGAAAGTCTGATTCTCGACGAATTCGACATGGCACTGGCCAACGAAATGACCGTCGACCACGGCCTGACGGTTCCACTGACTGTGATGTTCGATAAGCCGGACGCCTGGCCCTGCCAGGTGATTCCATTGTGCGTCAACGTTATAAAATACCCGCAGCCCACCGGTAATCGCTGCTTCAACCTGGGCCGCGCACTAAGACGTGCGGTGGAGTCCTACCCTGAAGATTTAAAAGTCGCCGTGTTCGGCACCGGCGGTATGAGCCACCAGCTACAAGGCGAGCGCGCTGGTCTGATCAATCAGGAGTTTGACAAAAAATTTATCGACACACTAGCGGACAACCCTGAAGCACTGCTGAAGATTGACCATGTAGAGTACATGCGCGACGCTGGTTCCGAGGGAATTGAATTAATAATGTGGCTGGTGATGCGGGGTGCCATGCAATCGCCCAGAGAAGCCTACCGCTTTTACCACGTCCCTATGTCGAATACGGCAGCCGGCCTGATTTGCTATGAGGAAACGCACTAATGATACGCATTGCAGTGGCCGGTGCCGCCGGCGCTTTTGGTATGAAACATCTAGATGCCTTGTCGGCAATAGAAGGTGTTGAAGTCACCTCGGTGATTGGTCGCACCCGCGACTCCATCGACGCATTTGCCAAAGAGCGTAATATTGCTCATGCCACCACCGATCTTGCCGAGTCCCTGTCACGCAACGATGTCGATGCCGTGATACTGTCGACCCCGACCCAGATGCATGCAGCGCAATCGATTCAATGCCTGAACGCCGGCAAGCATGTGCTGTGTGAAATCCCTATGTCCGACAACATCGAAGACGCACGTCGTCTGGTCGAAATCCACAAGGCCACTGACCTGATCGGTATGGCCGGACAAGTGCGGCGATTTAATCCATCGCACCAGTACCTAAACCGGAAAATTCGCAACGGCGAATTAACCATTCAGCAGCTGGATGTTCAGACCTATTTTTTCCGCCGCAGCAACACCAACGCCATGGGCAACCCGCGCAGTTGGACCGACCACCTGCTGTGGCATCACGCCTGCCACACGGTTGATCTTTTCATGTACCAAACCGGTGAAGTTCCCACCGACGTGTTTGCCCTGCAGGGTCCGGAGCATCCGGAACTCGGAATTGCGATGGACATGACCATAGGACTAAAAACAGCAAGCGGCAGTCTGTGTACTCTGAGTCTGTCATTTAACAACGATGGACCGCTGGGTACTTTTTTCCGCTACATCTGCGACAATGGCACTTATATCGCGCGCTACGACGACCTCGTCGACGGTCGTGAGAACCCTATAGACTTAAGCGATATTGCCGTCAGTAACAACGGCATAGAACTTATCGACCGTGAGTTTGTAGAATCGATACAGCAACAGCGTGTCCCGAACAGCTCCTTTGAGCAAGTGCTGCCCGCCATGGAAGTTCTGGATCGCCTGCAACGTGCAATGACATAACCTACCCGCGACAACAACCGACCACCGCCTGGGTCATACGAGACAGCCCATACGCATAAGATGCGTATGGTGGTTCCATACACCTGCATCACCCCGGGACCGGGCTAACGACTCGCGTCGTACGGGAAACGATCCCGATTATCACCAAGGCCGTCACCGTCACTGTCGGTGTTTTCTGCGGCGTCGTCAGGGAAAGCATCAGACTGATCAGTGACGCCATCGTTATCATCATCGTTGTCGAATCGATTGGACACGCCGTCCCGGTCGGTATCTTCCAGCAGATCATCGATGCCATTGTGGTTTCGATCTTCACCACCATTTTCATCAGAAGCATTGATGCTGCCGTCACCGTTGCTGTCGAATGACGCATAGCTACCCCGATGCAAATCATACGCAGTACCGTCATTGGCCGCATTCAGGCTTTCCAGATCCAGATAATCTGCAATGCCGTCAGAGTCGCTGTCCGGGGGGCTAATGACACTGCTTTGGTCACCAATGGCATCGACCACCCGGTTGCCGTCAGCATCAACACTGCCCGCTTCGATTACATCGGGGATTGAGTCGTTGTCGCTATCGAGATCGTGTGCATTGCTGATACCGTCATTGTCTATGTCGGGGTTGTCGCCGAGCGATGTCACAGTAAAATCACCGTAAGCCACCGCCCCTCTAAAGAAAGACGTATCAATGTACAAATCGGCAGTGGCACTGAAACTTTCGCTGTGAATAACACGGCCGTCTACCACAAAACGTATCTGGTCGTGATCGACCTCAATGCCCAGTTCAGTGCCGACTACAACACTGCCGGTATAGTCAATTCGCTCACCGTGCGCAAAGGCGTACAACTTACCCGCGCTGTTATAGAAGGCGTACTCTATATCGGACCAATCGGCACCGCTTTCATCATAACTCAGGCCAACCATCTGATTTTTACCCACCGGCGAAGACAGCACCCGCCAACTGACCCGGTAACGGTCCAACAACCCGTAGCTCGACATTGGCACTGAGTTAACCTGCGCTGTCCAGTTAACGGCAACATCCGGTGAGGTAAAACCATTGCTCTCAATCACAACATCGGCAGATTGGTTTAGCCAATCGTTAATAGGGACACCAGCCGGTGGCACGGGTTCTTCTATATCATCGGCCATACCATCGTTATCGCTATCTGTATCACCGTTGTCACCAACGCCATCGCCGTCGCGGTCGGTAAATTCTGCGGGATCATCTGGAAACGCATCTTCGGTATCGCCAACACCATCGTCATCACTGTCCAGCCACTCATCCGGGTTGTACGCAAACGCATCGCGGTTGTCACCGACACCGTCACCGTCGGTATCCTGCGATTCTGTCGCATCGAGCGGGTAGTGATCGGCATTGTCGCCTACCCCGTCACCGTCGAGATCAGAAGTTTCAGCAGCGTTAAACGACAGCGCATCCATCACGTCGGCGACGCCATCGTTGTCGTCGTCCGGATCAGAGGCGTTGTCAATACCGTCCTGATCCACATCGTCCAGTCGATCATCACGACCATCAGCATCACCGTCCTGCCCACCATCAAGGCGGTTCAGCTGACCGTCGGCATTTACATCGAGGGGGGCAAATACGGTACGGGAAATGTCAAAGTCAGTACCATCATTAAGCGGGTTGCGGCTCTCGATATCAAGGTAGTCGGGTACGCCATCAAGATCTGTGTCAGGCGGCAGGGTGACACTGCCCTGCGCACGGCGGAAATCGACCATTGCATCACCGTTTACATCACGCAGTCCCGCTTCAATGACATCAGCAATGGTGTCATCATCGCTGTCTGCATCAAGTGCATTGGCTACACCATCGGCATCTCTATCAGCGCTGTCGTCAAGGTGCGACAATTGAAAATCCAGATAGCGCACAGCCCCTTTGAAAAACGAGCTGTCAATGTAATAGCCGGTGCCGCTGACAGCCGTGGCGGCACGCACCATTATGCCGTCGACCAGATAGCGAATCGTGTTGCCATCGACTTCCAGCGCCAACCGGGTTCCGCTGATCGCGTGACCGACTAGCGCCACATTGATACCCGATTCATAGACATACAAAGTCCCCGATGCATTATAAAATGCGAAGTCTATATCGCTGAATTCAGCACCGTTTTCGTGCACCCCGAGGCCGATCATCTGGTTGCCACCGTCTGGTGCACTCCCTATGAGCCAGCTGATCCGGTAGCGATCATTGAACCCATATTCCGCCAACGGCGGCGAATTTATCTGCGCTGTCCAGTTACTGGCGGCCGCTGGCGTGATAAACGCGCTGCCATCCACTACAACGCCACCGGACGTATTCAACCAGTGCGTCACCGGTACCGGCGTCGCTGCGGCGGGTTGTTCGACAGCATCTGCCATACCATCGTTGTCGCTGTCTATGTCGCTGTTATCACCCACACCGTCGAAGTCTTCATCGGTCGCCTCATTGGCGTCGAATGGCAAGGCGTCATCCAGATCGGCAACGCCGTCGTTATCGTCGTCGGGGTCGACCCGGTTTTCGAGTCCATCCTGATCGGCGTCTTCAATGCGGTCATCGATACCATTGTTATTGGCGTCCACACCGGCGTTGGTATCCCACACTGTTAGTTGACCATCGCCATTGCTATCCAGTGACGCGAACGGGCCGTTAGCCATGTCGTAGGCACTGCCATCATTCAGTGGATTATGGCTCTCCAGATCAAGATAGTCCGGTATACCGTCCCCGTCACTGTCAGGCGGAGCCAACACAGTGCCCTGCAACAGCAAGGTATCGACGGTAAAATCACCGTTTAAGTCACTTAGACCGGCCTCCGTAATATCGGGGATGGTGTCACTATCGCTGTCGAGATCATCGACATTTAATACTCCATCAGCGTCAGCGTCCAGGCTCTCGCCCAGCGGTGTCAGATAAAAACCGGTAAAGTCCAACGCCCCTCTGAAGAACGACGAATCAATATAAAAATCCCCGACTGCAACTGTGTTGGTCACCAATACCACCGCATCATCGATCAGATAGCGCACGGTGCCACCCACAACCTCAATGGCAAACGCCGTCCCTATACTGGCGATACCCACTTGAGCTATGCTCTCCCCCGACTCATACACGTACACCCTGCCGGAACTGTTATAAAACGCGTAGTTTATATCGTCAAAATGATCGCTGGTTTCCTGCACACCCAGTCCGACCATCTGATTGCCGCCGGTCGGTGAACTACCCAGCGTCCAGCTGACGCGAAAGCCGTTGCTGCCATCAGGCACGGAAAGCACTTGCGAATTCACCTGTGACTGCCAGTTGCCGGACCCCGCAGGTGAGGTAAATGAATTGCTGTTCAGCGTCACATTGCCCGACACATTATGCCAGTCTGTAATCGCTATCGGTGCCGGTACTGGCGGCCGCTCAACCGTATCGGCGATGCCGTCATTGTCAGTATCGTTGTCCTGAAGATCGCCAACACCATCACCGTCAACATCAGACGACGCTGAAGAATCAAACGGCAGATCATCGAGAAGATCCGGAACACCATCGTTGTCGTCGTCGGGGTCACGGCTGTTGTCGACACCGTCCTGATCAACATCTTCAAGGATGTCCTCAACGCCATTGC
The DNA here is from genome assembly GCA_938003855.1 of uncultured Granulosicoccaceae bacterium. Classification (GTDB taxonomy): domain Bacteria; phylum Pseudomonadota; class Gammaproteobacteria; order Granulosicoccales; family Granulosicoccaceae. The sequence continues at coordinate 553 of CALKXD010000247.1, read as the reverse complement.
TATTGGCGTCCACACCACCCGACACATCACGACCGTCCAGTGTGCCATCGCCATTGCTGTCAAGAGCGGCAAATACCGTGCTGGCGATATCAAAAGCACTGCCATCATTGGCGGCATTGTGGCTTTCGATATCAAGAAAATCCGGCAGTCCATCGGCGTCACTGTCGGGCGGGACCAGCACACTGCCCTGAGCCAGGTCAGTATCGACGATCAGATCACCGTTGCGGTCTATCAATCCCGCCTCAATGACATCGGCGATGGTGTCGTTGTCACTGTCCAGATCCAGAACATTGCTCACACCATCCTCATCAATATCGTTAGTGTCCAATGCCTGCAGATGAAAATCGCTATAGGACACAGCCCCCTTGAATAGCGAGCTGTCAATGTAGAAATCTGTCTCACCCATATGCCTGACACTGCGCACCAGCCGGTCGTTTATGCGGTAACGGATGGTACCGTTTTTTACCTCTATGGCTAGATCCACATCTTCTGTTACGGTTTCAAACAGTCCGATAATCTGACCGGATTCATAGCCATAAATCCTCCCGGCGCT
>CALKXD010000246.1 GCA_938003855.1 uncultured Granulosicoccaceae bacterium | reverse complement strand
ATGAGATTCTTGGTACCTTCTCATTGTGGCCGCAGAACTTCACTCTGGAGAACTATAAAACCATCTTTACTGATGCCACCTGGTACAACGGCTATCTGAATTCAATAGCCTACGTAGTAGTGAACAGCGTGGTGGCGGTGGCGGTAGCGCTGCCAGCGGCTTATGCGTTTTCACGCTATCGGTTTCTAGGCGACAAACATTTGTTTTTCTGGCTGCTGACCAATCGCATGGCTCCACCCGCCGTGTTTGCGTTGCCGTTTATACAGTTGTATTCCGCGGTTGAGCTATTCGACACCATTTGGGCGGTGGCGCTGGCACACTGTCTGTTCAATGTGCCGCTGGCGGTATGGATTCTTGAAGGTTTTATGTCGGGGGTACCTAAAGAGCTCGACGAAACCGCCTATATCGACGGGTATTCCTTTCCGCGATTTTTTGTTCGTATTTTTATTCCAACAATCACCTCCGGTATCGGGGTGGCGGCGTTCTTCTGCTTTATGTTTTCGTGGGTCGAGCTGCTGTTAGCCAAATCGTTAACGTCAGTCGCCGCCAAGCCGATTGCCGCCGTGATGACAAAAACGGCAAGTTCATCGGGCTATGAACTAGGCCTGCTGGCCGCCGCTGGTGCACTGACCCTGATACCCGGTGCTGTGGTGATCTGGTTCGTTCGAAACTATATAGCCAAAGGCTTTGCGCTGGGGCGGGTGTAATGATGGATCTCTCGTGGATGGCCTGGACCTGGCCGACGGCAGGATTTTTTTTGTTTATTCTGGTGTGCCTGATCACCATGTCAGTGTGGGAGCGATTCAGCCCCGGTGGAAGCCCCAGACACGGCATTCTCGGGCTCGATACCACGCGTGGTGATCGATTGTTTATTTCCCTGCTGGGCAGTGCGTTTATCCATCTGGCCTGGCTGGGTTTTTTCGGACCGCCCGTGTGGGTGGGTACCGGCGTGTCGGTGCTGTTTGCCATCTGCGTATTTCGATGGGTTTAGCAAACCGGGCGGCGAGCAGGCTGCCGACGCCACCCCGCTCTGACGGTTATTGATGCTGCTGTGCACGGCATGGAAAATGTTGCTGTCGCTGTTGGCTTTTGCCAGCGGTACCGTCATGCATTTTCGATGTGTGGGGTCTGCCGGCCTAGTAAGTCGGGTGAGTTCCCGCAGCGAATACAGACAATTAAGCGTAGTGAAATAATATGACTGCAAATGAGATCGATTATGACCTGATCGTGATTGGTGGTGGCATCAATGGCGCTGGCGTGGCGAGAGATGCTGCCGGTCGCGGCCTGAAAGTGCTGCTTTGTGAGAAAGATGATCTCGCCATGCACACCTCATCGGCCAGTACCAAGCTGATACATGGCGGGTTACGCTATCTGGAATACTATGACTTCAAACTGGTTCGCCACGCCCTGCAGGAACGCGAGGTATTGCTGCGCAGCGCGCCGCATATTATCTGGCCACTGCGTTTTATTCTGCCGCACCATCGCGAGTTGCGGCCGCGCTGGCTGATTCGCATCGGGCTCTTTTTGTATGACTACATCGGTGGCCGCAAGTTACTGCCAAGGTCTCACTCCGTAAATCTGAAAACGCACATCAGTGGCGAGTCGCTGAAAGATGAGTTCAGCAACGGCTTTGAATATTCTGACTGCTGGGTGCAGGATTCCCGACTGGTGGTTTTGAGTGCACGGGACGCCGCCGACAAAGGCGCTGATATCCGCGTTAACACCCGTTGCACCGATCTAACGGCTGCTGACGATTACTGGCAGGTGGAATTGCAGGACGGTCAGACCGAGCAGAAGACATTGCTTAAAGCGCGTGCTGTCGTCAATGCAGCAGGTCCGTGGGTCGAAGATATCATTGATCTGCAAAAGCGAGATGTCGCCAAGCATGGTGTGCGCCTCGTGAAAGGTAGCCATATTGTGGTGAAAAAACTGTTCGAACACGACTACACCTATATATTCCAGAACGCTGATGGCCGTATTCTGTTTGCGGTGCCCTATGAAGGTGATTTCACCTTGCTCGGCACTACAGATATCGAAGTCAGCGGTGATCCTGCAGCCGTGTCCACCGAGCAACGCGAGATTGACTACATCTGCGGTGCCGTCAGTGAATACTTCAAGCGGCCGGTAAGTACTGATGATGTCGTCTGGTCGTATTCCGGTGTCAGGCCGCTTTACGATGATGCCTCGGCCAACGCCAGCAAGGTTACCCGCGACTATGTTATTCATATGAGCAAGAGCGGCCCGCCACTGGTGTCGATTTTCGGCGGCAAAATTACCACCTTCCGCAAGCTCTCTGAAGAAGTCATAGATATGCTGGTGGCGCCGTTGCAAATCAAAGAAGGCGCGTGGACCGACACCGCGCACCTGCCCGGTGGCGATATCCCCGACGCCGACTACAACCGTTTTGTAGCGCAGATGAAGGCAAGGTACCCGTGGCTGTCAGAGTCAGTACTTAATGACTATACGCGCAACTACGGCACACGCATCACCACCCTGCTGGCGAATGCGACTTCAATGGCCGATCTCGGGGAACATTTTGGCGGGCCGTTGTATGCCGCCGAGGTGCAGTACCTGGCCGACCACGAATGGGCACGCACGGCCGATGACGTCCTGTGGCGGCGTTCAAGAAAAGGCTTGCATGTGCCGGCAGATTGCGCTGAAAAACTGACGCGCTGGATGCAGTCGCACTGCCAGCATCGGGCCGCCTGATCAATCAAATCATTGTAAACTGCTCAGTCGCTCTGGCTTGCCAGGGCGGTGCGGCCGGCGCGGCAACTGTCGACTGCAGCCCGTGGTCAGTCATCGAGTAAATAGACCAGTGTGGTGCTTTAAGCTCGCATCTTTCAGCGCGGTAGCCGCGATGGTTGCGATTAAAAAATATTGCGTTTGCCGTTCCTGCGTTTGCCCTGATGCAGGCGTTTATCGATTTCGTGTTGTCGCAGTACTTGAAGATCGCCAGAGAAGGCCCTAGTGTACGTTGATAAACAGAGCGCACAGACGTGGCGGCTGATCGTAGCCTCTGATCGTCAGACTCAAGTAACAGTCGGCCGGAGTTTTCGGGTGGTAAGCGTCGGGTTCATTGAAACATCCGCCCGGCAAGCGATTGTCACTACAGCGTTGCTGCACTTAACAGGGAGAAGCGGTTGCCCGGCGGTTAGTGCTTTGTGGCAAAACGGATGACAAGTTCTCGCCGGTACCGGTTAAGTTGAAACAGCACTCTGGTTTTTTTCGCAACTCAAGTGTTTTGATCCAGGCCATGCAAGTCAATAATTTCTGTCGGTCAGCGGTGCTGACTCCGCTACGTTTACTATTCTTTGCTGTTGTTATGCTGAGTCCTTCTGTCGTTTCGATGGCCGGCGGTTTGCCTGCTTTTGTTGATGGCGAGCCTTTGCCCAGTCTTGCACCCATGCTCGAAGAAACCACTCCGGCGGTGGTTAACATCGCTACCCGTGGGTCGGTCCCCAGAAACGATAGTCCGCTTTACGATGATCCGTTTTTCAGGCGCTTTTTCAATTTGCCTGAGCGTCCGGGAGGGCGGCAGACGCAAAGTCTTGGCTCCGGGGTGATCGTTGATGCCGCTGCAGGCCTGGTGGTCACCAATCATCACGTGATCGATGAAGCACGGGAAATTCTTGTCACACTGACCGATGGCCGGGAGTTTGAAGCTGAACTGGTCGGACAGGACCCTGAAGCGGATGTTGCTGTTATCCGCATTGCCGCTGACGATCTTGTCGCGCTTTCATGGGCCGATTCTGACCAGTTGCGGGTCGGTGACTTTGTCGTCGCCATCGGCAATCCGTTCGGGCTTGGCCAGACCGTCACATCAGGGATTGTATCGGCGCTTGGCCGAAGCGGCCTGGGTATCGAAGAGATAGAGGATTTTATTCAGACAGACGCGTCGATTAATCCGGGAAACTCCGGAGGAGCGCTGGTGAACCTGCGTGGCGAATTGATCGGCATCAATACCGCGATTGTCGGACCGGGCGGCGGCAACGTGGGGATAGGGTTTGCAATACCGGCGAATATGGCCCGTAGCCTGATGTCGCAGTTAGTGAATGATGGCGAAGTCCGGCGCGGCAAGCTGGGGATATCCATTCAGGAACTCGACGACGATCTAAAAAATGTCTTCGGCATTGATCGCGGTGTTGTCATTTCCGGGATCGAAGCGGGATCATCGGCAGAGGTGGCGGGACTGCAGCGCGGCGATGTACTGGTATCGATTGCCGATCGCAAGATCAATCGGGTCAGTGAGGTGCGGAATGCTATCGGATTGCTTGGTGTCGGTCAGACGGTTTTTGTGAAATTTTATCGCGATCGCAAGCTGTATGAATCCAGCATCACCGTTGGCGAACCGGAAGAGAGCGCCATAGACGGATTCGAAATGGGTTCGCATTTGCGTGGCGCGGTATTCGCCAATGCTGTTTCGCCGCGCGGGCGACCCTACGTGCGTATCGAAGAGGTGCAAGCTTCAACCGCGATGGGGGATTTTGGTTTCCTGGTCGGCGACATCATTCTCACAGCAAATAGTGTCGATGTGAAAAACGTGCAGGAATTGAAAGCCGCTGTGGCCACGGTCAGTGGCGAAACGCAATTCAAGGTGCAGCGTGGCCGGCGCGCTCAGGTGGTGACCGTTAAATAGAGCCGCGTCAGGCCGGCGGGTGAGAGTAACCGTCGGTGTTTTTTTCGACCCATCGCTGGGAGTTATCGGCAAGCGTTTCTTTTTTCCAGAATGGCGCTTTTGATTTTAAAGCTTCCATCAGAAAGCGGCAGGCATCGAAGGCCGCAGCACGGTGCGCTGACCAGCATGCAACCAGAACAATGGGCTCGCCCGGCAGAATGGGGCCGACGCGGTGGGCGATAAATGAATCTTCCAGTGGCCACTGCTGCGCTGCCTCGTCAATGATCAGTTGTAGCTGGGATTCGGTCATGCCGGGGTAGTGTTCCAGCGTCATGCCCTGGACGTCGTCGCCCTCGTTGAAATCACGCATGGTGCCGACAAACGTTGCGGTGGCGCCGAATTTTCCGGACTGCAGGCGGCTGTCCTGATGCTGTTGCAGTGCCTGCCAGGGATCGAAGCTATCCGGGTAAATGGTAACAGCCATAATCAGCCTCCGGTGACTGGCGGAAAAAAGGCCACTTCATCGCCATCGTTAACGGCGAAGTCCGGCTTTGCCTGGGTCTGGTTTACAGCGCAAACAGTGTTTTCGGGCATTGGTTTATCACCCGCCACCTGTTGCCACACCGCAGCCACAGTGGTCGCGCCCGATACGGAAATATCCAGCTCACTCTGGTTGAGATATTCACGCATACTTGCAAAAAATTTAACTTTAACGGCCATACGCTATTATGCCTGCCGTACCGCCCGGTGCAATCATCGGGAGCAACTTAATTAGCTGAATTGGGAAACAAATGAGCGAACTAACACACTTCAACCAACGTGGAGAGGCACATATGGTTGATGTTGGAGACAAGCAGGTGACCCATCGCGTTGCTGTGGCGTCAGGCCGTATCACGATGCAGCCGGAAACGCTCGCGATGATCGTAAAAGGCGATCACCGCAAGGGCGATGTGCTCGGTATCGCCCGGCTGGCCGGCATTATGGCGAGCAAGCGCACCAGCGATTTGGTACCGCTGTGTCATCCAATCGGGCTGACACACGTTGAAGTGGATTTCACCGTGTGCGAAGAGTCCAGTTCGGTCAGTTGTCAGGCCAGAACGGAAACGCGCTCACAGACCGGTGTGGAGATGGAGGCACTGACGTCGGTGCAGGTGGCGTTGTTAACTATTTATGACATGTGCAAGGCGGTCGATCGGGGAATGTGCATGGACAATATCCGCCTGCTCGAAAAGGCGGGTGGAAAATCCGGAGACTGGAAGCACAACGGTTGATGGCGGCCTTATCGCCGACACTGGCAGACGCCACCCGGTTGTGAGAACCGCGGCTCAGGCGTGCGGGTTCGAACTGCTGGTTTATCGAACATTTCCCGCTTTTGGCCGATGACTGTAGGCAGGGCGGGGTGGCGGTCGTGGCCACTGGCAAGCGGGATCTCGCCCGCTAGCCTGGCTGGAATAAATGGATGTCAGGTTTGCTGTTTAATCCTGAGTCAAGCTGTAGCACAATATGGTGGGTTACGAGTTTGTCATTTACACGCTCTCTGGTGAACCGCCGAATACTGTGCCTTAACTGAACGCTGGGACTGAATGAAATTATTAAAACGCCTGATTCTCGGGTTGATTGCTGTGATTGCCGTGGTGGCAATCGTCGGTGTTGTGTTGATCAAGAATCTGGACCTGAACAGGCACAAAGACAGAATCCAGCAGGTCGTGCTCGATAAAACCGGGCGTGAGCTGCAGATTAACGGTGAGATCAGCGCGAGCTTTTTTCCGTGGGTCGGACTATCGCTCAACGATGTGAGTTTTGCCAACGCCCCGGAGTTCGTCGGTCAGGTGTTTGCCAAAGTCAGTTCCAGCGATCTCAGAGTGCAGGTGCTGCCGCTGTTATCGGGTGATGTGAACGTCAACAGGGTTGAATTGCACGGGCTTGAGCTCACTCTGCAGCGCGACAGTGACGGCAAAACCAACTGGGACGATCTCATGTCCACAACCGCGGTGGTGGAAACCAACAACAGCACTGATGACGTTGTGCAGGAAGTCGAAGCCGGAGCACCGGTAGTGGCGGCCTTGTCGGTTGGTGGTCTGGTCATCAGTGACGCGCGCGTGCATTGGTCGGACCAGCAGGCCGGTAACGACGTTAAGCTTGAATCGTTCAACCTCAAGACCGGTGGTATCCGCTTGGCTGAGCCATTCGACTTTGAAACCGACTTTACCGTAGACAGCAGCAGTGCCGGGGTGGCAGCGGATGTCAAAGCCTCCGGCAATGTTACCGCTGATCTGGCCGGAAATATCTATACGCTGTCTGCACTCCAACTGGAAACCAATGCGTCGGGTGCCGGGTTGCCGCTGGAGCAATTGCAAGCAGTGTTGGCTGGCGACCTGATTGCCGACCTAAACGCTCAGACCTTCGATGTCACGGGTCTTAACCTGGCCGTAGCCGATGTACAGTTTCGGGGTGAAGTGCATGGCACCGGTCTGGCCGACTCACCAAATATATTTGGTGAGCTTCAGAGTGATTCATTCGACGCGGCTGCGCTGTTGCAACAGTTAAACATCGCTCTGCCTCCGGCATTTGATAAAAGTCTTCTGGGTGATGCAAGGGTTAGCGCCAGGTTTCAGCAATCCGGTGATCAACTGCTGATCAACGAGTTTGTCACCGGTACCGGTGGTATAGAGCTGAAAGGCGATCTGCAGGTAACGAATCTTGCGCGCTCACCGGTGCTGAGCGGTACGGTAGCCAGCAACAATTTTAATCCGGCGCCCTGGGCGAAATCGTTCGGAGTGGAGCCCTCGGACCCGACCGTGCTTAAGAGTGCCACTCTGGCTACCTCGGTGCGACAGTCCGGTCAGTTACTGAGCTTGAACAACATTGCTGTAAATCTCGACGATTTCAACTTGCAGGGCAACGTTGAGATGACTGATATCAACGACGTAATACCGGCTGTAAAGTTTGTTCTGAACGGCTCTGAAATTGACATTGATCGCTATCTACCGGCAACCGCAGAGGTCGATCAGGCAGCGAGCCAGGTCGCAAAACCCGCTGAGCCGACAGCGTCGACAGCACCGTTGTTTCCGGTTGACCTGTTACGCGACATGACCGTAGAAGGCGAAGTAACCCTAGCCAGCCTGAAAGCCTCCGGCGTGACTGTTACCGACATTGTTCTGCCGATCACGGCCCTTGACGGAAGGCTGGAACTCAAAAAGGCCAGAGCAAACCTTTATTCCGGAACGCTCTCCTCGTCTGTTGCACTCGATGCCACCGCAGATGAGCCGTTGTTAACCCTGTCGACCAATCTAAATGGTGTGCAGGCCGAACCTCTGCTTGGTGACCTGCTGCAGGGTGATGCGCCGCTGGCGGGCACTGGTATTGTCAGTATTGACCTGCTCAGTCGCGGCAACAGCGTCGACGACCTGCTGAGTCGATCCAGTGGGGCGGTGTCAACGCGATTTACCGACGGTGCAGTAAACGGTATCAACATCGGTCGTGAGGTGCGTCGTGCGCAGGCGCTTATCGGTGGTCAGCAATTATCAGCGGTAGAGCCTGAGGTAAAAACCGACTTTACCGAGTTGAGCGTTTCTGCGGAAATTACCAACGGCGTGCTGCACAGTGATGATTTATCATTCAAGTCACCATTGCTGCGGTTATCCGGTGAGGGTGCCGTGAGTCTGGCCGAGCAGAATATTGATTACCTGCTGCAGATTCTGGTCAGCGCCACCACTGAAGGGCAGGGCGGCAAAGACCTGGCTGATCTGAACGGCTTAAAGTTGCCGGTGCCTTTGCGCGGCACATTCGACGAGCTGTCGTTGGATTTCACCGGCATGCTGATCAATGGTTTAAAATCTGATTTTGCCAACCAGCTGCGTTCCCGCAAAGACGCCTTGATCGACGAGCAAAAAGCCATTGCGGCCCAGCGTCTCAAACAAAAGGAAGACGAACTGAAAGCACGCGTACAGGCCGAGCGTGAAGCCGTTGAAGCAAAAGCTCAGGAACAGCGCAAGGCATTAGCCGAGAAAGCACGGGAAAAAGAAGCCGAGCTGCAGAGAAAACTGCAGGCCGAAAAAGCCGACCTCAAAAACAAGCTGGAAGACAATCTGAAGAAAGGTTTGTCGGATTTGCTGGGTAATTAATGGCCGGCAGCGGTAACGCCAGTCCGCCACTAATGGCCGTGGTAAACGCCGCCGTGCCGACACCTGCCGTGTGCAGAAAATTTTCCACCCGGGTGCTGAGCTGGTTCGACCAACATGGGCGTAAGCATTTGCCGTGGCAGCAGGAGACCAACGCCTATCAGGTGTGGGTGTCGGAGATCATGTTGCAGCAGACCCAGGTGGCAACAGTCATCCCCTACTATGAAAAATTCATAGCGCGCTTTGCCACCGTCGAAGCGCTGGCGGCTGCTCAGCAGGATGAAGTGCTGCAGCACTGGTCCGGACTTGGCTATTACGCGCGTGGTCGTAATCTGCATAAGGCCGCGCAAATAGTGGTCAACGATTTAGACGGTCGATTTCCATCATCCGTCGACGAGCTCATTGCTTTGCCCGGAATCGGACGTTCCACCGCCGGTGCTATTCGAAGTCTGGCGTTTGGAGAGTATGCCGCCATCCTCGACGGCAACGTCAAGCGGGTGTTGTGTCGCCACTATGCTATAGATGGCTGGTACGGACAAACGTCCGTTGAGCGATTTCTCTGGCAGGTGACCGAAGCGGTCACTCCAAAGCAGCGAACCGGCCCCTTTAATCAGGCGATGATGGACCTGGGCGCTACCTTGTGTACACGCAGCGCTCCGCAGTGCCAGCGCTGTCCGCTGCAGAAAAGCTGCAAAGCACATGCGCTGGGCACCCCGACGGCCTGGCCGCATAAAAAGCCCAAAGCTGATAAGCCGGTACGTGCAACACACATGCTGTTACTGGAAGACAGCAAGGGGCGTGTGCAACTGGAGCGACGCCCGGCCAGCGGTATCTGGGGTGGCCTGTGGTGCTTTCCCCAGTTTGATGATGTGCAATCGCTGTTAAGCCATGCAGAATCGGCAGGGACTGTTGATCCGGCGCAGGTTTCCCATTGGGGCCTGTTTCGCCACACCTTCAGTCACTATCATCTGGATATCACGCCGGTGCATGTGCGCCTGCGAGCGCGCAGCAGGAGCGCTGTACGGGAGACTGATTCGGTCGTCTGGGCGGCCCCAGACGAGCAGCCCGGCGGGTTACCGGCGCCGGTCAGCAAGCTGCTGGATACTTTGCGGCGATCGTTGGTCTGAGCCACTGGCTGCGGCCTCGAAAGCTCGTGGTGTCCGCTCTTAAGCTGTTTGTACCGGGTGCGCGTGCAATGGTAATTGCCTTGTTCAGGGGATCTCATTTGCATCGAGTCTCGTGCGCATCGAATTGAGCGCGCCAAATTGCTATCATGGCGGGATAACAGAAACCTATTGGAAAAGTCATGGCTCGCATGGTCAATTGCATCAAATTAGGCAAAGAAGCCGAAGGTCTGGATCGGCCTACTTACCCCGGTGATCTAGGGAAGCGCGTTTACATGAACGTGTCAAAGGAAGCATGGCAGTCATGGATGGGGCATCAAACCATGCTGATAAATGAATACCGCCTGACACCTGTGGACCCCAAGGCGCGCAAATTTCTGGAAGAAGAGATGGAAAAATTCTTCTTTGGTGAAGGTTCAGCCATGCCAGACGGGTTCGTGCCGCAGGAAGACTAACAACAGCAGTGCCGCCAACAGTGATTTAACCCGCAAAGGTTGGCGCCGGGTAAGGTGCAATACTTGACTCGGCGCCGCGTAATAGGTCTAATAGGCGGCTTGCAAGAGACAAAGCTCTTTTGCACCCTAATGATGCGCCCGCATCATTGTAGTAAAAATGGCCAGGTAGCTCAGTCGGTAGAGCAGGGGACTGAAAATCCCCGTGTCGGCGGTTCGATTCCGTCCCTGGCCACCATTTTATATACCGCAAAAACAATTGCCTACAGTAGCCCTCAACAGTGGCAAAAGCCTGCTACGAATCCCAAGAGACGGTCGGCTGTCAAAAAACATGTTAGAGGAGCGCAACCACTTGCCGTTACACGGCCCGCAAAGTTGTGTTCTGGGCCTAAAGTCGGGCCCTGTATCGTGTGGTAGTAGGTGTTGACAGAAACCGTATTCGGCACCAAACTAAAAGCAAGTGGATTGGGGTTACCCGGTCGGCGTTAATACCTCGGTGGCTTCACCGGGGTTTTTCGCTTTTTGGGGTAGGGAAAATTTTAAGTCCGACTCCTTCGTAGCCTGTGCCCGCGCCTTCTCTTCCTTGATTGCAGTAAAACTTCTCTTTCAGCACCTCAAAAGCACGGTTGTCTTGTCCTGGCCTCAGCTTGTTCATGCCTATCGGTCTCGCAACAAGGTCTGCCAGCTGTAACTCTGTAGACATCGCTTTTTTATCTGAGAACAAGATGTCGAACGGCAGGTTTTTGCCGAATCGATTATCACCATCACATACTCGACGAAACTCCAGTTCCAATTCGGCGTCCTCTTTTTTCCCTCTACACTCGACTACAACATGCGTTTTCTTACCTTGCTGGTTTTTCCCGGTAAGGAAGTCGTGTAGCGTTTCCATGCAATGCCCGAGAGCTATATGGTAAGCATTGTCATCGACGCCTTCATTCTCTAGTGCAAATTTGTCGATAACGGTTGAGATCAAAATAAAATTACTGAAGCTCATGATCTCAGAC
>CALKXD010000245.1 GCA_938003855.1 uncultured Granulosicoccaceae bacterium | reverse complement strand
TGTTTTTAACGACAAAATCCACTACGTGGGTGGTGAAGCCGGTCGTATGGAAGCGCACACCGAACTGCAGATATTTGATCCGCTCGTCGATCAATGGACCCTGGGCCCACCGCTCAACCGGGCACGTCACGGGACCAATTGCTGTGTGTACGACGGCAGGTTATGGATAGCAGCAGGCAGTGGTGCGCGCGGCGGTGAACCGGAACTTACCAGCATTGAGTGCCTGAAGTTAACCTGAAAATCCGGCGCTGACCGCAGCGCCGATGTGTGGTCGCTCAGATGATTATCCGGCGGCAACAGCGCCACCGGGTTAACGCTGCCTTTCTATATCAACAGCAACGCAGTTTTTTTTGCCGTCCTTATAACTGCTGCATGGGTCTATCGTATAAACTGATCGACAAAGTCGCTACCCAGCCCGACTGATTCAAAGTGCTTTTTACACAGATCAATTTTGGTAAAGACATCTTCATAGCCAAGCACCTCACCCCACGGATCGACGTAGCACATCACGCCATTAACCTGAAAAAACGTAATCATCTCTTCAACGCCTTCCGGTACAACCAGGGTGTGAGTCTCACCTGGAGGTTCGAAAACGTAAGAGCCTGCCTCGGCCATCCAGTCATGTTCCAGATAGTGCCAACGCCCCTTCAGGACATAGCCATGCACAGGCTGCGGATGCCTGTGGCGCGACAATACCCCGGATTTTCTCACTTTCAGCAGGTTCATCCAGTAACCCTGGGAACGGTTTAGACACAGCGGCCGGAACCAGACATTGTCGGCCTGTGGCACCCAGAGTCTGTCATCCTCGGGGACCGCATCCGGGATCACTATTTCATCAAGCGCTTCTTTGGGAAACGGCAATTGATAAGGGGTGCGCGGGTCGTAGTCTTTTTTATCGTCTTTGTTGTCAGTCATACTGATGCCTTTTAAATTGTAAGATACCCGCCATCCACCGGGTAGATTGAACCGGTGACAAAGCTTGCCTTGTCTGACAGCAACCACTCAACCAGATTGCCAACTTCTGAAGCCTTGCCCCAGCGGTTCATCGGCGTGCGGCTTAGTATCGCCTGCTCTCGTTCCGATGCCTGCCGAAGCCCCTGCGTCATCTCTGTTTCGATCCAACCCGGTGCAACCGCATTGACCCGTATACCATCCGCCGCCCACTTGCCTGCCAGAGATTTGGTCAATTGTGCCACAGCGCCTTTTGAGGCCGAGTACGCCGGCACCAGAGGCCCGCCAAAGGTGCTTAACATGGATGCAGTATTTACGATCGACCCCCCACTTCTTGCCAGCATCGGCATCGCCGCCATACAGCAACGCATGGTGCCGGTCAGGTTGACATCGATGACCTTCTGAAACACTTTCAGGTCATACTCGGCATCCCGCTGCAGGATTCCAGCACAGTTGACCAGACCGTCAAGTGAGTCGAGGCCATTGAATAATGCGTCAACGGAATCGTCACTGGTCACATCCAGTAATTGCAAACTGATCCCATCAGCGCCATCAAACGAATCAAGCTCCGCTTGCGATACCGACGCGGCGATCACAGACCACCCGGATGCGTTAAGAATACCGGCGACCGCACCACCTATACCTCCGGTGCCGCCAGTCACTACCACAGTTTTTTTCATCGACCTTTGATTTCCCGTTGGTGAGCGACCAGCAGGTTACCGTATTTGGCAACACAGGTGGGTGCCGATCAGCGATTTTCGCAGCGCTTGCAACTCCGATCAGACTTAATCATTACCTTTTACCAGCTGCACCGCAACGCCGCCGGGTGCTTTCTTCCACGGTATACCTTACAGTGGACAGCGCGCCCGGCAAGGGCGGAAAACAGACCATTGCACGAGTTAGCCATCACCCGATGAATCCTGAACTTCTCAATCAATACCCGTCCATCGCCGATCTCGCCAGTCGTGCCCGGCGACGCATGCCGCACTTCAGCTGGGAGTACCTGGACAGCGGTACCGGCCGCGAAACCTGCGTGGCGCGTAACATTACTGCGCTTCAAAACATACGTCTGGTACCGCAGTTTATGAAGGGTGAACAAACACTGAATCTTGCCACCGATCTGTTTGGGACTCGATATAACGCACCGTTTGGCATAGCACCGGTGGGACTGACCGGGCTGATGTGGCCGGGGATTGAGCAGATGCTGGCAAAGACGGCGGCACGTTACCGAATTCCCTACTGCCTTAGCACTGTGGCAACAGCAGACCCGGAGTCCATTGGTCCGGCCACCGATGGCATGGGCTGGTTTCAATTGTATCCGCCGAAAGATACAGCGATGCGTCGTGATTTACTCGAACGCGCATCCGCGGCCGGCATGACCACACTGGTGATCACCGCCGACACACCAATGCAAAGCCGCCGCGAACGGCAACGACGAGCTGAGGTGTCAGTCCCCCCCAAACGGACTATTAAAACCTATTGGCGCGCCGCTATTCGACCATCCTGGTCTATCGCGACACTGGCACATGGGCTACCGAGATTCCACACCCTGGAGAAATACGTCAGCAGCACAGATGTCGCTGAGATCGGTGCGTTTATGAATGCCAGTATGGGTCCGTTTGACTGGACCTACCTTGAGCAAACCCGACAGGAATGGCAGGGGCCCATGCTGGTAAAAGGCCTATTAAACCCGCAGGATGCGCGACGCTGCATCGATTGCGGGGCAGACGGTGTGATTGTCTCAAACCATGGCGGCAGACAGTTTGATGGTGCGCCCGCGACCATCGAAGCGCTACCAGCCATTGCCAATGAACTGGCCGGTGACGGAGTGATTCTGTTTGACAGCGGCGTACGCAGCGGTCTGGACATCTGTCGTGCGCTCGCCATGGGTGCACACTTTGTGTTGCTTGGGCGCGGGTTTATTTACGGTGCTGCCGCCCTAGGTCAACGCGGCAGTGATCATGTCGCCGATCTGCTGTTGGCTGATCTTGAGTCCAACCTCGGCAACCTGGGCTGCAACGACCCTGCAACGCTTGCGTCCTACCTGCCCGCCTGACCGAAACAGCAGACCGATGTGTAATCTGTCACACGCTGAAACCACCGGCGGTCAGCGCAATCTTGTACACTGGTCGTATGTATTACTGGATCGGAAAACTCGACAACGGCACTATCACAGGCCTGTTCGACACTGAAAAAACACACACCCTGCATGATGCAGATAGCTCTGCTTCTGCGTGGCGCAACGGTGATCTGTTCACCATCGCAGAGACAGACGGACACGACCGTGACATCGGCCATCTGGCTGATCATGGCTCTCCCACCGCAGCCGTCTATGAAGTTCTGGCCAGAAAGGGTTTAAACCCGTGCCACCCGCCAGAGTGTGAAGCAGAAACGCTGACGTGGCTGAAGCACCCGGGCATCGACGACCCTGACCTGCAAAACCTGACCCACCTGCCGTTTGTCACCATCGACAATGAAGACTCCAGAGACCTCGACCAGGCGCTGTACATAGACAGCGACAACAACGGCCACCTGCATATCTACTATGCGCTGGCTGATGCGGCCTTCTATGTCCGACCCGGCTCGGCTATTTTCGGCGAAGCCATAAAACGAGCGGTCACCTATTATGTGCCCGGGCTTGCAGTGCCGATGCTGCCCCGAGGACTCTCCGAAGACCTGGTGTCACTGAATCCCGGTGTTGATCGACGCTGCCTGCTGTTTGAAATCATCATAGCCACTAACGGCGACGTTTTGCACACCACCATCACACGTGCCTTGATTAACAGTCACGCCAAACTTGCCTATTTAAAAGTGCAGGATTTCTACGACCACATTCAAGACGATAAAGAACACCCCTATACCGACTCACCGTTTGCCGCGTCGCTGCTAAATTTACGCGAAGCCGGGACCAGACGAATCAAACACGCCGAGCGTCGCGACGTGGTTGACTACAACCGCCATGAGGCGTCTGTCACCCTGGAACAAACGCAGCAACACCTGGACGCCAACAATGATCACTCGTGCGGATTTCGTATTCAGATACGGCAACGCTGTGACTGCGAAAAATACAACGAACAAATCTCGCTGTTATGCAACATGGAAGGTGCCCGACGACTGGAGTCGCTGCACAAGGCCCAAGGCACACTGGCGCCAGAACTTCAATCGATCTTCCGCATACACAGCCCGCCGCTGCGACAACGCCTTGAGAAATTAAGAGAGATGCTCGATCAGTTAGTCGCACTACATGGCCTCGAGGACCACTGGCGCTGGCACCGGGATCAGCCACTGGCCGACTATGTACAGGCACTGCCCGATAAAAACAGCACTGATGAGCACAACCGCTACCCGCTGAGACTTGCCATTGAACGAATGATTCTATTAACCAACAGAGCGTCCTTTTTCTCAGAGGAACCCGGCCCGCATCATGCGCTGGGGGTCGAGTCCTATGCGCGGTTCTCATCGCCGATGCGAGAGATGGCTGGCATCTTCACCCACAAAGAAACTCTCGAAGCATTGAAGCTTCAACCACCGGCTGAGTCGTCACAGGATCAACTGCTGCAGGACAGCATTGTTGCCGCCGCTAATGCGGCCAAAAAAATCCAGAAAGAGCTCGATCAGGAGTTCCATTTAATGGCAATTGATAGCTATCTGCACAGAGACTTATCCTTGCCGGTATCTGCCCGACCGGTACGAGGGGCAACCATTATGGGGATGCGCTCCGGCAAAATTTACGCAAGCGTAGACGGTTTCGGCGCTGACTTGAAAATATACCTGGACGATCTGGGCAGGCAATTCAACTGCACCTATAAAACAACCGACGTCAGCGCAAGAGCGGACACTGACAACAGCGATAAAAGCGCACCGGTTTTTAACATCGGCGACAGAATCAACCTGCGGCTGGAACACTACGACTCCGGCAACCGGCGTTTTGTCTTGTCGCCTGTATAACCAAACCGCTAAAGCGGGGTAACCGTAAACCCTTTCTTTTTCAGCATTTCCAGCAAACCATCTTCACCGACGAGGTGTGCTGCACCAACCATAACGAATTCGATATCGTCGGTATCGAACAATTGCAGGATCGCCGGCATCCAATTAACGTTGCGGGTTACCAGCAGGCTTTGATAGATCCCGGGGTAGTCGTCACGCATGCGTTGAATCAATCCGGTATCCAGCTTGTCGACATTGCCTTGCCGCCACGCGGTTACCATCTCCGTCATAATAGAACGCAACTCGCTGGCATCCTGCAGCGTGTGACGAATCAGCCGGTCGGGGTTATCGCCTCCCATGGTCGCGATCATGGCCATCTGCTGTTCAGGTGATTCCAGCGCTAATTGAGCTTTGCCATCTTCCATAGAGCGCGCAGAGAAGTGTGCATCGACTCCGTCTTGGTTGATACCGAGCAATTGCAGTTCCACCATGGTAATCAGTATAGACAACATAGGCGGCTTGAAACGGGCAAACTGATCCAGCGGCATTGCGCGTTCGCGGAAGTGATTTTCCAGCGCTTCGATGGTCCCGGGCTTGAGTGTATCCCTGACCGTTGTGCCATCACTATAGGTGGAGTCCGCCATCATTTTTTGCTGAAACTGTGGATCGGCAATTCTGACCATATCGGTTTCAAACACAACCAGATCGGCGGCGGCATAAGCCTCGGCAAACTCCGCCGGCAACGGATAGTCCTGTTGCGACAGTACATGCAGCGTACCGCCGACAAACACATGTGCTGCCCCTTTGCTTACTTTCCAGACCGAACTGTCTGCAAACAGAGGCACCGGAACTGTCGCTGCGCCCAACAACGACGCTGCAATCAGCGCACGGGAAAACTTATTGCGTAATTTCATTAGGTAAAACCAATAGGAGATAACAACATAGAGCAATTGTGCAACAACAATACCACGCCAGACCGGCGCCGAAGCGGTTTAAGCCAGCGCCTGCAAGCCGGCCTCACCCAACACGGAATCGAGCACCTGCAACAGGCAATCGGTGTCTTCGATTGAAAAACACAGCGGTGGTCGTATCTTCAGTACATTATCGAACGGGCCATCGGACCCGATCAGTATGCGATGGTCCCGTAGCCGATTGACAATATAGGCTGCCGCCGCAGTTGCCGGACTGTTATCGCTTCGGGTCAGATCAGCACCGATAAATAATCCGACTCCGCGAACGTCGCCAATAATCGGGTGTAGCTTCTGCAGAGCTGTTAAGCCCTGTAACAGATGGCTTCCGACGACTTCGGCGTTAGTCGCCAGTTCTTCTTCATCCAGCACTTCTAGAACCGCCAGACCGGCTGCACAGGCGACTGTCGAGCCACCAAATGTTGAGAAAAATTCCATACCTGTGGCAAACGCATCGGCAATCTCACGGCGCGTGATAACCACGCCGAGCGGATGTCCGTTGCCAGCCGGCTTACCCAGTACCACAATATCCGGAACCGCTTGCTGATAGCTGAAACCCCAGTCACATTGACCAAGGCGGCCTAATCCGGTTTGCACTTCGTCGGCTATATTCAGCGCACCGCTGTTGCGTACCACTTCGTAGACGCCGGCAAGATAGCCGGCCGGTGGTATCACCTGCCCGCCGACACTGGGGAACGGCTCTGAGATAAAACAGGCCAGCCTGCGACCACTGGCTTGAAGGTCATTGATCTTGCTTTCAACATCAGCGACGAAGTGCTGCGCTGCATGGTCGCCACGGTGACGGCCTCGATAGGTATCGGGGACATCAATCACATGCACCCATTCCTTCTGACCGGCACCACCGGGTCTGGCAAATTTATAGTGACTGATGTCTATGCAGGTCTGCGTAATGCCATGGTAGCCGCTCTCGGAAACCAGCACATCATCGGCCCCGGTAAACTGGCGCGCAAGACGCAAAGCCACTTCATTGGCCTCACTGCCTGAACTGACCAGAAAACAAGTATCAAGCGCTGCAGGAAAGCGCGTCAGCAAACGCTCGGCGTAGTCCGGCAGCCCCTCGCTTATGTAGCGCGTGTTGGTGCTTAACAAGCGTACCTGGTCTGTAATCGCACGGGTTACATGCGGGTGACAATGCCCGACATGCGGCACATTGTTGTACGCATCCAGATAGCAACGCCCCTGATCGTCGAACAAATACTGCTTCCATCCGCGAACCATCTGCACAGGGTCGCGGTAGGACAGCTTTAAATTCGGTGCGGTGACCTTATGCCGCCTCAACGCTGTCTGCTGTGGGTTGATGGGCGCATATTCTATATCGCTGTCCGGCAGGTTTAGCAATGCGGCCGGATTGGGGAAGATCTGTTTCCATGCCGTCGTATCGTCGGGCGCAACCACACCGGGCCAGTCAGACAAATTGCCTGTACCGATACCAAGCTGAAGGTGAAGGTGAGGCGACCATCCACCGTTGTCATCAACGGTTCCCAGCTCGGCAAAGCACTCGCCTGCGGCAATTGACTGCCCGATCGCAAGTGCCGCCACAGAGTCTCTGGATAGGTGCCCGTATAACGTATAAAAAGTGTGTTCAGTATCGGGTACGCAATGCTGCAGAACCACCATACCCCCATACTCCAAGGTGCCCTGCTGCCAGGCAGCATAGGAAACTTCGCCGGACAGCGGCGCATGCACCGGGGTCAATGCCGGCGCAAAGAGGTCGACCCCCAGATGAACGGTGCGTCGTATTGCGTGCTTTTCAGACGCCTGAAAAAATTGCGCTGAGGTATAGATCAGCCGCGGTTCAGCGTATCGACCGATTCCGGTTTTGCTGTCACCCAGTGCGGCATCGACCATCGTGTTCATGTCGCTGAGCTGAAACTGAAACGGATCTGCCGGCACACTGGATTGTTGCGGTGAAAAATTCAACACCACAGCATTGTGAAGCTCACGGTTAATGACGCGGGCAAAACTGCCCCGCGCGTGCTGCAAAAATTTCTCGACTGTTGAAGTTCTGCCCGCCGTTTGTGTGCTGGTCTGGCGTAATCGCAGGCTGACTGACGTGGCGTCGGTTCGGTGGTGATTATCCAGAAACCGCCAGGCGGGTGCTTCAGACACCACTACATAGGGGTCATCCGGTTTCTCTATTTTCATCGCCGCCGAATTGCACACGCTGACAGCCAACCGCGTCAGCAGCAGCGGCCAGATGGCATCAGTTTCCACGTCGCTCAGTTCACGCACCGATTGATACCCGGCAATAAATGCGACCAACCGCTCTACCGGCCTTTGGCAGCCCAAAACCAGGTAGGCCGCCGTGATAGCAAGATCGGCCAGCACCGGGCCATAGATCGCATCGCCAAAATCTATGATGCCACTCAGTCGGGGGACTTCACCCGTGGTGACAAGAATATTGTGATCGTTCAGGTCATTGTGAATGGCCTGATACGGCAGGGATTTTAATACCGGTTGATAGTAGCTTTTATAATCGCTGAATATTTGCCGCAACAAAGCACCACGCGTTTGATCATGTATCAAGGGCAGATGTGCTTCGAACTGCTCCGCTGCGGTTAGATCCCACTTGAGCTCCCGCGTCAGCCCCTCATGAGTGAAGTCCTGCAATGCCAGGTGTAACCGGGCGAGGACAACGCCAATATCCTGCATCAGCGCGGAATCATCCACACCAGCCTCTGCGAATGTGCAACCGGGCAGTACGCTGATCATCCATGCGAGGCGGGTTTCCTCTGCAGTAGTCACCGATTCTACGTCGTTACCAGACCGCGAGGCGACAACCCGGGGTACTGGCAGGCCCGTCGCGGTTGCCAGTCGCTTGAGGATCGCCACCTGCAGATCGACAATCCCCGGTTTGCAACCGGCATGCATGATTTTAAGGATACCGGGACAGTCGCCATCGACTCTGTAATTCCAGTCATACTCCCCCGGCAGCCTTTGCAGAACCGACTTGTCTGACCAAAGACCGGCCGATTTTTCCGCCATCGGTTGCATGTTCAGTCGCCCCCCGCAGTAGCCGGGCAACCAGTGACAACATCCGGTAAATCTATGCAACCTCGAGTCATATTGAGCCTCTACCCTGTAAGCTGATGTTAACAACAACACCGGCAAGCTGAATCAGTCCGGTTGTCGATATTCCCGCACTGACGCGAATACCAAGGATAACCGAAGCGACCCGAAGCCCGGCAGCGAATTGGCCCATCCGTGCCGCGACCGGGCGCACAGCCCGGAAGGTCTCAAAACGACGGCCCACAGACGTATTGCCAGTTAGTTATTGCATACGCACAAAAGGACGGTGACTTGTCTTTGCGATAGTGATCTGAAACCATCAGAGTTACCACGTCAGACAACTCACCGGGCTTATTATGGCAGCTGCACCAGAGCAATCAGCAGGCAGTAAAAAAAACATCTGGCATCACCGCGGGCCCGTAGTGTTTTCAGCGCTGTTTGACTGGCCTCCGCGTCCCTTGGCAGCACTGCTGGCACTCACCAAACGCTGGGTAACGGTGACGCGAAACGTTTTGTTTATATCCTTCGCGATTATTGTCCACAACTACCTGACACCACCGCTGGCGACGATGGAAACCTTATCGTTCGACTGGATACTGCCAATTTTCTTCAGAAACATGTTTCTTTTGACAATTGTCGCAGGCGGATTGCATTTATATTTTTACGTTTACCGCGGACAAGGCAGACAACTGAAGTTTGACCCCCGCGAGGAAATGGAAAAAGGCAAAAAATTTACCTTCGGCAATCAGGTGCACGACAATATCTTCTGGAGCCTGACTAGTGGCGTATCTGTCTGGACGATGTACGAAGTTCTGTATTACTGGGGTGGTGCAAACGGTATTATCCCGATGCTGGATTTCGCCAGCCACCCGGTGGCATTTTTTGCCTGGCTACTGATAATGCCGGTTGCCTTGTCTTCACACTTCTACGGAATTCACCGCCTGCTGCACTGGCCACCTCTGTTCAAGCGCTACCATAAATTACACCACAGCAACATACACATCGGTCCGTGGTCGGGTATGTCGATGCATCCCGTGGAGCATCTTTTTTATATATCCTCGGTAATCATTCACTACGTGATCCCGACACATCCCGTCATTGTGTTGTTACACCTTTACACACGCTGCCTGGCTCCGGCGTTTTCACACGCAGGATTTGAAAAACTAATTGTCAATGATAAAGCCGTAACCGAGGCCGCCGATTTCCACCACCAACTGCACCATCGATTTTATGAGTGCAATTACGGCAACGTTGACGCTCCATGGGATCGATGGTTCGGCTCACTTCATGATGGCACTGACGAGGCCACAGTACTGATCAAAGAACGCAGGCGCTCAATGTACAACAGCAGATAAGAAGCAGATTTTTTGGCACAAACCCGTCAACAATATCAATTTCGGCTTAGGGTCGATTGCGATTTTTTCACAGCAGTTCTCAATTTCTGCACCGGCTTACCCCGCACGGGGAATCGATCTGACGACAGACATCCATTAAAATATCTGCCTGCAGTCATTAGGCACGAGCAATCATGTCGACTACGCTTAACACTTGGATGCGTCGCGTATTTTTCAGGAACTAAACAGCCACTTTCTATACTATATGGCCACCGGCTGGCGGGGTAAATGTTGAAATCCTTGCGAGCTGTTCAGGAAAACCAAACCAGTTGTAGCAGAAAACTAACACTTACGGCTACGAGGTCCTGTTTCTGTGATGAGCACACAGTGACACCTTAATCCCGGCGCGATACTATCCGCCCAAGTAACAAGCTGTCGATCAATCCCGCAGACTTAAAAAACGAGTAAATACAAATGCCGCTTTCAGTTTTCCAAATGCTATTGCGTCCGGCAATGCTGCTAACCGCGCTGGCGCTACAGCCCGGCATTGCATTTTCGCAAACCGACACGACGCCAGCTACCGCAACCATACTGGCACCAGTCCCGACAAGCACTATTACACCAGATGGCACGTACACAATACATGGAGAAATCGTCGATGATATCTCCGGTGTCCAAAAGCTGTGGGTACTGACTCAGCGCACTGATACGAAGCCATGGCAGTACTGGAACGGCACCGAGTGGTCCACTGCCAAGACCGGCTGGTGGCGACGCGCCACGCTTGGTACCGATAACACCTGGTCTCTGGACAACGTGGATTTCTCGGACTTCGGCGATTATCGAATTCAGCTCTACTCAATAGACAATGCTTCTAACCGGGCCAAAACCGCAGCCAACCCTATAGTGACCTTTAGCGTCAGAAGCGACCAACCTGACACCAAAGCCCCGATTGCGACGGTCACGGCACCACTTGCCGACAGCGACATTGACCCGACCGACAGCTACACACTCACTGGCACGGTCGTCGACGACATCTCCGGCGTTAAAAGGTTCTGGGCCAGAGTGGAGCGCACCGATACTTCACCAAAGCAATACTGGAACGGAAGCTCCTGGTCTACGGCCGCTAGAGGGGGCTATCGTCGCGCTGCCCTCAGCGATGATGACACCTGGTCAGTCAGCAACGTTGATCTCTCGAATCCCGGCGACTACCTTATTCGGTTGATCTCGCTCGACTTCGCCAACAATCGGGCCCGTGCCAACACAAACCCCCAAACGTCATTCTCTGTGAAAAGCCCGGAGCCGGATAACCTTCCGCCACTGGCAGTTGCAGACACCGCGACACTCGTTGCCGGCTCCGACACGCTCATAAATGTTCTCGACAACGATACCGACGAGGACGACAACATCGATGCCGGTTCTGTGGTTATCACTCGCAACCCTAGAAACGGCGACGCTGAAGTTCAGACCGACGGCACCGTCACTTATGATCACGACGGCAGCACTACCACCGAAGACTCTTTCAGTTATCAGGTCTCCGATGATCTGGGCCTGCCTTCAAATATCGTCGATGTCGACATTACCGTCGAGCCAATCGAACCGCCACATGCCGCTGACGATGCCGTTACTATCGCCAGAAACGAATCGATCGTGATCAGTGCACTGGACAACGACACCACCAACAGCGTTCTCGATGTAAGCAGCATTTTGGTTGTAAATGGCCCAAGCGACGCCAAGACATTTGTCGTTCGCTCTGATGGAACCATTCTCTACGAGCACGACGGAAGCAAAAATCCGACAGACACCATTGTCTATAAGGTCGCTAATACCAATGGGATGCAATCCAATGAAGGCACGATCACGATCACCATTGAGGGCAATGATCCTCCAGTCGCCGCCGACGACACACTTGAACTAACCGTGAACACCGGTGCAGTTGTAAACGTTGTCGCTAACGACACTGACCCTGATAACAACCTCGACATCAATAGCGTCAAGTTTATCGATTTACCCTCAAATGGCACAGTAGAGCTGCAAGCCGACGGCGATGTTCTTTACACCAATGAAAACGTTGACGGCGATGACCTGGAAGACAGCTTCACCTACCAGGTGTTTGACGACAAAAACGCCGCATCAAATGTAGCGACCGTGCACATCACGCTGGCACAACGCGTCAATCTGGCCCCTGCCGTTGTTGATGATGCTGTCACAATCACCGCATACGATGCCGTCGATATTGCCGTTCTCGCCAACGACGAGGATACAGACGGAAGTCTGGATGTAGCGAGTCTGTCAATTGTTGACGAACCCGCAGAAGGCACTTACACCATCGTCGACGGTGTTGTAAATTATGTTCACCTCGGAGGCGTGGCACTCACAGATTCTTTTACCTACACCATCGCTGACAATGAAGGCCTGACATCTGACACGGCAACCGTCACGATTACCGTAGATCCGCTGCCAAGCGAAGCCCCTGTCGCAGCAGACGATGCTTCGACTGTTGCCAGAGGCTTAATCGCTGCGATCGACGTACTCGACAACGACACCGACAGAAATCAGGACTTAAACCGGTCAAGCGTTGAAATCATCACAGGCCCCGCCAATGGTGAGATAACCATCCGGCCTGATGGCGTGGTGGAATACGATCACGACGGTGGACTCACACTCACCGACAGCTTCTCTTATAGAGTGTTCGACGCGGACCTTAATTCATCCAACACGGCTGTCGTTACAGTCACCATAGAACCGGCAGAAGCACCTATCGCGGCTGATGATACGGTGACTGTTTCAAAAGGTAAATCGCAGCTGATCAGTGTGCTAACCAACGACACCGCGAACACCTCGATAGACATATCCAGTATCCTGATACTGGAAAATCCACTTCACGCGGAAACCTTCCAGGTAAATTCCGATGGTACGATTCTCTACAAGCACAACGGTGACGCCAGCCAGACTGACACGTTTAAATACAAAGTCTTTAATGTTCAGGGCATGTTCTCGAATGACGCTGTAGTCGACATCACCATCTCCCCTAACCTGATGACCATCAGCGATCTGAGCTACCAGGGAGCATTCACTCTGCCCGGCAACACCTACGGTGAGTCGAGCATGAATTACGCGCAGGGACCGCTGGAAGTCAACGGCAACGCTATGTACATCGTCGGACACACCCACCAGGATGCTATTGCCAAGTTCAACGTCCCCGCACTGGTCAACTCGCATAACATCGCTGACCTGAACTCAACCGGCAGTCCGGTGCAGAACTTTTCAAAGATCATTGATCGCGCAGCGACCGGAAACCCTGATAATCTCGACAAGGTCGTGGGACTGGAAGTTGTCGACGACAGTCTCGTTGTTAATTTGATTTCCTACTACGATGGCCCCGGTGACAACACACTGACCACACTTGTTGTCAATGATGCGGACGCGCTTGCAACTTCTGAGATTTCGGCGATGCACCACATGGTCGGCGATTCACGTGCCGCCGGGTGGATCAGCAGCGTACCGGCTGAATGGCAGGACACTCTATCTGCGAGTCATATTTCCGGTAACTCAAGTGGCGATCCGATTATCTCCCGCTTAAGTGTGGGCCCTTCAGCATTCGCCGTGAACCTGACAGACAACCTTCAAAGCACTGAATCCCTCACCATTCCAGCAACTGAGCTGCAAGGCTACTCGCTTGACAACAGATTGCACGACGACCTGCTCAACAGCACCCTGAGCAACACGCTCTGGACGCACCTGAGCCAGGCGCGTTACGGATTTATTGTGCCGGGTACTAATACCTACATGACACTGGGTATTTCAGGTGGACACACCACAGGGGTCGGCTACAAAAACACGCTCGAAAATGGTAGCGAGTGCCCGGGCTACTGCCCCAACGCTTCAACAGACAGCTACAACTACTTCTGGTTGTGGAACATGCAGGACTGGCTCGCAGTACAGGCCGGTGAACTGCAGCCCCACGAAATCAGCCCTTATGAGCACGGCCAACTGGACATGCCTTTTCAGACTGCCGAGTACATCAATGAGATCGGTGGGGCTTCGTATGATGAGGTAACCGGCTTACTCTACATCACAATATTGGAAGCCAACATAGACGGTTATGACAACCCACCGGTAGTAGTGGCCTACAAGATTAATCAGTAGTTAATCCTGACCGCCGGTCGTCGTGATTTAATTCAACACGACGACTGGCACTACCGCAAAAAAACCGGGCATCGCCCGGTTTTTGCTGTTTGCTGTGGTGCTACTAACTTCGTACTGCCGGCTGCCAGCTTTCCTCGATAACCGTACCGGCCTGCTTGAATACCTTTGACAAAGGGCAGTATTTAGCGACCTCAACAGCCAACTGATCGAGCTCTGCCTGAGTGGCAGCCCCACTGCACGATACATTTAATTTCAGCGCTTTAAACGGTACGTCTATTTCTTCCGCCAATGTCACACCGCGACGATCAAACTCGCAGTCGACATCAATAGTCAGATGACCGACATCGATCCCCAGTGACACCGCACACTTGTGGCCGATGACATTGGTGCAGCCAATTAGTGCCGCGACTATCGTCTCGGTCGGCGTTGGCCCCAGATTAGTTCCTCCGCGCTCAACCGGCTCATCAATAGCAAACTCGATATCTCGCACCTTAACGTTGGAAAGAGAGTGCGTCGGTGAGTTGCTGCTGACCTTCATTGCAATGGTAGTCTTTTGTCTGATAGCCATGTAAATCCCGAATAGAGTTGGTCGATAGGAGTTGGTCAGCCAGTGTAGCGCAGCACACTGTTGACTCGCTACTCCGGGTGGCAGTGGAAGGGAATCATCCGAGCGAACAACACCGTCAATCCTTGACATGTACCTTAGCGTCCCGGGCAAACAGTACGCCCCCCGACCCGAAAGCACCTTCAGTACGCCAGTAGTCACTGAAAAACTATCACTTAGATCAGAGAGACCCGCCGCTAGATCAGTGCTTTATAGAGTAAGCGCAACGCGAGCATACTCAAAGTGAGCTTGAACACCCACCGAAACGTGCTTTCAGGGACCTTCTTCAACATTTCTGCTCCCAGCCAGGTACCAGCAAAGCCGCTGGCAATCATGGCCAACAGGAACGGTACCCACTCGGTAAATTGAAACCCCAGATAGGCAAATGCAATCATTCTGACTAAATGCTGCAATGTCATGCAAGTGGCGTGGGTAGCTACCGTTCGAAACCTCCCGTAGCGTTCCGGTGTTAGAAAAGCGGCCAGAAATGGCCCGGTTGCCCCTAGAAACATGGCCGTAAAGCTTGCTATCCCACCAACCCATATATAGCTGACATCTCTGACAGGCCGTGCCCGCAGTTTTGGTGTCCATACCGACCACAAAATAAACAGCGCCAGTACTACTTGCAGCGTAGCGGTTGGTATCGCTGTAAACACTAAACCTGCGAGCAGCACGCCAACGAACACCCCGGGCACCATCCACTTAAAGATATTCAGCATGACCTCACTGCGCATCAGCCAGGCACGCCCCATATTCGATCCAACCTGGATCACCGCGTGCACCGGCAATGCAATGGCAGGTGGGGTGAACATCAGCAATACAATCAGCATAGACACACCGCCCCCCAGACCAAAAGCCGCACTGATCGCCGAGGCAACGAAGCTGAGCCCGACCAGCAAGGTGGCCACTAACAGGGATAATTCAGCAGGTAAAAAATCGATTAATTGCGGAGGAACAGTCAAGGGTGAGTACCTATAGTAACGGTTACCTGACAGGCGCTCGATTGTATCGCCGCGACCTGATTCCAGAGTAAAAAACCAGAACCTCTGCAGGAGTGCCCGCGCTGAATTTCCATGCTGATGCCACAGCATGGAATCCACTCTATGAATACCGTGTTGCGGCTGAATATGCACCGTACTGGCATTGCACACACCAGAACGACGATGCCTCACTACCTCACTACCCCGGCAACTGTACGCAAAGCTTAGCCGTCAAGACCAACGCAAAAAAACGCGACACGGTACATTAATCGCTCCAGCTATAGCTGTAGAGGTCAATGTCGTTCATGATCAGGTTTTGCAACAAACCACGCTCATCTAACCATCAAGACGATCAGTGCCGGGTGCGCTTACGACGACACACCGGTTATACGCCGGCGTTACAACGGTACCGCAGCTGTATTGCGATTGCGCTCCAGCCATCCGTCGACTCTACGGACGATGGCATCGAGCTCCGCGTGTTGCTTATTTTTTGCGGCCGCCAGAGACTGTACAATCTTATCAACGCGTTCGATCTGCTGTGCACCACCATCCAGCGCCCGTGCCGCAGAAGACGGCTTTAACAACCCTTTGGCAGCTGCAGCGTATTTTTCAAACGGGACCAGATCCGCCCCATCAGCTCCACAGGCAATGCACAGCTCACCGACCCATTGATACAACTCGCGGGAAAGCTCCAGATCGCTGTGCACCGCCACCGCGATCGGACGGATCGAATCGTCAAGAACGCAACGGTAGTTGCCGGCCACCAGCATCAGCCATTTGGCCAGCGGCACATGCACGCTGTCATGCACCTTAAGTTTCACCGGCAGCTCTACAGACTGATCCCCGACCGGAAACCGGACCGCTTCAATATCTGATTGCATACGCTCAAGCAGCGCCGTGTGGTGGTCTGACTCGAATCGAGCCACCTTGAAATTGGTCGGTAAACCAACCTGCAGAACATTTACCGGTTCATCCGGTGGTCGAAAAGCCTGGGGGTCAGGACTGGCCAGCGTCATCAGTTGCGGAGTAAAATTATCCCAAGGTGATGCGTCGGTGTAGGCACCCTCGAGCTCGCTGATATCGACTCCGGGCAACCGCGCTAAAAATGGCAACGGCGGCATGTTCATAATTGACATACACGGTTTGCCTGACAGCGCAATTCGTTGCATCAGCGCCTTCACGGCAGGCTGCGCGTATTGCGGTTCCTGCATCCCGAGAACAATGAGATCGTAGTTCCCGGGGTCAGCACTGTCCGCCGAACAAGCTGACACAGACCCGGCCAACCGGGATGATCGAAGTTCAACGGGTTGATCGAGGCCACGGACCGGCAGTCTAATCACCGTACCTTCACGATTAATCAGTTGCTCTTCTGCCGGCAGACACACCATGCAGCTGTTGTGACCGGCCACAGCCAGTTTGGTGGCGAACAAAGATCCATATGATGCACCCAGAATCAGCACATCCAGGGCGGGCTCATGTGACATAGGCAACACTCCATTCAGGTAAACTACACACTGTTAATTTTACATAAACCACTCGCCAATACCAGTTCTGTGGAGCGGTTAGTCCACTGCCGGTATCGCAGCATTGGTTGAGCTGGCACACAATCAGGCACGGGGGACCATTATTTTTGCTCCGGGAATGTATTTTCGGGAGTCCG
The DNA here is from genome assembly GCA_938003855.1 of uncultured Granulosicoccaceae bacterium. Lineage (GTDB taxonomy): Bacteria > Pseudomonadota > Gammaproteobacteria > Granulosicoccales > Granulosicoccaceae. Next base: position 119 of record CALKXD010000245.1, on the reverse strand, counting down.
TCCGCGCCGCGATCTGCAGGCCGAGCCTGTGGCTGACCTCGCTCTCCGGGGGAAGATGAATTACTGGATTTTCAGCTCTGTCAGCAAAGGAAAGGCGCTGTTCAGAGCGTGCTGAAACG
>CALKXD010000244.1 GCA_938003855.1 uncultured Granulosicoccaceae bacterium | reverse complement strand
AATTGGTGCCCATCCGGAAACAAGCGCTACTGCGTGCCACTCAGGCGCGCACTCTTTTGCCGACCACGGGTAGTTACTTAAGAACAACTAAGCGCCTACCTGTGGTAGGCAGAATCTCACCCACCTGAATGATCCTCGCGACACCCTGTTTCTGGATAGGCACTAATTAGTGCCCATCTAGAAACAAGCGCTACTGCGTACCACTCAGGCACGCAATCTTTTACCGACCACATGTAGTTACTTAAGAACAACTAAGCGCCTACATGTGGTAGGCAAAATCTCACGCACCTGAATGATCCTCGCGACGCCCTGTTTCTGGATAGGCACTAATTAGAGGTTCAGGCCTTTTTCACAAACTGCGATTTAAGCTTCATCGCGCCGATACCGTCTATTTTACAGTCGATATCATGATCACCGTCGACGAGTCGAATATTCTTGACACGCGTACCCACCTTAACCACTGACGACGATCCCTTGACCTTCAGATCCTTGATTACCGTTACGGTATCACCGTCCTGCAGCGGATTGCCATTGGCATCTCTGACAACCTCGGTATCGTCACTGCTGTCCGCGGGTTTTTCAAACCACTCGTGCGCACATTCCGGACAAACCAGCATCTCGCCATCGACATAGACATAAGCTGACTGGCACTCCGGACATTCCGGGAACTTGTTCGACATCGGCATCTTCTAGTTATGTTAAACAGCGGTTACTGAACGGCACAGCATTTGATGATTGAACACGACCGGGCAGGCCCGCGAAGTGTACTGCGACAGCGACGATCAGGTTACCGGTCAATGACTGTCATAGCTCCACAGTTATGTATGCTACATCACAATCACATGGCGCGCTTACTGCACCATTCACCACATGCGTTACAGCAATTTAACAGAGATCGACCCGGTTCCCGCAGGGCCGATATTAAACATACATCCCAATTGCAAGTGGCAGGGAACTCTATGATTCAACCTGACCTGAATCACTATCAATCAGCGGTAATAAAGCTTATTGGTATTGGTGGCGGTGGCTGCAACGCAGTTGAGCAAATGATCAACGCCGACATCTGCGGCGTCGACTTCATGTGCGTCAACACAGATGCACAAGCACTCTCCAGATTCAAACCCGACAACGTTATCCAGCTGGGCAGCGACATCACCCGCGGTCTAGGCGCCGGTACTAATCCTCACGTCGGCAGACTTGCCGCTGAGGAAGACAGAGAGGTAATCGCCAACTCAATCAGCAACGCAGACATGTTATTTCTGACTGCTGGAATGGGCGGCGGTACCGGCACCGGAGCCATCCCTGTGATTGCACAGATCGCCAGAGAGCTTGGCGTGCTGACCGTCGCCGTTGTCACCAAGCCCTTCAACTTTGAAGGCAACAAAAGAATGCAGGTGGCAGAGTTGGGCATTAACGATCTGCGCAACTATGTCGACTCACTGATTGTTGTACCGAACGAAAATCTACTCACACACCTTGGTGCAAACACAACTTTGCTGGAAGCGTTTGCGGCTTCCAACGATGTGTTAACCAATGCGGTACAGAGTATCGCCGAACTGGTCACCAACCCCGGCTTGATCAACGTCGATTTCGCCGACGTCCGTGCAGTGATGAGTGAGATGGGTGAAGCGATGATGAGCTCCGGGCGGGGCGTCGGCGAGTTTCGTGCCCGCGATGCGGCCATTGCGGCCAGCGAAAGCCCGCTTATCGACGGAGTCAATCTGCGTGGTGCACGAGGCGTACTGGCCAACATCACCGGTGGCGCAAATCTGTCTATGGGTGACTTTCAGGTGGTAGGGGATATACTGAATCAGATAACCGCCGATGAAGCCAATGTTGTTATCGGCACCTCGATTGATGCGAGCATGTCAGACGAAATACGCGTCACCGTGGTGGCAACCGGTCTGGAACGTGCCCTGCCCGATCCGGTCGCAGCCAGTGAACCACTGTCCATCGAACAATCGGCTGCGAACCAGCAATTCGTCGACCCCAGGGCAGAGAACCGCCCACAACAGGCAGCCAATCTGACTAACACACGCGCGGCTGTCAACAGTACCTGCAACGGCTGCAGAACCCCGATGGCACGAACCACCCTGCAGGAAGCACAGCTTCGCTCTGCAGCAAACAGCAACACCAACGGTCTGCTAACCGGTGTGGCAAAGATCAAAGCAAAGTTGCAGCGCACAGCAGCGAACCGGAATTCCACACCGGTTGCGACACAGACCATCGCCGCAAATGATCAGCAGAAAGCAGTGAATTCGGTGCGCGGAACACGGTTGGTTGCCGGTATTGCCGCCGTATTGCTAACGGTATTTTTTGTCAATCAATTGATCAGTAAGCCCGCGCCGGAAACGGTCGAAGTGGTCGAATCCAACGGCGTACTGGAACTGCCGGAAGACTTCCAGAAGTATTCCGATCTGGTCGAGTAACAAAACACCACGAACCCTTTGACCAGGAGGGTTCGCAAGCCTCCACCCGGTTACCGTTACTCGCTGGCGGCATTGACGGATGCCTGCCGCGCTGACCGATGCGGCCTGCATCACACCGCACCGTTCAACTGCCGGCCCGGCAATCGGTTTTTCCACCGCGCACTGCCGCCATGACCACACGCCCCGGCACTTGAATCCCTGGAACACGCATTCACACCGGCAGCTGTCAGCATGCCACAGCAAGCCTCAGGGCAATAACAACCTCATTATTAGCAACGCCGCAGCCGGAACTCCACCCCACCACAACCGTCTGCCACCGCACAACACCGATCCCGCTGAATGTCATCGCCTGTGACACTCTCCCGATTCAATTTCCGCAACCGGCTCTCCGCTATTGACGGCACACACAGCCACTGCGAACTTGATAGACTGACCCCTGGCAAGCGAGAGAGCACCCCGGACAAACGGCCGGCACCTCAGGATAAGCAGCAGGAAACCGCGATGACCGACCACCGAGAACAACAGCTTGAAAAATTGCGCACCCGTATTGATGCTGCCCGAGATGATCTGGTCGACCTGACCTGTGCGTTAATCGCGTTTCCAACGATAAATCCTCCCGGTGAAGGCTACCTTGAGATCTGCGAGTTTCTCAAAGCGAGGCTTTCGATGCGCGATTTCACCATCGATCTGGTGCGCGCTGAGCAGGCACTGGGCGACAGCGACCGCTTCCCACGCTGGAACATTATCGCCCGCCACCAGGGCAGCAAACCGGGTGAGTGCGTTCACTTCAACTCCCACACCGATGTTGTTGAACCCGGTGACGGCTGGACCGTTGACCCGTTTGCCGGTGTTGTCAAAGATGGAAAAGTATTTGGTCGCGGCGCCTGCGATATGAAAGGCGGACTGGCCGCCTCTATTATTGCCGCAGAAGCGTTCATCGAGGTATTCCCCGATTATGCCGGCGCTGTTGAGATCTCCGGTACCTGTGACGAGGAATCCGGTGGTTTCGGCGGCGTCGCCTATCTCGCGGAGCACGGCTGGTTCGACCCGCAGCGCGTGCAGCATGTGATCATACCCGAACCGCTCAACAAGGACCGTATCTGCCTGGGCCACCGCGGGGTCCTCTGGACAGAAGTAGAAACATTTGGTCATATCGCACATGGTTCGATGCCGTTTCAGGGGGATTGCGCGGTACGGCATATGGGAGCAGTGATCAATGCCATGGAAACCGACCTGTTCCCGCAACTGGCAAAAAAGCATACGGCAATGCCAGTCGTCCCGGAGGGAGCCAGGCAGTCCACCCTCAACATCAATTCAATTCACGGCGGCCTGCCCGAACCCGAAGACGGTTACACCGGCCTGCCTTCGGCCCTGGTGCCGGACCGCTGCAGACTGGTGCTCGATCGCCGTTTTCTGATGGAAGAAAATATAGACGACGTACGCGCCGAGATAAAATCGGTCCTCGATGCCGTTGGCCGCGACCGTGACAGCTTCCGTTACGAAATGCGGGATATGTTTTCGGTGTTACCCACCATGACTGAACGCGACGCACCGGTTGTCGGCGCTGTGGCCGACGCTATTAAGCAGGAAATCGGCTGCGATCCCGACTACGTGATTTCCCCCGGCACCTATGATCAAAAACACATAGACCGCATCGGTCGGTTGAAAAACTGCATCGCCTATGGCCCGGGCATACTTGATCTGGCACACCAACCCGATGAATACGTTGGTATCGACGACATGATCGACTCTGCCAAGGTCATGGCCAGCTCACTCGTCTCGCTTTTATGCAAACCGGACTAGCAGCAAACGCCAGTCCGCTGCATAGAAACGATGCAGAGCTATTCTGTTAAGCCTTCGGCAGACAATGCCGTTAGTGGGTGTAGGGGTGAAAAAACATGGACCGTAACAACCAACGCCTACTGCTCACCTTAGAGCAGGAACGGCGCACTATTAATCGCGAAACTATCAGTCCGGTTATCCAGGAAATGGATATGGACACTCTGCAGCCGATCGTCACGATGATTGCGGAAGTCCGTGCCGAATACATTAAGTCTCTGATTGACCTGTCGCAAAATCGCAACGGCATGCCAACCGATGACGAAATTAAATCACTGACCGCATTGCGACGATCATTCACCGAACTGGTCGACGCCGCCAACGCTATGGAAACCGCGATAGAACGCGGCTACATCGCCGCACCACCCGCCAAGGCGGCCTGAATTAACACACGCCACCTGTTTACAAGGCCCCTTTCACGGGGGCCACCCGACAGCACTCTAGAGTCTGACCCGGCAGGCGCGACGCATGGTCATTGGCCAGGCATTGGCAGTCGTCCCAGTATTGTCTCGATAGCCAGACCAAGTTCAATCAAACGCCGGTCACTGCCCCTCGGGCCGTCCAGCTCTATACCCACGGGCAAACCGCTGGCAGCACCGAGCCCTGCCGGCACTTGCAGACCGGGAATCCCTGCGTTGCCGGCCGGATCGGTATTTTGAATTACCAGTCCAAAATTGGCCAGGCTACTGGACTCCGGTCCCGCCGGCATCGCCACCACCGGCACTGTGGGAAAAACAATAGCCTCTAATTTATTGTCAGCAAAAAGCGATTTGTAGAACCCCTGCAAATGCGGAAGTCCCTTAGCGAGGGCCTCATCATAGACCGGTTTTGCATCCACCAGAGTATTGTCAGGCCCGGGCAGTTTGCGGGTCAGTACCAGACCATCGTAAGTGCCTTTGACATCGGGGCTGACAATTTGCGCCGCCAACTGCTCCATTGACACGCCGGTGTTATATCTGTCCAGGTAGGACGCCATATCGTCGTAAGCTTCATACAGAGCCACCGGAAAGCCAACGGCCGAATTCAGGCTCGCAAGCTCAGGCGCATCGAGTTCAACAATATCAACACCCGCAGCACGCAGCTTTTGCAGTACCACCGAAAAAACCGCCGAGGTGTCGTCATCGATGTTGGCGAGAGTCTCTGCCACCAGACCGATTCTCACACCGGAGAGCGATGCAGCCTGCACCGCCGGAGAATCAGTTATCACGCGATCCAGCAGTTCGATGTCAGCCATGCTCAACGCCATCGGTCCCGGTGTGTCCCGTGTGTGGGATATCGGTGCGATGCCATCGGCACTGTAGCGTCCAATCGATGGACGCAAACTGGCGCAGCCGTTAAAAGCACAGGGGATGCGCACAGAGCCGCCGGTATCGGTACCCAGACCGGCAGCAACCACCCTGGCACCAATGGCCGCGCCTGTTCCGGAAGATGACCCGCCCGCCGCATGCGATGGCTTATAGGCATTGCGAACACCGGCTTGCGGGCCGGTCTGAAATACCGGATTATAACCGGACACACCAAACGCCAACTCATGCATGCTGGTTTTAGCCAACACAATCGCGCCTGCTGCACGAAGCCGGGCAACAACCGGAGCATCCTGCCCGGGAACAAACCCACGCAGAGCCGGGGTGCCCGCGGTACTCGGCAAACCCGCTACATGGGTATTGTCTTTCACGACAATGGGGACTCCGGCCAGTGGCAGACAGCGCTGAGACTGATCAGCCGCATCCAGTTGCCTGGCCGCCGCCAGGGCACCTTTTTCATCGAGGGTATTTATGATATTGAGCGCCTCAGCGTCACGCGCACGCTGCACAGCATCGCCAACAAGCACTTCACTTTTCATCGATCCATCACAGACACCGGCGGCGTAGTCTGTCACCAGTTTCAGTTCCTGTGCCTGAAGACCGGGCATCGCCAGCACACCACCCAACGTTAGACAACTGAAAAGCAGTTTTTGACGTTTCATTGCTATCCTCCTATTGCATCGCTACCGAAAATGGTTGCACTAACGCACGAGCGGAGTCAACGAATAACTATAATTTCTGTCAATGACCGTCCTGCCCGACAGACATTCCACGGTTACAGATAAGCGGAAAATCGACCGTCAATCAATAACACCCGGCTCTGACAACTTAGTCGGTAGACCTGTCGACAGCATGATCATCGTCACAGCATCACCGGTTGCTATCAACCCCAACCGCGCGTAAACCTGCTGTATCATCCAGTCATGCTAACCTTTATTTCACGCCGTCTTCTGCAATCTCTGTTCGTCATGCTGGCGGTCAGCCTGATCGCGTTTGCCTTGTTCCGGTTTGTCGGAGATCCGGTCGCACAAATGGTGGGGCAGGAAACATCAATCGAAGATCAAGAACGCATCAGAGAGCGGCTCGGGCTTAACGATTCAATCCCCACACAGTTTGTGCGTTTTATCGGCAAGCTGGCCAGCGCCGATTTCGGCTACTCCTATCGAACCCGACAACCCGTCAGTGAAATGATTCTGACCCGCCTGCCAGCCACCCTGGAACTAGGCTTTGTGTCTCTGCTGATCTCACTGTTGATTGGCATACCGGCGGGTATCTACACGGCGATCAAACGCGGCGGTGCGCTGGCCAATACCCTGCTGGTCACTACTTTGGTGGGCATATCAATTCCCACGTTTGTCATTGGCATATTTTTAATCTATCTATTTGGCGTAAAACTGGGTTGGCTGCCTACCTTTGGACGCGGCGATACCATTGCGCTGGGTTGGTGGAAAACCAGCTTTCTTACCCTGGACGGACTCAAGTCAATGCTGTTACCGGCACTGACACTCGGTGTCTATCAGCTAACACTGACGATGCGATTGGTACGAGCCGAAATGCAGGATGTCCTTAAAACCGACTACATCAAGTTTGCCACGGCGCGCGGTATAAATTACCGCTCTCTGTATTTCAACCATGCCTTTCGCAATACGCTGATTCCGGTCATTACCATTATCGGGCTGCAACTTGGCGGCATAATCGCTTTTTCCATTGTCACTGAATCAGTATTCCAATGGCCGGGCATGGGCTTGCTGTTTCTCGACTCTATTCGCTACGTAGATATCCCGGTGATGTCGGTATACCTTGTGTTGATCGCTATGATGTTTGTGATCATCAACCTGATTGTCGATATGCTGTACTTTTTTATCGACCCGCGGGTTCGACTAGCGAGTGAGGCCAACTGATGTTTACCGCACTGCGTCGCTACGCCATCGAAAACGAATTACTGTATCTGTTCCTGCACAATCGCATTGCGCAACTGGCAGCACTGGTGGCGCTGCTGTGTCTGGGTGGTGCCGCACTGGCCCCCTGGATTGCCCCCTACGATCCCTATGATATCGCCAGTATTGATCTGCTTGACTCGCTGTTACCACCGGCATGGAGTGAGGACGGCGACACGCGCTTTATTATCGGCACCGACGATCAGGGCCGCGATTTATTCTCTGCCATTCTGTATGGCACACGGCTGTCCCTGCTGGTCGGGCTATTGTCGATAGGCTTTGCCAGTATTCTAGGGATTACCGTCGGTGTGCTGGCGGGCTATCTGGGTGGTAGATTCGATTCAATCGTAATGCGCATTGCTGATGTACAGCTAAGCCTGCCAGCGATACTCACGGCATTATTGATCGATGGCATCGCACGCGGAATCCTGCCGCGCGAGTCACACGACAACCTGATGATTGTGGTACTCACCATTGCCATCGGTCTATCGCTGTGGGTCAATTTCGCACGCACCGCGCGCGCTTCTACCTTTGTAGAAAAGAGCAAAGAATATGTGCAGGCAGCAATCATTATGGGCATGCACCCACTGCGGATTATGGTAGTGCATATATTGCCGAATATACTCGGCCCGCTGATGGTCATACTCACCATTGATCTGGCGGTCGCTATTCTGCTCGAAGCCACGCTGTCGTTTCTCGGTGTTGGTGTTCCGCCTAATCAGCCGTCGCTGGGTACGCTAATCCGGATCGGCACCGAGTATCTGTTTTCCGGTGAATGGTGGGTGGTACTGTTCCCCAGCCTGACACTGATCATCATGATTGTTGCGGTCAATATTCTAGGTGACTTCCTGCGTGATGCGCTTAACCCGAGGCTGCGTTAATGGCACTGCTCGAGATAATCGGCCTGACCGTAAAGTTTCCCACCCGCTTCGGTAACTTCACCGCCACTAACAATGTCAGTCTCGAGGTACAGGCCGGAGAGATACATGGATTGGTGGGCGAGTCCGGTGCGGGCAAGACCACCATTGGTGCTGCCGTTATGGGCCTGCTACAAAGCCCCGGCTACATAGGTTCCGGCAGCATCAATCTAGCCGGTGAAAACCTGCTGGCACTCGACAACAATCAGTACCACCGCGTGCGCGGCAATCGCATCAGCATGATTTTTCAAGACCCGCAAACGAGTCTCAACCCGTTACTGACGGTCGCCGATCAGCTCATCGAAACCATCCGCCAGCACTCGGATGTAACCGCAGACGACGCTCGAACGCAGGCCATTCAACTGCTGGAGGAAACCGGTTTGAGTGATGCAAAGCAACGCATCGACGACTACCCGCATCAGTTTTCCGGTGGTATGCGACAGCGTGTGGTGATCGCGCTGGCGCTTTGCACGCAACCCGAGTTGATCATCGCTGACGAACCCACTACCGCACTTGATGTCTCAGTGCAAAAGCAGATACTCGCACTTATCCGTACATTGGCGAAAGACCGTGGTGTCGGCTTCATACTAATCACCCACGACATCGGTGTTATCAGTGAGATCACTGATCAGGTGACGGTGCTGCGTTCAGGCCGTGTTATTGAAAGCGGTGACACCCGTCAGGTCCTGATGCAACCGACAGACAACTACACGCGGGCACTGATGGCCGCCGTGCCCCGCTTAGAGCAGCGCCTGCACCGCTTTAATAATATTGTCACAGATGATTCCATCATTGACGGCGATGACCACTGGCAAGTCGACGGTGCCTCTGCAAAGCTGGCCTCCGACTGGCTGCTGTCCGGTCATCAGAGCAGCGATACCGGTACGACCGCCAGCACCACACCGGTGCTCGCCGTCAAAGATCTCGAGGTAACTTTTCAGTCCGGCCAACCCGGTTGGTTTCAGAGCAGATCAGGCGTTAAAGCGCTGAGCAACATTAATTTCGACATGCACGCCGGTGAGGTACTCGGGATTGTCGGCGAAAGTGGCAGCGGTAAATCGACGCTGGCCAAATCCATCGTCGGGCTGGTCGATCCCTCGGCCGGTGAACTGAGATTTCGCGGGCAACCACTGCCACCGGGCAGCAAGCGACACCGCAAACATCCAGTGCGCCGTGAAATACAGATGATCTTCCAGGACCCCTACTCGTCACTGAACAATCGCCTGACGGTGGAACAAATAATAGCCGAACCGATCCGATTCTATAAGCTGGCCCGAAACCGGGCGCACATCCGTCAACTGGTCGCCTCGGTGCTGGAACTGGTAGAAATGCCGCAGCGCGCAATGCTCAAGTATCCACATCAGTTTTCCGGTGGACAGCGCCAACGGATAGCTGTTGCCAGAGCACTGGTTGCCCGGCCTGATTTTTTAATCTGTGACGAACCCACATCAGCACTCGACGTTTCTATTCAGGCACAGATACTCAATCTGCTCAAAGACCTACAGGAAGCCTTTGGCTTGTCTATACTGTTTATCAGTCATAACCTGGCCGTTATCCGGCAAATGACCGACCGGCTGCTGGTATTAAAAAACGGTAAACTGGTAGAAATATCCAATACCGACCGGTTTTTCAGGGAACCTGCCGCCCCTTACAGTCAGCAACTGTTGCGCGAAACACCATCGCTCTCGCACCTCAATGCCCGTTAACCGTACTCACAGAGCAGTCACATGAACGCTCAGCCAAACCTCACCAGCAAACGCCTGCTTCTGCGTCCACTGCAGTCATCAGATGCCAGTACTGTTCAAACGCTGGCCGGCGATTACCGCATCGCGGCAATGACAGAGAGCATTCCACATCCCTACGAATACCGCATGGCAACTAGCTGGATCGCCTCATTAACACCTGGCTGGGAAAAGCAAACGCACGCAACGTTTGCGATCTGCAGCAAGCCAACACAAATACTTATCGGGTGCTGCGGCCTGATTATCAATCGCAAGCACAATCGCGGCACACTAGGATACTGGATGGGTGTCGAACACTGGGGCCAGGGCTATTGCACCGAGGCTGCTCGCGAGCTACTGCACTTTGGTTTTACCGGGCTACATTTACATCGTATAGAAGCACAGCACTTAACAAAAAATCCGGCATCCGGTGCTGTCATGCAAAAAATCGGTATGACGCACAACGCCACCATGAAAGAGTATGTTCTAAAAGAAGGCAGCTACGAAGACATGGAACTCTACGCCATTCTGGCGGACGAGTTTCCGCTGGACTAAGGCATCGGCCGACCGGTGTGGGCTGGCTTTTTTCAATAGTGCAGGGATTTTTGTGTGCTTCTCTGGTAACTCGCAGTTAAACCAACCAACGGTAACTGCTCCGGGTACCGGGCAGTTCCAATCAGTCTGGCAGATAACTGCTCAACGCGCGCAGTACGGCCGGGCGCTGCGTTATTTTATCAGCCCATGCAGCAACCGCGGGATAGTCGCGGCGCCATTCAACTGAAAACCGCTGCAGATAGCTTTGCGGTGACGCCACCCATGGATAGCTTGCTATATCGGCGACAGTAAAGCGGCTTCCAGCCAGCCATACAGAGTCACAAAGCCGCGTTTCGAGCACAGAAAAACAACGCTTCACCGACGTATTCAGCAGTGAGACTGCATCGTCGTTAACCGGTGACAGACCGCTGAAACGTCCAAACTGACCAATCAGCGGCCCCAGCTGCCCGACTTGCCAGAAGGTCCAGGAGACTACTTGCTCGCGGTCTTGCTCATCCGAGCCATGCAATGTCGGGAACTGGCGGGCCAGGTACAACAGGATCGCGCCCGATTCAAACAGCACCGTTGGCGTCTGCGATGGCACCACCAGCACCGGAATTTTTGCATCCGGTGAACGCTGCCGAAACTCGGCGGAGTTTTGCTGACCCCGGCTGATATCAACCGGGATCAGTCTGTAGTCAGCACCCGCTTCTTCGAGCGCAATGCTGACCTTCTGTCCGTTGGGAGTGTTCCAACTATAAAGTGTATAGGCCACCCTGTCACCGCTACCGGCTCACAATACGGGTACCTACTCGACGGTTACCCAGCGCAGGATAAAAAAGTTATCCGTCCGCTGGGTAAGCTTGATGTTGTCTTTCGATGCCCAGATCAATGGCTGTACATACATCGGGATGTAGGCGACTTCCTGTTGCAGCGTCGCGGTGATTTCATCAATCATTGATTGTCGCCTGGCATCGTCGAGCTCGGTCTGCACCATCGGTAGCAGTTCATCTACTCGCGCATTGGAATAAGCCCCGAAATTCCAGCTACCCAGCTTTTTTTCCTTGTTAGGCGTGCTGGCCAGAAAGCGTATCGGATGCTCGGCATCAAAGGTACCCGGCGACCAGCCCAGCAAGTACATATCGAAGTTCGACTCTCGCAACTCGGGCCAGTAGTTTCGCACTGGCATGCTCGTCAGCTTGGCATTCAGCCCGACCTTGGCAAACATCGATGCGGCCGCTTTGCAGATCGCCTCGTCGTTGATGTAGCGATCATTAGGACACTGCAAACCAAAGCTGAAGCCTTCCGGGTAACCAGCGTCTGCCAGCAACGCCTTAGCGACATCCGGGTCATAGCTCAAACGATCAGCATTGGCTGACGAATAGCCTTTCATGGCGTCAGACACTAACTGCGAAGCCGGCTGTGCATTGCCACGCATAATCTTTTTGATCAGCGCATCAACGTTGACGGCCTGATACGCCGCTTTGCGTACACGCACATCCTTAAACGGGTTTTTACCACTGACATCGTCCGAGAACTTTAATGAATCGGATTTCTGCGAAAAACCAAACATCAGAACCCGCGCTTCGACGCCTTCATGCACTGTGAAACCGGAACGCTCTTTCATCCGTGGAACATCCTGCAGCGGGATAGGCGAGATAAAGTCAATTTCACCCGACAGCAACGCCGCCATACCGGTCGCACTTTGACCAATGGGAGTGAAGACTGCTTCGGTAATGTTGCTCTCGAGGGTATCCCACCAACCGGCAAACGGCGCCAATGTGGTCCGCACACCCGGGTCGCGTTCGACAATCGTGAAAGCACCGGTACCGTTGACGTTGCGGGTAGCGAAGTTCTCTGCTTCCTTGGACGGCCGCTCGGCTTTGTTGGCAGTGGCCCAGTCCCGATCCATGATCATGAAATTGGCAATTGAATCGGGGAACAGCGGGTTAGGTGCATTGGTGAGAAAATCAATCGTGTGCTCGTCGACCACACTGACGCTTTTTACTGGCGCAAACCAGGACCGCACGTCGGAGTCTTCGGATGAAGCACGCTCATAAGAGAACAATACATCATCGGCGGTAAACGCTGCCCCATCATGAAAAGTCACGTCCTGGCGCAGGTTGAAGCGCCAGCCGTCGGCACCCAGTTGCTCCCAGCTGGCAGCCAGTGACGGCTCGATTTTCATTTCTTTGTTACGACGCACCAGGCCTTCGTAAACGTTATTTAGAAAACCGAGAACCGGTGCGGTATTGGTTGCATGAGGGTCCATGGTTTGCGGATCGGTCTTACCCGCCCAGGCAAATGTTTCCGCCTGTACCGCCGCTGACGACAGCGAGCCAATAAAGGCTGCATTGACCAGCAGCAACGAACGACTGAATTTCACCATACTATTCTCCGGTGTAGTGGGCACAGAACTCGGCCGTTTCAGTATACAGGAACGAATTTCGATCCGACCGCTAAAAGCGGCCCTTGCCCGGCCTGTCAGCCCGAAACGCAGCAGATAAGGCCACCAGCGATTATTTAGCGCCTGGATCAATGCCGATAAAACCGCCGGATTGACGGTTCCAGAAGGTGGCGTATAGACCATTGGCCTGCAGCAATTGCTGATGCCTGCCCTCTTCCACAACCTTGCCTTCATCAATCACAATGATTCGATCCATCTGCGCGATGGTGGACAGCCGGTGGGCAATCGCGATAACGGTCTTGTTGTGCATCACGCCATTCAACGCCAACTGGATCTCGGCTTCCACCTCGCTGTCGAGTGCACTGGTGGCTTCATCCAGAATCAGTACCGGGGCACTTTTCAGTATCACCCGCGCCAGCGCTATTCTTTGTCGCTGACCACCGGAGAGCTTGATACCTCGTTCCCCCACATGCGCATCGTATCCGGTGCGACCTGCAGAATCTTTTAGCTGCACAATAAATTCATGCGCACGTGCCTCGATGGCAGCCGCCTCAATCTGCGCTTGATCGATGGTGCCTCGGCCCAGAGCAATATTATCCCGTACCGACCGATTCAGCAGCGCCGCCTGCTGGCTTACCATGCCAATGGCAGCACGCAAGCTGTCTTGCTCGACACGGCGGATGTCCTGTCCGTCAATGCAGATCTGACCGCGCTCGACTTCGTGAAAGCGCAGAATCAAATTGACCAGGGTTGACTTGCCCGCGCCAGACCGCCCCACCAGCGCGACCTTTTCGCCGGAGTTAATCGTCAGCGAGATGCCGTCCAGTCCACCCCGATTTAGCCCGTAGTGATGACTCACATTGCGAATCGAAATTTCTCCGGCGGTAACCGCTAACTCAGGTGCCTCTGCAGTGACAGGTATCGACAACGGTTGTGCCACGGTTTTCAAGGCTTCACGCAGACTGCCAACACGCAGAAAAATGACCCACACGGCATCAAACAGCCACTCAGCCATGGTGGTAATTCTAAGACTGAGCGCGATTGCCGCACCAATCAGTCCGATGGAAGCGACACCCTGTGACCACAACCAGATACCATAACCGACAAAGCCAACCATGATCACGCCCTCAAGCACTGAGATCACTGTGCGCAGTGACACGGCGATCTGGCGGGTGCGAAACAACGCTTGCCGCGTATGCTCGAGCGCCGCTTTGTGATCATCGATAATGAGATCACGCCCGGCAAACAGCTTGAGCGTGTCGATATTAGAAAAGCTGTCGACCACCACCCCCACCAGCGCCGATTTGGCACTTTGAAACATCTGTTGCGCACGCACCATGCGCGGGATAACACTGATCATCAGCCACATATAGAGCGCCAGCCAGATAAACAGCGGTAGCGCGAGCCGTGCATCGGTGCCCGCCATCAGAATCACAATCCCGACCATGTACACCAATCCGAATGCCATCGCATTAAACGCCTGATAAATAATGTCGGACGCGTAATTACCGATATCCACCAGTCGCGTTGCGGTGCGGCCGGTTAAATCCTCCTGAAACCACCCGACTGACTGCTGCGAAAGATGTTCATGCGCTCGCCAGCGAAACAGGGTGGCAGCATTACACTGAAAGCCGATATCGTTCACCGCGTGCCGAGCCAGTTGCGTGGCCGGCCGCAACAGCAGTACCACTAACGCTGCGACGGTCAGTTCAGCCCCGTGCAATTGCCACAGGTCCCGTGGTTCGACAGCGGCCAGGGTATCAATCACTTGTCCGGCATAACTGATCAGCCAGACCTCGATACAGGCACTGACAACTGTAATGCAGACACTCAGTGCCAGTACCCGCCGCAGCGGACCGACGTGCGCTTTCAGATAGGACCACACCTGTCCGGTCGGCGGCGTGGCCGATGAGGAATACGGCCGCACCAGATCCAAAGCGGCAATGGTGAATCGATTGTAGAGGTCAATCATCAACTGCTCGTCACCTGAGTGAGTCAATCGGAAAGACAACGCTGGCACTGACACGGGGACAACCCCCTGCTGTGTACCACCCCGTTGTGGAATAGGTATCGGTAAATCAAAATTCTAGGCGTCTTATCGGGGCTACCCTGCATCATCACCACGACACGCCGATTACCGCTGCCGCCTTAGTATATCGCAGCGCCCCACGGAGAAGGGCAGTGAGCGTTTCCTGACCGGTTTAATTCGGCGTTGAGTCAGTGAATCATTTCGCCACTCTGCATTTACCTGCTTGGCAATGTTCCCTGCCTTTAATAGAGCCACGCTAATCGCGGCGAAAAAGCCACCACGCGTCAACCCGGTAGCTTCCCGCCTACGCAGATTGCGCTACACCGGTATCCGTTCAATACACCTGAAAAACCGGCACAGTAGTCGCTACTGTGGTAACGGCTTGGATGAAAATCTCCAGTCGGTTCTAAACATGGAAAACAAGTCACAAATGTTTTCCGCCACAAGCCTTTTCAGGTGCTGTGCGAATGTCCATAATCGCTGCCTGTTGAGCGTGCGCGATCAGCGCAGGCGTGCAACGCCTTCACTCACCATTGGCAGCAACGTAACTGTAAAACAGCCCGAGCCAGGTAGTGATCAGCGCTGCGGTTAGTACCTGTTACCGGCTTGTCAACAATCATCTATAAGCTGTTTTCTTCTATCACCGGGTCATCGTCGAGCCGGCCTACACACGCTGCTCAAGCTGGCTACTGTTTTGACTACTGCATTGACCCCGGAAATAATTGTTGCGCTCTGCCTGCTTGCGCTCACCGTGATTCTACTGGTCACAGAAGTATTGCGCATCGATGTGGCGGCACTGGTGGTCCTGGTCGCGCTGGGCTTTTCAAGCGCAATACCCGGTGTCGATCCTATCCTGCCCTCGTCAATGTTATTCGACGGCTTTTCCAGTAGTGCGGTGATGTCAATTGTGGCCACTATGATCATAGGCACCGGCCTCGATAAAACCGGCACGATGAGCTACGTCGCAAGCTGGATTCTGGCGCGCGGTAAAAACAAGGAATCGCGAATCACCGGATTACTGGCAGGTTCCGCCGCTTTGCTGTCGGGCTTTGTTCAGAATATTGGCGCCGCAGCATTGTTTTTACCGGTGGCTAACCGCATCGCGCGTGTCAGCGGCCTGCCGGCGTCACGCATTCTGATGCCAATGGGTTTTTGTGTAATGCTGGGCGGATCAATCACCATGGTTGGATCAAGCTCATTGATCATGCTGAATGACCTGGTGCTGTCTTCCAACAAAGCGCTGCCCGCCGAAAATCAGATGAGTACCTTTCATCTGTTTGACGTCGCCCCCGTCGGACTTGCGCTGACACTGACCGGCCTGCTGTTTTTTATTCTGCTCGGTCGCTTTGTGCTGCCCCGTGATCGCAAGACCGTTATCCGCGATACCACACGCACCAATGACTATTTCAAACGCGTGTACGAATTATCCGGCGAGCTCTACGAACTGCAGGCGACCATCGACAGCCCGCTGGTTGGTATGACTATTCTGCAGATCGAACGCACACTGGAATCCGCCCCGTCTATTCTGGCGCTGAAAATGGACAACCACATCACCGTCGTACCCAGTGGCAAGCAGGTGATCTGGGTTGACACCTACCTAGGGGTGATGTGCAGCAAGCGCGAACTAATAAGCTTCGCCCGCAAATACAAACTTAAAATCATTAAGCACGAAAGTATTTTTGCCAGCGTCATGAACGCACAGGAAACCGGCATTGCCGAGATCGTGGTGCCACCGGGTTCGTCTCTGGTGGGCCAGACCACATCCGATCTGCGCCTGAAGCAGGAAGGCGGACTCAGCACGCTGCGCATCTACCGGGCCGGTTACGTACTCGACGAGGGCTTTCGTGAAACACCCCTGCAAGGTGGTGATACGCTGGTGGTCCACACCAGTTGGGTAGATCTAAAAAAGCTCCGCAACGACAACGACTACGCAGTTGTCACCGACCGCCTCGACGAAGAACTGCGTCCCGGTAAAATGCGCCAGGCGTTGTTTTTCTTTGTTGCATCGATGCTGCTGGTGCTGTTCTCAGACTTTCCTATCGCAATATCTCTATTGTTCGGTGCCATCGGTATGGTGGTTACCGGCGCAATCTCGATGGACGAAGCCTACAACGCGGTCAGCTGGAAAACAGTCTTCCTGCTGGGCAGCCTGATACCGCTCGGCCATGCTGTAGAACTGTCGGGTGCCGCCGCCTGGATTGCCGCACTGGTGTTGCAGTACCTCGATAACGTCGCCGCGTGGGAATTACAGACTGTCGTCGCCCTGCTCGCCACTGTTTTCTCGTTATTTATGTCTAACGTGGGCGCCACAGTGTTGCTAGTGCCACTGGCGGTTAATATGGCAGTGGCCACCGGCGCTGACCCGGCGATGTTTGCTTTGACCGTGGCAGTGGCAACCTCAAACTCATTTTTACTGCCAACGCATCAGGTTAACGCCCTGATCATGGGTCCGGGCGGATACCGGATATTCGACTTTGTCCGCGCTGGCAGTGTGATGACGGTGCTCTATATGATTGTCAGCATTGGTGTTCTAAACCTGATGTATCTCTAAGCACCACCGTCAAAACACCCCGCTGCCCCCGAACGATGGCACTTGATTATCACCGCTATACCGCACAACGCCGCGTCAGTCTGCGGTGACTCCGGGCCCGCGCTTCAGTACACTGGCAGACGCAACACGCTCCGCTCACTGAAGGCAGCTACGTATGGATAACGCGACCCGTGATATCTTCATGGCCGTCGGTACGGCAACCTTGTGCACACTATTGTTCAAGCGCGGCTTGCGCAACGTGTTTGTGCAGGGAGTCCGCCGACTCAACACCAATAGTGTAAGAATGGTCGGACACGCCTACACGCTGCGCTATATCCCAGCTCGCGAAGACATCGATGTCATGGAAATATTCCGTGATCCCGACCACCCACAACGCGTCGCCGTTGAGCAGATACCGGAAGATCAGGTACTGGTCATGGATTGCCGCGGCGATGCCAGCGCCGCCTCGGCTGGCTCTATACTGGCCGCCAGGCTACAGGTCAGAGGCTGTGCCGGCATCGTTACCGATGGTGGCTTACGTGATTCCGAATCCATTGCGGCCCTGTCTATGCCGGTGTTTTGCGCATCGCCTTCGGCACCTCCCAACCTCACCCGCCACCACGCAGTCGATCTGAATGTGCCGATCGGTTGCGGGTCAGTGGCTGTTTACCCGAACGATGTGATTGTCGGCGACGGCGATGGCGTTATCGTGATTCCATCCGAAATTGCCGCCGAGATCGCACATGAGGCTGACGGCATGGACGCGTTTGAAAAATGGGTAACCCGGCAGGTAGCCGGCGGACGCAGTATCGTAGGCCTGTATCCACCCGGTGAAAAGACGTTGCAGGAGTACGAGCAATGGAAAAAAAATCAGTGATCGCCGCTGCCATCGCCGAAGCACAATAACCAGGTCGCGCAATGACGGGCCGCGCTGCCCCTGACACACAAACCCGCAACGTCGGATATTGGCAATATCACCGCCACATGCTTAACATAGCCCCAACTAATCATCACCACCGTGGAGTCACCCTAAATGGATGCGAAAGGCGTTCTTGATTCAATGCTGATCGACGGCAAGCAAATAGCGGCTAAAGGCTTAAACCAGGCCGAGCAGCACCTTAACCTACCGGACAGCGGCCCGGAACGTGACGCGATGATCGACGGCATGCAAAAAGGCGCGCTGGCGGCGGGGGCGCTGGCTATTTTACTGGGCACACGTACCGGCCGCCGGGTGGGCGAAGCCGCACTTAAGGTGGGTAGTGTGGCGGCGGTCGGTGGCCTCGCCTATAACGCCTGGCAACGCTGGCAGGAAAACGTGCAGAGCGGTGCGGTGACTAAAATTGAACCGGCTGACACCGGCACCGCCGTACCGATCAGCGAACTCGATGGCGATCCCCTGCAAAGCCGCAGCATTGTTTTGCTGCGCACCATGATCGCCGCTGCCCGTGCCGATGGGCATATCGACGCCGCAGAAAAAAAATCAATTATGGAAAAAATGGGGGATCAGCAACTCGACGACGATGTGCTGGCTTTTCTGCGCACGGAAATAGAATCGGAAGTGAGCCCTGAGGCATTGGCGGCGCTCGCCGACTCTGCCGCCACCGGCCACGAGATGTATCTGGCAGCGCGTATTATTATCGACACCGCCAATGACAAAGAAGCCGCTTGGCTGGAACAGTTCCGCAACGCGCTTGATCTCCCCGCCGGGCTGGTCTCCGAGCTCGAACAGCAAGTCACCTGAATGCGCCCCGTTCTATGAAACGGTTTGCAACCGCATCGTGACTACCCGATGACTGACATCAAGCAAGTCGCCAGCAACATTGTCTATAAAAATAAATGGATGACCGTCAGGGAAGACAAAGTCGTCAGGGCCAGCGGCGCCGAAGGCATATACGGAGTAGTCGAGAAACCACACTTCGTGGTCATTGCACCGATTCAGGATCGCCACATCACCCTTGTCGAGCAATATCGCTACCCGGTGCAAGCGCGGTTTTGGGAGTTACCACAGGGCTCATGGGAGGGCAGCCCCGAGGCAGATCCGGCTGCACTGGCCGCCGGTGAGCTACGTGAAGAAACCGGACTGATCGCCAACACCATGACCTACGTCGGCTTCCAGTACCCATGTTACGGGTACGCCAATCAGGGCTTCCATATCTATCTGGCCGGTGACCTGCAGCAGTCATCAGCCACACCCGATGCCGAGGAGGAAGATTTAATCAGCAAGCGTTTTACGCTCGACGAGTTCGAACACATGCTGGTCTCCGGGCAAATCAAAGACGCCACCACCGTCTGCGCTTACGGATTACTTAAGCTTAAAGGGCTGGCTTAAAGGACGGGTACAGCAATCAGCTGTTCACCAAAGCACATCAATTCTTCCAGAGCCCGCGATTCCATCCGGGCAATCGCCTCATCGAGTTCACGTCGGGCGCGCAGCCACCGTTGTCGGCACACCGGCAGGCGCGCCTGAATAACCCGGATCGGTCAGGCTGGTGGTCTGCGCCGGTTGCTCGAGTGCCAGATGCATCGCCGGGTCAAAAACCGGGTCGTCGGCAATTTACCCGGCATAGGGACTGCCGGCAGGAAATCTGGGCGTATTACTCTGTCGAGATTACCGCAATTGCGGAGCGCAAGGCTACCCGGCAACACTTTGCCGGCATCCGGCCTACTACCGGTGCTGCTGCAGAAATCGATCTAACTGGTTAGCAAATTCACGGCGATCAGCCGGACTGAAAGCAGTTGGCCCGCCGGTATCGACACCGCTTGATCGCAGGGTATCCATGAAATCCCGCATGTTCAGGCGCTGCCGGATGTTGTCTTTGGTGTAGCGCTCACCGCGCGGATTAAGTGCATGGCCACCGGCTTCGACGACCTCTGCGGCCAGCGGTATGTCTCCGGTGATCACCAGATCCCCTGTCTCCAGCCGTTTAACAATTTCGTTGTCAGCAACGTCAAAGCCGGACTCCACCTGCAGCAGATCCACCCACTGAAGTTTAGGCACTGACATCGCATGGTTCGCCACCAGTGTCAGCGGCACCCGGGTTCGTCTGGACGCTTTAAACAGGATCTCTTTAATGACCCCGGGACAGGCATCAGCATCGACCCAGATCTTCACTGACTGCTACCCGACATACGCATCAAGGCCGACAGGCATACCGCGTTTGGGCAGGGGTAAAAGATTCTAGACCACCTCAAACCAATCACTGACTGACGCCCGCTTCAGCACACAGACATCATCAGCACCACGACGCAAACGATTGGCGACGGAGTCGAGCGCACTGTCCGGCGTATTGTTGTTTTCACTCAAGTGACCAAGAAACAGTTTTTGCAAACCCGGGTGCTCAATCGATGCCGCCAGGTCTGCGGACTGCTCATTGCTCAAGTGACCATAGCGCCCGTCAATTCGTGATTGCAGTGCATAGGGATACACGCCGTTTCGTAACATCTGTCCGTCGTAGTTAGCCTCCAGCAACAAGGCATCAACCCCCTCAAGCAACTCACTGATGTAGGGCGTCACGCAGCCCATATCTGTGGCAATAGCAAAGCGCCTGCGACCGTCACTGACAATGAACTGACAAGGCTCGGCAGCATCGTGCGGAATCGGGAAAGGGGTGACTTTTGCATCACCGATGCAAAAAGATCCATGCGGATGAAAGTGCTCTACCACCGGCATATTTTTGTCTTTAAGGCGGCGATAGGTTCCGTGGGTCAACCACACGGGCATACCGAACTTGCGCGCCATTACCGGCACACCCTTGACATGATCCGAATGCTCGTGCGAGACCAGAATCGCGGCCAGGTCGTTGGGAGAAATACCGATAGATTCGAGTCGCTGGCAGATGATCTTTGCCGAAAAACCCGCATCAATCAGTAACAAGGTATCTCTGACACGAACCAGGGTGGCATTGCCATTGCTGCCGCTACCAAGGCTCACCAATTGAACACTCATTAGCAGGCCACGGTATTTATAGCGTCACCGTTTGTCGATCAGTCAGTAGCATCAGCTGCCGGAGTTACCGGTTTTAAGTATATCCATCAGCAGTCGGTTGGACACTTCAGGATCGCTCACTTCCAGTTCGTTGCCAGTCGAGCGCGCCAGCACGGCTTCGTGACGGACAAACACACGCGAGTTATCCTTTGGTGTACGCTCCAGCCGGAAGCCGAATCGAAAACGCCCAAGCGTGCCTGTTGATCGGGTCTTAAACGGTGCAGACAAAGCGCTGAACGGATCTGAACCATTAACGTCCGACCAATCGGTTTCAATGAGGCCTTCACGTGGCTGAGCACTCTGTATTGACAACCCCTTCATGCGCACGTACTGCTGCAGCATACCCCAGGTTCTCTCCGGACTCGCTTCCAGTTCCAGCCAGGTGATATCGCCACTGCGAACCAATCTGCCCGCTGCAGTACCGGGCACCACACTACCAGCCGGTAAATCGGCATCGCGATGTAATTCTTCGGCACCGATTGCGCAGGGCTGGCATTCAGGGGAGGCGACTACAGGTTGATTCAGTTTTGGCAATTGAATGCGAGGCTCTTTAACCTCACCGACGCCAAGTTCAGGGGGTAATTCCAGTGCGCGTCCGGTGGGTGCCTTCAGGTAGTCCTTCTCCGGCCCCTTATCACTCAGCATACTGCAGGCAGACAGCGTCATCAGTAACGCCGGTACTGCGATCAGACGACACGCCGCTGATCTCGTTAACACACTTTTCAACCGTGAACTCCCGCTTTTTTTAATGCTGCAGCAACGTCGCTGTAGCATGTTGGATTCAATGGCACCAATGGCAATCGGATACCTGCTCCCACCAATTCCATTTGCTGCAGAGCCCACTTAACCGGAATCGGGCTTGATTCAATAAACAAAGCACTGTTCAGGTCGGTCAGTTTCGCGTCAATCGCCCTGGCTGTGGCGTCGTCTTTTTCAAGCGCCGCCTGACACATCTGATGCATCAACGCAGGCGCGACGTTGGCAGTCACCGAGATGTTGCCATGTGCACCGGCTAAAATACTCTCCATGGCGGTTCCGTCATCACCGGTGAAGATTCGAAACCCCGGCGGACAGATTTTTACTAATTCTTCGATGCGCTCGACCGTGCCCCGCGCTTCTTTAGTGCCGATGATGTTATCAATTTCGGCAAGGCGGGCCGTAGTCTGCGGCGACATATCCACACTTGTTCGACCCGGCACGTTATAAAGTATCTGTGGTATGTCCACCGCTTCAGCTATTTTTCGAAAATGCTGGTACAGGCCCTCCTGCGGTGGCTTATTGTAGTAGGGCGTCACCAGCAGACAGGCGGCTGCCCCGGCCTTTCTGGCGTTTTCAGTCAACTCCAGCGCCTCAGTGGTTGAGTTAGCGCCGGTACCGGCAATGATCGGTATCTGACCCGCGGCAAACTCGATAGTCTTTTTGATCACCGCAGAGTGCTCTTCCATGCTCAGGGTCGCCGACTCACCCGTGGTGCCAACCGACACAATAGCGTCTGTGCCCTCTTTGATATGGAATTTCACCAGCGATTGCAGTGAATCGAAGTCGACCGCTCCGTCGTCCAACATTGGGGTCACGATTGCAACGATGCTGCCCTGAAACATTTGCTTGCCTCGAAGAAAAATTCTGGTTTTAATTGAAGAGAAGAGAGTTGGCGGCACTCACCAAAACCGCTGTGCCACCAAGCTTACTGGTCGACTCCTGAACTGACAAGCACGGCGGCGTCCTTATCCACTCGCAAGCACACAGAGCAGCCAGCATGCCTCCGGTCGTCAGTACAGAATCTCCTCATTGGTCTCTGCCCGCTACCGGTGGGCAGACCATCGCTTCAACCGGGCTTTTGGGCTCGAATGTCATATTGTATTTCTACCCGCGCGACAGCACCCCCGGCTGCACCTCCGAAGCACACGATTTCCGCGACTCAAAAGACCAGTTTGACGCCTGCAATGCGATTATTCTGGGGGTTTCCCGGGACACCATAAAATCACACGAGAAATTCAAAGCCAAACAGGAACTGAACTTCGACCTACTGTCTGACGAGCACGGCAAAGTCTGTCAGGCATTCGATGTGATCAAGCTGAAAAAAATGTACGGCAGGGAGTTTGAAGGTATAGAGCGCAGCACCTTTTTGATCGATGAAAAAGGCGTACTGCGCCAGCAATGGCGAAAAGTCAAAGTGAAAGGACACGTCGCCGATGTGCTGGCTGCCGTCACTGAGATTACGGGCTGACGCCAGCGCCTGGCGGTGGTAACCGACGGGGTTAATCAGACGGCAGTTTAAGCTGCCTGTTCTTGATCGTCAGAGCTTTTATCCGGCAGTTCAAGTGCGCCGCCCCGATGCCGCGGCCACGCCTCAAGCACGGCCTGCGTCAACGCCGCCAGCGGAATCGCAAAGAATACCCCCCACAAGCCCCACAGACCGCCAAAGAAAAGAACCGACACAATGATAGCCAGCGGATGCAGGTCGACGACCTCTGAGAACAACAACGGCACCAGCACGTTGCCATCAAGAATTTGTATGACTTGATAGCTCGCCAGCAGGTAGCCCAGTTTTGCAGAGAAGCCCCACTGAAAATACGCAATGATTGCAATCGGCAACGTCACAACCACGGCACCGACAAACGGAATAATCACCGATATACCAACCAGAAAACTCAGCAGCACGGCATAGTTGAGATCCATTACGGCGAAGGTGATATACGTCACCAGCCAAACGATCACAATCTCGATAAACTTGCCGCGTATGTAGTTGGCGATCTTGCCATCAGCCTGCTCCCAGACTTTCTCGGCAAGCTGGCTTTTATTTGGCATAAAGCCTCGCGCCCAGACCAACAGTACTTCTTTGTCTTTCAGGGCAAAAAATACGATGAGCGGGACCAGCACCACATAGATGGCCAGGGCAAACAGGTTGAGCGCGCTGGCAATTGAATAAGACAGGAAGCTCTGACCAAGCTGCCCGACCTGGCTACGCACATTGCCAATCACTTCGTTGATCTGCTCAGCGGTGAAGATGGCGGGATACAACTCGGGTAAGCGCTGCAATTGCTGCTGACCCGCTGCGATCATGTTGGGTAGTTCTTTGATCAGAGATGTCACTTGCTGCGACAGTAACGGCATCACCCCGAACAACAACAGCAAACAGAAAAATACAAACATCAGCATCACAGTGGCCGCCGCCAGCGGCCTGGGAATGTGATAGCGCTGCATGAAGGTCACCACCCCGTCCAGCAGATAGGCGAACACCAGCGCAATCATCACGGGTGCCAGAATTTCACCGAGCAGCCAGATCAGCATAAATGCAGAAATCAGCAGCAGCGCCAGAATTACGGCTTGCGGATCAGAGAAGTTTCTGTGATACCACTCACGGATTGGTTCGATCATTTTAATCGCGGAAAACCTTTTGTTTTCATGTCCCGGACCAGCGCTATGCATCGTCTCGGTGGCATACAGAATGTCATGCCCGGAGAATCGATGAAGCGCTGCGACCCGAAATGTCGACTACATTTAGCTCTAAGGATAGTTCAACACGTGAGCCACGCAGACATCGTTGACAAATGACCACAACAGCTGCTTAACGATATCTGAGAGTTGTCATCAATTTGACACTCGGTGCACTCTGTCCACATGCTGTAGGCAGTAGCCGCGGCATCGCCATCATGTGACAATGCTGGCCCTCAGTCGCTATCGTACAACATGCGGCTAACTACGTCATTAACAACCCCTCCAAGGCCAAATAACCATGCGCACCAGTCAGTTACAGCTGAGTACCACCAAGGAATCACCTGCTGACGCTGAAGTGATCAGTCATCAGCTAATGTTACGTGCCGGTATGATTCGCCGTCTGGCGGCTGGCCTCTATACGTGGATGCCAATTGGCCTGCGGGTGTTACGTAAAATTGAGACAATCGTCCGCGAGGAAATGAACGATGCCGGCGGCGCTGAATTACTGATGCCTGCCGTGCAGCCCTCCGAGCTATGGGTGGAATCCGGGCGCTGGGGCGAGTTCGGTCCGGAACTGTTGCGCTTTCACGATCGCCACGGCCGCGACTACTGCATGGGACCGACTCACGAAGAAGTAATTACCGATATAGCGCGTCGCGATTTGCGCAGTTACAAGCAACTGCCGGTTAACTACTACCAGATCCAAACCAAATTCCGCGATGAGGTCAGACCGCGCTTTGGTGTTATGCGCAGCCGTGAGTTCATCATGAAGGACGCCTACTCATTCCATATCTCACCGGAGTCACTGCAGCAAACCTTCGAAGATATGCATCAGGCCTACACCAATATATTCACCCGTATGCATCTGAAGTTTCGCCCGGTAGAAGCTGACAGCGGCGCAATTGGTGGCTCGGGATCAAAGGAGTTCCATGTACTGGCCGACAGTGGCGAAGACGCTATCGCCTATTCCACGCAAAGCGATTACGCCGCCAACCTCGAAAAAGCCGAAGCGGTCTGCAACGAGACCCTGCCCGCCCCCGGACAGGAGATGACCCTGGTCGATACTCCCGACACCAAAACCATACAGGCGCTGGTCGATAACTTTGATCTGCCGATTGAAAAAACCATTAAAACACTAATCTGCAAAGCGTCCGACGAATGTGACCACGAACTAATCGCACTGCTGGTGCGCGGCGATCATCAGCTCAACGAAGTGAAGGCGAACAATCATCCACTCGTGATGACACCACTGGCGTTTGCAGAAGAAGCCGAAATACGCAGCACCGTTGGTGCCGGCCCCGGTTCACTGGGCCCGGTCAATCTGCCAATGCCAGTCATCGCTGACCGCTCAGTAGCTGTGATGTCAGACTTCGGTGCCGGTGCTAACATCGAAGACAAGCACTACTTCGGCATCAACTGGGGGCGCGATGTGCCAACCCCGGAAGTGGCTGACCTTCGCAACATAGAGGCGGGTGACCCGTCACCCGATGGTGCCGGCGAGCTGCAAATCATGCGAGGCATCGAAGTTGGCCATATCTTCCAGCTCGGTGACAAATACAGCAAAGCGCTTAACGCCACCGTGCTCGATGAAAACGGTAAAGACAAGCTTATGTCGATGGGTTGCTACGGCATTGGTATCACCCGTGTTGCCGCCGCTGCCATCGAGCAGAACCATGATGACCGCGGCATCATCTGGCCAATGCCTATCGCACCGTTCCAGGTGGTGATCGTGCCGATAAATATGCGACGCTCAGACAACCTGCGCCTCGAAGCAGAAAAGCTTTATACCGAGTTAAAAACCGCAGGCATCGATGTACTGTTCGATGATCGTGACAACCGCCCCGGTGTGATGTTCGCCGACATGGAACTGATCGGCATCCCGATGCGCGTTGTGATGAGCGACAAAGGGCTGGAGAAAGGGACCGTTGAGTACAAAGGCCGCAGCGATGACGACTCTACCGATATCGCACGCGATGACGTGCTGGCATTTTTACAATCAAAAATAGACAACTGATATTGCCGGTAGCCGCGATGCCGCGACCTTTGTGTTGCGGCATAAGTCCCCGGCACAAATACCACCCGGCATTGCGGCAGTCAGCGTCGGGTTCAATAAAAGTCCCACCTGCTGGTGTCTGCCGATAAGCACCCTCTGCTCTCTATCTTTTACCTGCGCTAGCACTGCGCCCCGCCACACTGATAAAGCCGGTGCCGGATAACCCGACACCGCTGTTAGCGCATCATGCGTTGCAGTTGATCACCATTGACCAGTTCAATCGCCTTGTTACTGGCAAATGCAATCGCCTCGCTGGTAAAGCTGTTGTTGGTTACAATGATCACCCCGGCCACGCGGCTCTGCGCCGCCAGTACGCCCGCCATTTCACGCACCACTGGTACACCAACACGATTGCTCCAGCGCTTGCACTGCACAATATAGTGCTTGCCACGTTTAACCGCGTGAAAATCAATGCCACCATCCGCCCCTTTTTTTTGCCGTGCTTCAACGCGGTAACCATTGCGGCGATACACGTCAGCCACCAGCACTTCAAACTGCTCCCAGTCAAGCTGATGAAGATTTCTATCTCGGGTATTGCGAATTGAGCGGCAGCGGTAAAATGCAACAACGCCACCGGCAAGCCAGGCCCAGTGCGAGTAGGATCTGGCAACGACGGCGTCACGCACCGTAATCCACTGGAGGTCAGACGCCGCCACCAGCACGGGGCCAAGTTGCAATAAACCCCAGAATGCGATGGTCAGCATCAGCGCAGAATAAAGGGCCTGGATGTAATCGGCAAAAGAGTTAGCGCCTGGCATGTTCTACTACCAAAGTCTGAACCCTCTGTAACGACGCTCACAACGTTTTATTGAGAGCCACCGGGCAGATATGCGGGTCGCCGATCGCTTTTTTCACTGTGTCGGATGAAAGTGAGTCTCATCGGGGTGGTTTCAATCAATCGGCCTGCAAATGTGTTGCGGTTAACCGGATCGGCGCACGCATCCCACAGTGGCGATATTCTGTGCAGGCCACGTCCAAATCATCATTGACGGCCCTTGAACCTTCTCAGCGTCGGGCCAGTCAGCCTGGCGGATACCCGCACATTTCAACAAATTGCCGTTACCGCATACACCGATAACACACCGGTGTTTAACTTATCGCGGCAACAACACTTACAATGAGTGCAACCACTGCAAGCCAGATTACGCAATTTGCCGCGAAGACTGCAGTTGGGTTCTGCGCGTATCGCGCCGGTATAATTCTCTGCCCTATCGAGGGTTTTCTATTTCCCCGGGATGGCAGAGAAAGCGGTATACAGTGCAACAACTGAGAAAGGAAATCCCCCGGGGATAGCAGCAGCCATCGATGCAAATTAACTAATGGCACTGTGATTTCATCATGGGCTACCTATCTATTTGAAAGAAGCGAGCCGACAAGCGGCAGCCGGCCAAATAATCAGTCCTTGGTAGGCCCTGCAGCATGCACGGCTGACCCTCCTTACTTTAACCGTCGGGTATCAGAGCCAAAGCGTAAAAGTGACTGTGACGCAATGCGCTCTTTTCCTATTCATCGACAAAGCCAGACACACCCGCCAGTTCAGGGTGCAGATAGGCCTCCGGGTAAGACATGGGATAAGTCGGGCCTAAGGGCACGACGTTATTCCACGATCTACCGAAATATCCCTGCCGGCAATGCTCGAGGGAACTACTTTGCGCAACCCCCGGCAGTGCATACACCCGGCAGAGCCAACGCCATAGATAAGGAAAATCCAGAACCCTGGCGCCATTCAGTTTCATTCGCAGATAATAGACAGGATCGTGCCGATACAGCGTCGGAAAAAGACGCAAATCCGCTTCGGTGAAGTTATTGCCGGTAAGAAATAGACGCTGATCAGATTTCAATGTCGATTCAAGCCGGGCCAGTGCCGCAAAATAACGTTCAAACGCTGCCGCATAAACGGCCTGATCACTTGAAAATCCCGCTTTATAAGCACCGTTGTTAATGTCTGTATAAATACCGGCGTTAAGTGCGTCAATCTGCTCTCGTACCGGCTGAGTCGACGGATAGTGATTCCAGCGATCAGTCTCAGCTATGGAACTGCCCAGCGCTGTGGCCTGCTCATTCAGCATGCGAATAATTTCAGCACTCTCGTTGTTTACTATTCGGCTGGTTTTTTTGTCATAGAGTATCGGCACAGAGGTCTCACTCGCCCCTTCGGCGGCATAAATCTGCATGACCAGTCGATAGTCTTTACCGGTCGCGGTATCCGCAGTGCAACCGGCCAGCGGCGCGCCCGTCAGTGATGCGACGCGCTCCGGGTTAAACTCCCATAGATTAGCAGCCACCGGGTCTTGATCGTCTGTGCGCCCCGGGAAAGCGACATCAAGGGTAATACTGTCCTGTAGTCCAAGCACATTACGCGCAAGCGTTACCCGATGGCACCAGGGGCAATTGAATGCCACAAATAAATGATAGCGGCCGGGTTCCGCTGGAAAATCAGCGTCGCCCAGCGCGTAGCGAAAGCCGCTGATACCACGTACAAACTCGCCTTGCGATCGGCGCGTCTGTGCGTGTTGTTGCGATTCTTCTATCGAGTTATCTGTCCGTTTAGCGGACATTGCTTGTCTCCCACACCTCTTGTAACGGGCAGTACCCGATGTACGAAAAATCCGGCAAAACCCGGTTAACCGCACGATAACTGTCAGGCAATCTATAAATAAATGCCGTTACCTGACAGTGCGGCACGCTAGTTAAAACGGGCACGGTTGTGAGCAGCCATAAAATCAGTTTCCGGACCCATTGGCACTATACGCGATGGGTTGATTGTCTCGTGACTTGCATAGTAGTGATTTTTAATATGCGCCATATTAACGGTATCGCTGATACCGGGTTGCTGGTATAGATCGCGCACATAGCCCGCCAGGTGTTTATAATCGTTGATGCGCCTGACATTACATTTGAAATGACCTACATAAACCGGATCAAATCGCACCAGTGTGGTAAACAATCTCCAGTCGGCTTCGGTAATCGTGCTACCGGTTAAATAACGTTGAGTCGCCAGTCGCTCATCCAGCCAGTCAAGCGTCTCGAACAACGGCACGATTGCTTCATCATAGGCTTCCTGTGAGGTTGCAAACCCGCACTTATAAACCCCGTTGTTCACTGACTCGTAAATGCGATCATTCAAAAGATCAATTTCGGGGCGCAACGCTTGCGGGTAGTAATCGGTTGGTGTCGCGCCCAGAGCATCAAACGCTGAATTAAACATGCGGATAATTTCAGGCGATTCATTGGAGACGATGGTGCTGGTTTTTTTATCCCACAACACCGGCACGGTAACCCGGCCTGAGTAATCAGGCATCGCTGCGGTATAGACCTGATACATGTACTCAGCACCATTCACCGTATCCGGCACGACGCCGTCACCGGATTGAAATGTCCAGCCCTTATCGGCCATGTACCAATGCACCGTCGATACACTGATCATATCTTCAAGGCCTTTGAGCGCACGGAAGATCAACGTCCGGTGGGCCCAGGGACAGGCCATCGACACATACAAATGATAGCGGCCCGGCTGCGCAGTAAATCCGCCTTCACCACTTGGACCCGCCGAGCCGTCAGGGGTTATCCAGTGACGAAACTGCGGCAATTTCCGGACAAAGCGCCCACCGGTCGATTCAGTGTCGTACCATTGATCGACCCATTGACCGTTCTGTAGAAGTCCCATATATGATCCCGTTTCTATCGAATGATTTGCAATATTGTACCGTTGAAGATTATTGCCGTCAGCGGACAACACCGGCGTAGCTAACCCCGCTGAGATCAGCCATTTCCCGCTTCCAGGTAGTAATGTCGTCTGCACACAGTTTACTTAAATTGTCGTGACCACAGGCCCGGGCCAGTACCTGCATTAACTGCACACTGGCAGTGAAGTAGCGGGACAATTTTTCCGCCCCGGTTTGCACATGCAATCGAGCCCGCAGCTCTGGTTTCTGTGTCGCCACCCCGACCGGGCAGTTGTTCGAATTGCACATCCTCGCGGCGATACATCCAACGGCCTGCATCGCAGAGTTAGATACCGCCACTGCATCGGCGCCGAGCGCCATCGCTTTCACAAAGTCTTCGGCGACACGCAAACCACCGGTTATCACCAATGTGACCTCCCCACCGGTTTTTGCATCCAGGTGCTTGCGGGCACGGGCCAGCGCGGGAATGGTTGGAACCGATATATGATCCCGGAAAATCAATGGAGCCGCACCGGTGCCACCGCCCCTGCCATCTAGAATAATATAGTCGGCGCTGGCCTCCAGCGCGAAGTCGATGTCGTCTTCTATACGGTTTGCCGACAGCTTAAAGCCGATTGGAATACCGCCTGATCGCTCGCGTACCTCATCTGCAAGCCGACGAAAATCCGCTGCGGTGTGCAGGTCCGTAAACGTTGCCGGGGACACGGCACTGTGACCCGGTTGCAGTCCACGTACCCGGGCGATCTTGCCTTGCACCTTGTCGCCCGGCAGATGCCCGCCAGTTCCGGTTTTAGCTCCCTGACCGCCTTTAAAATGGAACGCTTGTACACGCTCGACCAAATCCGGACTCCAGCCGAACTGAGCAGAAGCCAGCTCATAGAAGTAACGCGAATTCTCAGCCTGCTCTTCGTCCAGCATGCCGCCTTCGCCAGAGCAGATACCGGTTCCGGCAAGTTCAGCACCACGCGCCAGTGCGGTTTTCGCTTCCTCAGATAACGCGCCGAAGCTCATATCGGACACAAACAGAGGTATTTCCAGTGACAGCGGTCTGGTAGCTCGCGGACCGATAGTGACACGGGTAGCAACAGCGCTCTCGTCCAGCAGTGGTTTCTGTGCCAGTTGCGCCGGTAGAACCTGGATGTCGTCCCAATGCGGCAGATCTTTGCGAGGTACCCCCATCGAGCCCATCTCGCCATGATGGCCGGATTTTGACAAACCCTCTCGCGCCAGTTCGTGAATCCTCAATACAGTGGGTTCTTCCGGCGTCGGTGCGGCAGAGGGAATACCTCCGGCCGTCACAGGGGCGGCATCGCCGGCAGCAAGTTTGCCCAGGCTTGCATGACTGCCATCGCAAAATGGCGCATTGCCACTCGCCTTACACTGGCACAGCGCTGCGTCCCCGGTACTTTCTGCAGTAAATTTCAATGGTGTGATAGATGACCCTCGATGCGACCCATCGCAAAACGGCTGTGTCGCAGAGCGACCACAGCGACACCAGAAATAGTCTTTACCCGCTTCAAGTGCAATCTTGGCAGGTATCGTTGCAGCAATGACCGGGGTGTCAGTAGCGTTCATTTTTAGCATCCTTCAGTGGTTACCGGCATCTATTAACTGCCGTTGAAAACGGGCGCCGGAGGCATACCCTCGCGAGTTTCAAATTCGATCGATATCGAAATATGTACAAGTCAACAAAGAATACAGGGTTGCATAAATTTGAACAGCTATGCAATATAGAAATTATTGTTCTAATAAATAGTACATTTATGGGCCAGATTGAGGACCTTCGAGCGTTTGTGCAGATTGTCGAGCTTGGCAGTATCGGTAAGGCGGCCGGCCAAGCCGGCATTGCAAAATCGGCCATGAGCCGCAAACTACGACTGCTTGAGGAGCGAATGCAAGCGGTGCTGATCGCGCGAACTACTCGCCAGTGGGCACTCACCGAAACCGGTCGCGAATACTACGAACGTGGCCTGCGTGTTCTTACCGTCTTTGATGAATTCGACGCCAGCATTCGCAACGAGGCGCTGGAAATTCGCGGCGAAATCAAACTCTCGGTGCCACTTTACTTTGGCAGAGTCAGCCTAAGCAGCACACTGCTGGAGTTCGCCACACACCACCCGTCCGTGCATCTTAACGTGGAGTTCAGCGATAGAATTGTCGACGTCATCGCCGAGCAGTTCGATCTGGTGGTAAGAATTTCAGAGCTACAGGATTCATCACTGATCGCCCGTGAGCTCTGCCAGACACGCCATGTGTACTGCGCAAGCCCCGATTACCTGGAAGCCAACACACCTATCAAAAAACCGCACGACATCCAGGGCCATCGAATCATTCAATTCGGCTCGTCGAAGCGGCCCAAATGGACATTCATCTCACCTGGCGGTAAAAAAATCAGCGTACCGTTAACGGCGACGATGAATTCGCACGACGGCGCATTTATGGTGGAGGCTGCAGAGCACGGGTTAGGTATCGTCAGAATACCGGATTTTCTGGCAAAGTCTTCGCTGGACTCAGGCCGCCTTGTACCGCTGCTACAAGCCTACGAACTAAAACCACGTGGTATTTCCATTGTTTATCCCACGGCTCGCTATATGCCACAGCGAACACGGGTACTCCTGGAGTTTTTACTCGCCAAAATCGGCAGGGATAACACTCGCGATAAGCCCCTGGTACAGAAATCTCAACCCGCCTGACTTTAGTCCGATGCGTGATTATTCTTAAACCATCTCACACAGAAACATACCCGATATCAATCCACAAAAGACAAGTCTGCCGATGAACCTGTTTATTGCAGAAGATGTATTTCCAGGTCTAACCACCTCTGGTCGTAGCGACCTTCAAAAAAGATACCCGTTGGCCCGATAACCACAAGGCAGACGCAAAAATGCTGTCATTTATCGTACTTGGCAACGATCAGTATCTCGACCTCACCAGGCTCAACTTCGGCACTGTTACTTTTTGCTGAAACGGTGATTCGATCTCTGTCACGTTTGCCCGCCGCATAGGTCCGGTCGCCTTTGTCATAGCCGGAATAGACTTTAAATCCCACTGCCTCCAGCGCACCTCGGTAAAACGCGTCAATGTCCTGAGGAGAAGCATTCGTTGCAAAACGGGTTATTGATTCTTCTCTGTCGCCACTGGGGGAATCAAAACTATCAGTGATGAGCAACCGGGCGTCTCGCATTACAGGCAAGCCAAACGGCAGTTGAAAGTCGGCGGCTCTCAATGCCGTGCCACAGAGCGCAATCGTCACCATGACGGCGAAAATTCCGTTTTTCATTTTTTTCTTCCTTGTGTGAATAACGCGCTTAGCTACCGTGTGTATTAAAACACAATAAAGTTAAAACAGACCGATTCAAGCCCACCCGGGTGATCTGGAATTTCAACACAATCCGAGGCGGGAGAACAGGTCTATCCAAACTCACATACTGATGCCTCTATGCAACTGCACCAAGGTCAGTCGAATGTTCCCGACAACGCTTGATCAGTGTGTCTGACCGGAGAAGATTGCCGCATTGAAGTTTTATTCAAACTACAAATACCGACCGCGCAGATGTTATTCTTGATTCTTCACACCGTCATCAAGAACACGGTCTTGCTAGACGCGGTATTTAACCATTCGGGGACCCATTTATGGATATCGGACTAATCGGCGTTGGCCTGATGGGCCACGGGATTGCACGCAATGTGCTCAGCCGTGGCGGCTTTCCACTGCGGTTCATGCATCATTCTGGGAATCAACCCGTCGACGAAATTCTCGGGCTGGGTGCTATCGCCTGCAGCAGTGCCGCTGAAGTCGCCGCAAGCAGCGATGTGGTCATTGTGTGCGTCACCGGAGCGCCCCAGGTCGAGGCGGTAGTGACCGGTCCGGATGGGATAATCAACGGATTGCAAGCTGGGTCAATCGTCATTGATTGCTCGACATCACTACCGGAGATGTCACTGAAAATGGCCGCAGCCGTCAATAAAGTAGACGCTGACTTCATTGACGCGCCAATGACCAAACTCTCCAAACAAGCCCATGAAGGCACGCTGAATCTACTGGTTGGTGGTGACGCAACGGTGCTTGAAAAAGTACAACCGCTGCTGGCATCCTTCACCGAAAGAGTCGACCACGTTGGCGGTATAGGCGACGGCCACCGCATGAAACTGTTGCACAACTTCGTCTCAATCGGGTCAATGGCATTAATTGCCGAGGCCGCAGCTCACGCCACAGACGCCGGTGTCGATCCAACTATTTTTGTCGAGGTACTGGCCGGCGGCGGCGGTGCCGGTGCCGCCTTGCAACGGGTATCTCCGTTCATCACAGATGCTGACGCCAGCAACGTACCGTTCACTATCGCCAACGCCCTGAAGGATATCACCTACTACAATGATATGGCAGATGCATCCGGCGCTGCACGCCTGATTGCAAGTGGCATCCAGGATGCTATCAGCTCGACGTCTGCTGAAGCAGGGGTGGATCGCTACATACCCGAGTTAACTAAACTCTTCCGCAAGCAATGATGCAAGCCACCAGCGACAATACCGGCGGCGATTATATTACAGCTCTCTGTGCAGAGGCCGGTTCACCGGTTTATTGAGGTTTTTCATCACGCAATGCATAGTGTTTTGCATACGGAAATTCAGACCCTATGCGTTTGAGTCCCGCCGCCATATCGTGATCGAATTCCCGCAAGTGCTTTGCATCGAATAACTCAACACCATCGCCACTTTGACCTTTACGGATAATGGAACCGCTACTGCTGGTCCACATCGATTGGGATACTGGAAAAAAACGGTGATTAATAGCTTTCATTGCGCTGAAAGAGGTTTTCTTCACAACTTTGTCCAGCGCCTCGTCTGACAACTTAACATCAAGAAATGCTGCAATTTGTCTAACAGCCGCCAGCGGATCTTTCTTTATAGACTCAAAGCGTAGAAATAGTACGTTAGGCTTATTGCGTAGCCGGAACCACGAGTCAGTAAAGGCGTCCCAGCGCCCGAACGCCGCCTCTTTTGACGCCATATGGGTCAACCACAGCGACGGTGGTGGTGCGGCCGGCCCGAAAAACAGCGTCCTGAAAAAATAGTACCCGGATGCAGCGCAGTCTTTCGGGTCCCGGGTCACTGCAATATACCTGGCCTGATCACTAACGGGCACCTTGTTGGCTGGCAAGTGCGTTTTTATCACGCGATGACCGCTCCGCGACTGATAGGCTGTTGAATCAAACAGATTCATCCAGAACCGGGGCTGTGCGGCGTCCGGCCATGGCATGACATCCTGTATATGATCAAACTCACCTTCACCGTGCTCAATAACTTGATAACACATATGCATGAGCCAGTTGGTCCCCGCCTTAAAGTAGGCTGCCGCAAAAACATCGCCGGCAACCGGGGTATAGCCATTAAACGCGGTATCTGCATGCTGATTCATTCTGCCTGCTACACGCTGCAGTCGCTGCTGGTACACCGGGCGCTTCAATACATGATAAGCAAAGCTGGTTGCCCATTTAACCGGCAACCGTGCGACTGGAGCAAGCCAGCGTTGCCGGACGCGCATCTTATCATTAACCCGTTGACGCAAGGCCTGCGCGCTCCGAACTGTCCATGCCGTTGGTGTTGGATGTATATCAGTTCGTGATGCAGTCATTGTTCGATCCGCAGTTCAGGGGGTCACAATGTTAAACCAGAGATCGAAGGTATCGTGGAGGTCGAGCCAGGTGTCCAGTAACTCACGCTGACCGGTTATCAACGCTCCGCCCTGCACTGCCTCAGTAACGCTGAGCTTCCCTCCGGCAAGCGCCTCAAGTTGCCGCAGCGAAATAACCACCGACACATCAGCCGCATCACAGGCATAGTCGACACGGGCAAACTCAGTCTGCCGGACAACCCAGACACAGGCTGTTCTGGCATCGACGGTGAAATTCAGTGTGAGGTTTACATCTCTGGCACGCTCAGGGTTTAAACGCACCGCATAGGCATCGAACCAGTCAGCAAGGCTCAAGGTTGCGGCGAGATCTTCATTGCGCCCGCCCGCCATAGGCAGCGCTGTCACACCCCCGTCTAGTTCTTTAGCACCGGTGAGATAGATGTTACGCATAATACCAGACTCCGCCCTATACCCCTGATGACGATACACCTCTACCAGCAATGCGCGTACTTGCGGAAGATCAGCATCGGCGAAGACCAGATAATTCAGCAGCGTAGCTGCCCATTGAAGCTGATCCTGTCTAATCGCCGCCTGCGCCTGCTCAATGGCCTTTTCCACACCGCCAATAGCGTCAACAATATGCTGCGCTAACCGTGCCGGTGACAGGGGATCTAGATTCACCGGTTGCCCGTCAAAAAAGCCATAATAATACTGATATACGGCCCTGGCATTAAACGCCAGGGTGCCGTAATAGCCTCTGGCGTGAAATTTTCTGGACAACCAGTCCGGCTCGACGATCAATTCGGCAATCTCGTCAGGTGTGTGCCCCAGATTGGCAAGACGCAGCGTTTGATCGTGAATATATTTATAGATATCGCGCTGCTCTTCGAGGTACAGCACTACCGCCTCCCTGCCCCACACAGGCCAGTTGTGGCAATTCATCACGACATCTGCATCATCCGCAAACCGCTCTATTGCTTCATCAATAGTCCTTGCCCAAAGCAAGGCGTCTCGTGCCTGTGCACCGCGCGGCGGTAGAATATTATGCATCGTCCGGGTGCAGACCTCAGCCATGCACAGTACTTTATGATCAGGCAGGAAAAACGTAAATTCAGCAGGCGCTTCAGTCCCCGACGCCATTTGAAATATAAACCGGACACCATCGATCAGAACTTCCTGACCAGTGTGCTCTATATAGTGTGTCGGCTCAACAAATGTACGCCGGCCCTTGGCAACCGTTTTTCCAATGCCGCCGTCAATGACACCGGTAGCACTGGCGCCCAGTGTAATACCGAACTGATAAGTCGCACGACGAGAGGTATGATTACCGCCCAGTACCCCCTCGGCTGCTGCATAGGCCATGAACCCGACTGGCGCATAAATCGGAGGATAATTGTCAGCATCATCACCGGTGACCCCCTTCAGTCCGCCAAAGTGATCAGGGTGTGTATGCGTGACGACAACAGCGCTCACCGGCCTTGCACCGAGTGCATCGTTAACCATCTTCAGTGCTGCCGCCGAAGTCTCACGTGCCATTAACGGATCGATCAATATCCACCCGGTGCGGCCCTTAATAACCGACATATTGGCGTAATCGCAGGCGCGTGCCTGCCAGACATCCGGCGCTACTTCAAACAGACCGGATATTTTGTTCAACTGAGCCATACGCCACAACGAGGGATTGGCGGTCTGCGGGCACTCTGTATCCAGAAAGTCATAATCGGCTATATCCCAGGCGACTCTGCCGCCGGGTGCCGCCACACCGCCTACCGGCAAACTGGCAATGTGACCTTTGGTCGCCGCAACAAAATCGGCCCGGTCATTCAATGGCAACGCAGCAGCCCACGCCTTATTGGCAGCAGACGTGTGTTTTTGTAACGCGGAAATCAAAGTATCGTCAAGGTTCATGGGGTCACGGTTAATTTATAGAGTGACGGTGTCAGGCAAATCGCGCGCAATCCTGAAACCTAGATTACCGGCAGCCACACTGGCCGGCAAAGCCTGTCGGGAAGAAGTCCGGTAGCGCAGGCAATACGATTCATGACAAAGATAAGACCCGCCCTTTGCTACAAAGCGGTCACCGTTCAACGGACCACGCGGGTTTTTAACCGCGCGGGGCGAGTGCAGGTTCGTAAACCGGTCAGCGACCCATTCCCAAACATTGCCCGACATATTATAAAACCCATAGGCATTGGCGATATAGGCGTTGACCGGAGCGGTGCCTGCAAAGCCGTCGCTACCGGTATTGATATTGGGGAACTCCCCCTGCCAGATATTGCAGCAATGCCGGCCATCAGGCAGTAGCTCACTTCCCCAGGGGTAGGGCTGCGATGCCAACCCTGCCCGTGCTGCAAATTCCCATTCGGCCTCGGTAGGTAGCCGCGCACCTGACCACCGGCAATATTGCAGAGCATCGTTGCGTGTAACGTGCACCACGGGATGATCCCAGCGTTCACCAAGATTACTGTCCGGTCCTTCCGGCGCCTGCCAACATGCACCGGCCACTTCACGCCACCACGGCGCCACACTGAATGCAGGCGTACCCGTTACGCTTTTAAGAAATAAGTGAAAAACAAACGACGACCCCGCCCGCTCTGCATCCGTCAGGTAGTTTGTCGCATCGGTAAATTGCCGAAAATCCAGATTGCTGACGACTGTGGACGCCAGCATGAATTGATCTACCCGGACAGATCGAACCGGTCCCTCGCCATCTGCAGGGTGAGGCGCGTCTGCGGCCCCCATATCGAACCAGTCACCAGCGACTCTGATATCAGTGCCGGATACAGCATCGGGGCGGCGCTGTGTTGCAGTCATCGGGGTGCTGTCATCGGGGCAGATCCGTGCATGTTCCGTATACCGGGGCAGACAGCAAGTTCCAGGTGTCTTTATGATACTCACCATGGGTTAGCGAATCACCGATTTACGCGTCATACTCATAGACCGGTGCCCATTGCTCGCCCCAGGCATCTCTCCAGAAAGACTGTCGCATGGAATTTTGAATCGGGACGCCACCTGTCCATAAGTCTGCTTCAGCACGGACATGCCTGCGAAAGAAATCAGTCAGCTTAGTGCTGAGTTCTGCTTCAATCTCTTGATACGCTTCCAGCCCCGACAGGTTGCGGGTTTCCTGCGGATCGTTTTCGACGTCGTACAGTTCGTCGTTGATACCCCGATTAGTTGGACCGTCAAAGCGCTTGAACAAGGCCCACTTGCGGGTTCTGATGACGCGTGTTTCCTCCTGCTCTGAGTACACCGCATCATCACCCCAGTCGACCGGCGCCTCACCCTTCAATACCGGCATCAGGTTGCGACTCGGTAGCGCTCCGGCAGACACACCGGTGGCAACACCAGTGTGATCCAGAATGGTAGAGAATAAATCCATATTTGACACCATCAGGTTTGACACCTCTGCCTCAGCTACCAGTCCTTGCTGGCGCACAATCAACGGAATTGAATGCGCCGCCCGATGCAGGTTGGATGGAAAGCTCGATCCACCATGCCCCCAGAAACCGTGCTGCCCGACAGACAACCCGTGATCTGTGGTGAAGATCAGCAAGGTGTTTTCTTCGATACCCAGTGCATTCAACAACGTCATAATCTCGCCGACGCCATCATCAACCATTGAGATCTGCGAATAATAATTACGTAGCGTGGGGAGATCGTTGGGAGCACGCATCAACATAGAAAAATCAAGATCAGCCGAAGAACCGGCCTGATTCATCAGGAAACCCTCGACCGCTTTTTTGCTGAGGGCCTGGCGCGGAACCGAATTCATCGGACAATCTGCGTAGCGTGCGGTGTGACGATTCTCGTCGGTTTCTTTAGTCGCTGGCCAATGCCCATACGGCGCAGGATACGGCAGAAATAAAAAGAAAGGGTTGTCGGACGCTACTTGCTCCGCCATAAACTCTTTGGCTTTACCGGTAAAAAAATCGACCGAATGACCCGGCTGATCGTAGACACGACCATTGTCAAATATCCGGTTGCGGTAAAAACTACGCACGTGTCCGTCTTCGAGAGTGACCCAATGATCAAACCCCTGCGCCGGGGTAGTTGGTTCGCCCAGATGGTACTTACCTACCAGCGCGGTGGTGTACCCATCGTTCTGCAGCAGGCCCGGCAGGGTTTGCAAGCCGTTCAGAGCATGCCAGCCGGCAGGCCAGTCGGGCATGTTTCTATCATCGATCCACGAATGCACACCGTGTTGCGATGGTAGTGTACCAGTCAGTACTGAAGCCCGGCACGGTGAGCAAAATGCATTAGGACAAAAGGCGTTATCAAACTTCATCCCCTGACTGGCCAGTCGATCAAGGTTAGGTGTGTGCACCTCTGAATTACCGTAACAGCCAAGTGTCGACGCCTGCTGGTTATCAGTAAAGATCAACACCACATTGGGTTTTTTATTCATCTAGGATTCCGTGTGACGTCGCAAGCCCATATAGGCACAAACTGCTTCTTTAAGGCCATGACGAAGCGAATTGTCCTGGGTCGTGAAAACATGATAATCATTGACCAGATCATTCTGCAATACTCCAACAATTAACTGGAAGCAAAAGCGGCATCTGCGTTTGGTTTCACTGGCGGTACAGTCCGCAAAGCTGTCAACCAGACTGTCTTCCAGCACCGATACAATCTTCAACGCCGAGCCGCGCATCGGTGCCCAGGGATCATCCGGCTCCAGTATTAATACCAACGATTCCCGTAACACACCACGGAAACGACTGGTAAATATATCAACCATCAGATCGACCAGTGCATCCAGCGTCTCTGCAGCCCCATAGTTTGCTAATACTTCCAGATTAAAACGCGTTGTCGCTACCTGATCATGAGATTCAATAGCGTATCCTCGAAGGGCGCGGAAATAGGCATCCTTATCTTGAAAACGGGTATAGAAAGCCCCGACGGAGTTTCCGCTTCTGTCACACAGTTGCGCAATAGTCAGGTCAGTCAGTCGGGTGTTGTTCAAGGCTTCTACGCCAGCGTTGATGAAACTGTCCCGGATACGCACACTGCGCTTCTGCCTGGCGGCATAGACACCCGGAATATCTCCGCGTAGAGAGTCGATTGTCTGCCCCGCTATCAGCCCCAACTGTTTTGACATCGCTCAGAACTCACCACAAAAACGTAGACATAGCATATAGGTTTCCACTTAAAAAAGAATACAGATTCTTTTTTATTGACACAAATACAACGCAAACCGTACTCTGGTTCTATGTCGTGAAGTATCGATCGCTACACATCAGCAACCCTGCCGATCCCGCAGTCGGCACAACGGAGGCAAAAAAATGAAAAGACGTATCGTTCTTTCCACTGCACTATCTGTGTTGGTTCTGGGTGCCGTACTGCCTGCACAGGCACTTGCTGCAACCACTAAGCTACGCGTCGCAAACTGGCTACCGCCAGTCCACCACATGACTTCCACACTACGCGCCTGGGCAGATGAACTGGAATCCGCCTCCAACGGCGAGCTGGAGGTCGAGATCATGACCGCGCCTCTGGCCAAACCCAACGGCCAGTACGACCTGGCTAAAAACGGTGTCGTCGATATTGCCTACTCTGTGGCGGCCTATCACCCGAAACGCTTCTGGAAGCTTATGGCGGTCGAAACACCGTTTGCAGCACCCACTGCGGAAAAAGCAGGCGTCGCCGCCTGGCAATGGTACGAAAAGCACGGCTTTATGGCAGAGGACACCAGCGACACCAAACTACTGGCGTTGTTTGCACACGCTCCACACTTGTATCACAGCAGCAAACCACTCACATCACTGGCCGACTTCAAAGACAAGAAAATTCGCGTTGGCGGCAATGGCGTCAAGATCGCGGAAATGATAGGAGCGGTACCGGTCAGTATGCCTCCCGGACAGACCAACGAAGCAATGTCAAAGGGCACCATTGATGTCTCCCAGTTTCCCTGGGAATCCGTGAAAGGATTCCGCCTCGCGGATGTTTCCTCCCACCACATGGTGGTACCTGGCGGCACATACGCCGGTATTTTCTATATGACCATGAGCCCGAAAACCTGGAAAAAACTGACCGATAGCCAGAAGCAAGCGGTCACGAAAGTATCAGGGGAATGGGGTTCGCGATTTATATCGCAGAAGTGGGACAGCGTTGAGCAATCGGGTCTGGATGCCGCTACCGCTGCGGGTAACGTTATCACCACCATGTCCGATGAAGACGTTGCGAAACTCAAAGCATTAATCCAGCCCATTACCGACGAATGGATCGCAAAGGCAAACGAAGCAGGCCTAGACGGACAGGCGCTGCTGGATGACTATCACGCGACGGTATCCGGGCTTAAGTAGCGTTAGCGCATACGGCTTCCGGCAGTAACCGCTCACCGGCAATCATGGCACGAGTCTCCACAGGAACAACAACTGTCACCGCCTACAGGTCGCTGACCACAACACCCTGGCGACTCCGGATAGACTGCGATCTATCAATCCTGCGAGACTCCATCAGCCACCTGCGTCTGAGCGTTTTCTAGATGAGCGGACACCGGCTGATTTCTATTGTCACAACACGTGCCGCCAAACTGCTCGGCTGGCTGTCCTCACTGACACTGGTGGTCATTATGGCCACCACTTTCACTGATGTCATTGGCAGAACATTCTTCGGTCGCGCCCTGGTTGGCACAGTCGAGGTGGTTGAACTGCTGATGGGGGTGCTGGTCTTCAGTGCTCTGGCACTCACCGAAATACACCGCAGGCATATTGCGGTCGAAACATTTCAGTCACTGTTTCCACAACCCGTGAAACGGCTGTCGGTGATTGTAAATCTGATTCTGGCTGTTTCCATAACCGCACTGCTCGCCCGGCAACTGATTATTAAAACAGTTGAAATACTGCAGGAGCAGGAGTACACCCAGATACTTGAAATACCCTACTGGCCAACCGCAATCGTTATGTCTGCGGGTATTGTTTTACTGCTGCTGGTGCTTTTTCTCCGCCTGATCAATGCTCTCTTTAATGTTAATGACGATGACAGCAGCAACGGCAGCCCCTCCTGATGCCCATTGAGATCCTGGTTCCGCTGGTATTCGGTTTACTATTTTTACTACTGATACTGGGCGCGCACCTCGGACTGGCCATGTCGGCGGTAGCCATTTTCGGCACCACTATGATCATCGGTATAGACGGCGCACTGGCACTGGCGGGCCTATCGGTTTATGAGTCCGCACAAAGTTTTGATCTCAGCGTTATCCCGCTGTTTGTTCTGATGGGAACCTTTGCATCAAAATCCGGTATTTCATCAGATCTGTTTGCGGCATTTAATACCTGGCTGCACCACCGACGCGGCGGCCTCGCACATGCCAGTATCGCAGCCTGTGCCGCCTTTGGCGCGGTGTGTGGGTCATCACTCGCGACGGCGGCCACAATGGGCC
This sequence comes from uncultured Granulosicoccaceae bacterium, assembly GCA_938003855.1. Lineage (GTDB taxonomy): Bacteria > Pseudomonadota > Gammaproteobacteria > Granulosicoccales > Granulosicoccaceae. The sequence goes on along the minus strand of CALKXD010000244.1, from coordinate 2,857 downwards.
GTGTTGCATTACCGGAGATGCGGCGCTTTGGCTATAGCGGAAGGTTGGCAACAGGCAGTATTGCCGCTGGCGGCACCATTGGTATATTAATCCCCCCCAGTGTGATCATGCTGATCTACGGCATCCTCACCGAGACCAGCATCAGTGAGTTATTTCTGGCTGGCATCATACCGGGCATTCTTCTAACACTGTTTTTTATGATCACTGTGGTTATCATGACACGGCTGGACCCAAAATCCGCCCCGCTGATCACCGACGCTCCCGCCGCAGAACCGGCTGGCTCTGCGTTCAGCAAAGTCTGGCCAACGATATTGCTGTTTATACTGGTTATTGGTGGCATCTATAGCGGCGTCTTCACCCCGACAGAGGCCGCTGGCTTTGGCGCTGTGGGTGCACTGCTGATTGGCGCACTGATGCGCCGCCTTAGCTTCAGGCAAATCGGTGCAAGCCTGACAGATACCGCGCAAACAACATCAATGATTTTCCTGATCCTTATCGGTGCGATTCTTTTTTCGGGATTTCTATCCCTCAGCGGCACACCGGCACTGATGGGCAACTGGGTGGTCGAACAGGCGCTCTCTCCCCTGTTAACCATCGCGCTGATTGTTGGCATCTATATTTTACTTGGCGCTTTTCTCGACACCATGGCAATGATTATTCTGTCAGTGCCGATTTTTTTCCCTATTGTGACAAACATGGGATTCGACCCGGTGTGGTTTGGCGTACTGGTGGTGCTGGTGGTCGAACTGGCACTAATCACGCCACCCATGGGTATTAACGTTTTTGTGATAAAAGGCCTCTCCAAAGATGTACCGCTGGCACAGGTTTTTTTGGGGGTATTGCCTTTTTGCCTGGCGCTGCTGGTGATGATCATTCTGGTTATCGCTATACCCGAAGTGGTGACATTTCTGCCAGAACTGGGATCATAAACACCGGAAGCGGTGCTCGCGCAAAAAACCGACACCCGACAAAGCCGCAACACATCCCGGAGAGTAGCTTAAAGTGAAGCTATTCCCTTGTCCTGTAACAGCAACAAGCGCAGCAATCCATGGCTGGCAACAGACTCCTGCTTCTGTACAATAAATGACGGTCACAGCAGCGTACGACGATTATGGTCACCACCGAATATCAACCGCTAACCCCCGAAACACTGCCCGACAGACTGGCAGAGATACCGGATATCGCCAGACAACTCGGTGGTGAAGCCCACCAATGGCACTGCCGCGAAGTAGGCGACGGCAATCTGAATCTGGTGTTCATTGTCGAAGGCGCAACAAAAACACTGATCGTTAAACAGGCACTGCCGTATGTGCGCCTGGTCGGTGAAAGCTGGCCGCTACCACTTAAGCGAAGCTATTTCGAATACCATGCGCTTTGCCGCCAGCAACAGCGAGACCCCGGTCGCGTACCCGAGGTGATTCACTTTGATGAACCTCAGGCGCTGATTGCAATGGAGTTTTTCAGCCCACATGTCATTTTGCGACAAAGCCTGATAAACGGCGCCCGACATCAAGACCTCGCCTTGCACATTGGCCGGTTTATGGCGAGAACCCTGTTCCGTGGGTCGGACCTTTGCCTGCCTGCAAAAGAGCGCAAAGCAGATCTGCAATTGTTTGCCGGCAACGTCGAGCTATGTGATATCACCGAGAGCCTGGTATTTACCGAGCCTTATTTCGACGCTGACCAGAATCGCCATACCACACCGCAACTCGATAGCCTGGTCGCCAGCTTACGCGCCGATGAAACACTGAAACTCCAGGTTCAACATCTAAAAATGGATTTTTGCACCCGCGCGGAAACCATGTTACACGGAGACCTGCACACAGGGTCAGTGATGGTGCACGAAGACAATGCCCGCGTTATCGATCCTGAGTTTGCGCTGTATGGTCCAATGGGCTTTGATATCGGCATGTACCTGAGCAATCTATGGATGGCCGCCTGTTCACAGATCGGCCACGCAAACCGACCCGGAGAACGAGACGAACATCGAAACTGGATTCTGGATGTCGCAAACGATACCTGGACGGTATTCATACAAGAGTTCAGCCGCCTGTGGGACACCGAGCGATTAGGAATACTCTACCCGGAAACAGTGGTAGGCAATCGTGCAAGTGCTTCAGAATTAGCACTCAACCATCGCCTTAAAACCATCTGGCGGGATGCGCTGGGCTTTGCGGGTGTGGAAATGCACCGACGCATACTGGGGCTGGCACATAACGCCGAATTTGAAGATATCTCCGACCCTGATCTACGTGCGCAATGCGAGTCACATGCACTGACGCTAGGACGTGATTTAATACTAGGGCGAGCCGGCTTCAGCAATGTCGACGCAGTCAGTCGCCGATTTCACCAGCGACTACCCGCTGCCTGACAAATTCCTTTTACATGACCACCACACTCACAAACAGTAACGCCAGACCAATGCCGTCAATTATAAATATCCCAACATCGTTGACGCGAGAGTCACCAGACTTTAGTAATCCACGGCTCCAGGCAAGAAATCTATCTGTACTGCCAGACCCACTCACTCTATAAAAGCCAACTAAGTTTGACAGCTCGCAAATATCTTTCCGTCAAGAATCAAAGGGCAGTGTTGATTGACAGTTTTCTCCATTAAAGCCCGCCATCCACCGCTGACGCCACCTGACTCAAGTTGACTTGTATAGTAAAAACATTTATTGACCATGCAACTTAATAAACCGAACATTCGATAGCATGCCTAATAGCTAGTGCCTATCCAGAAACAGGGTGTCGCGAGGATCATTCAGGTGCGTGAGATTTTGCCTACCACATGTAGGCGCTTAGTTGTTCTTAAGTAACTACATATGGTCGGCAAAAGATTGCGTGCCTGAGTGGT
>CALKXD010000243.1 GCA_938003855.1 uncultured Granulosicoccaceae bacterium | reverse complement strand
ACGGCTGCAGGAACCGGTGGAGCGTTGAATCTGAATTCAGCAGCAGTGGCACTGGATACACAGGGATCAATCACGACAAGTACAGCGAGTGCAGCGAATGGCGGCCAGATAGCCATAGATAACCAGGGCACAGGAACCGTGGTTCTGGACGGCGGATCGTTTATCGCCTCGAGCACGAGTGATGCAGGCACAGGTGGCAAAGTAGATATCGACAACAGTGCGTCGGTGACGGTGCAGGCAGGCAGCGATGTAACGACATTGACCTCTGGTGCAGGGACCGGAGGCGATGTAGAAATAGATGCGACAGCAGTAACGGTAACCGGAGCCGGTTCCACGATAGGGAGCAAAGCGACAGGGTCAGGTGCAGCCGGAACGGTAACGGTGACGGCACCGACGCTTGATGTAGAAGACAGCGGCAGGATAAAAAGCAACAGTGCCTCGTCAGCGACGGCGACGGGAGCAGGGGGTGCGATCAATGTTAACTCAGCGGCAGTGACACTGGATACGCTGGGGGCGATAACAAGCAGTACAGCGAGTGCGGCGTCGGGTGGCAAGATCACCATAGACAATCAAGGGGCGGGTACGGTCGTATTAGACGGTGATGCTTTTATCGCTTCGAGTAGTTCGGGTGCCGGTGCCGGTGGTGATATTGAAATTACTAATAGTGCCGGTGTAGACGGTACAGCCGGCGTAAGTATGTCGTCTCTGGCGACCGACGCCGGTGCCGGTGGCGCAATCAGTATCTCATCCGATGCATTGAACATTGATGACTGGAGTATTTCCAGTTTAACGAGCGGCAGTGGCAGCGGTGGTGATATATCTCTGACTGCACCGACGATCGATGTGTCGAATGGTGGGGTTGTATCCAGTAGTACCTCTGCGGCCGGTGCGGGTGGGGACATCGATATTATCGCAACAACTTCGGCGACTGTGACAAATGATGGCTCAGAGATCCGTACCGTAACATCTGGTTCCGGTGATAGCGGTGCGATCACGATCACCACTGCGGAACTGAATGTAGATGACGATGGTAGGGTTAAAAGCAACGGAACGTCGACGGCCACCAGTGCTGCAACCGGTGGGGCTATTAACATCAACTCTGCTACTGTGAAGCTCGATACTCAGGGCGCAATCTCGACCAGTACGGCGGGTTCTGCGACCGGTGGAAAAGTTACTGTAGACAACCAGGGTACCGGAACAACTGTCCTTGATGGAGCGTCCTACATTGCCTCGAGCACCAGTGGCGCGGGCACCGGTGGAGCTGTGGAGATTACCAACAGTTCTGCGGTTACCGTTATGACGGGCAGTGATGTGACGACTCTGAGTTCAGCGGCCGGTGATGGTGGTGACGTCACAGTAGCTGCGACTGTGGTGAACGTAACGGGGACCGGTTCCAGCATCGGAGCGCGTGCTACCGGCAGCGGGAGCGCCGGGTCGGTTACGATAACCGCGCCGACATTGAATATGTCTGATAACGGCAGCATTTCGAGTGTTAGTACCGGCACCGCTGACGGTAGCGATCTGACTATAGACAGCTCAGCAGCCATTTCACTGACAGGTTCGGGAACCGAACTGACCACACTGGTCACCGGTTCGGGAACCGGCGGTGTACTAACGATAAGCACACCAGCGTTAACCGTCTCTGATAGTGCTGAGGTGAAAACCGTCAGCACCGGTACGGCGACAGGAACCGGCGGCGAACTAAGAATCAATACAACATCATCTGCAGCTCCCGCGGTCGCTTTTATTGGCGGCACAGCGGACGTTATTGTTGACAATGGCGGTTCGATTTCCACAGTAACCAACGGTGCGGCAGCAGGCGGCGACATCAACCTGGCTGCTTCGACGGTGACGGTGACTGATACTGGCTCATTTATAGGCACCCGCGCTTCGGCGTCCGGCGCAGGAGGCAAAGTTACCCTCACGACTGATGAGCTTACTTTGTCTGACAGCGGCAAAGTGAAAACCAACAGCGCTGCCACCGCCTCGGCGGGTGGCGCGGGTGGCGCGTTGAACATCAGTTCAGCGGTAATTTCACTAGACACTTCCGCTGCAATTTCGAGCAGTAGTGCCGGTGATGCGGCTGGTGGTGATATTAATATCGATAACCAGACAACAGGCACTATGACAGTGGCCGGTGAGGCATTTGTGGCGTCGAATACAATCGACTCCGGTGCCGGCGGTTCGATAGAAATTGCCAACAGTGCCGAGTTAGCGGTGTCGGGAGATAGCGCTGTGCTGTCGGAGACCTCAGGCACTGGTGACGGAGGCGACATCACTATTGGTGGTGCTGGAAAAGAAGTCTTGAAGGTAGCAGTCAGTGATAGTGATTCGTTTATTGGAACTCGTGTGGAAGGATCGGCCGCGGGTGGCGCAATTTCAATTACAACACCTGAGATTGTACTGGAAAACGACGGGAGCGTAACAAGCAATGGTGCAGACAGCGCCAGCACCGGGGCCACGGCGGGTGCTATCAATATTAATTCACCGGATATTACAGTTTCCGGGGCTGGATCAACGATTTCAAGCAGTACCGATGGCAGAGCGGTTGGCGGTGACATCACCATAGACAATGCGGCAGCAGGAAATATCCTTCTGGAAGACGATGGTGCTATCGTTTCTGCAACTAGTGATACGGGTTCAGGCGCAGGTACTGGTGGATCGATCGAGATAATAAACAGCGCCGAGTTGTCGGTGCAGACTGGTGGTGCAGTTTTGTCGCAGACTACGGGTCGCGGTGAAGGTGGAAGCATTGAGATCGGTGGTTCAGCGGGTGTCGTTACCAGGGTTGTTGTAAACAACGAAGATTCGTTTATCGGCACACGCACGGACGGTGCGGGTAATGCCGGCCTGGTCAACATAACCACACCTGAATTGTCGGTTACTGATAAAGCAAAAATTAAATCCAATGCCAGTGAAGATACCAGTTCGGGTGTATTGGGTGGCGCGATTGAGATTGTCTCGCCTGCCATTACGCTGACCGGTGGTGGTGGTGTGTCCACCAGCACCGCGGGTCGTGCTGCGGGGGGTGAAATCACGATCGACAATGACCCTGCCGGGACTATCGTGCTGGACAGCGGCGGATTTATTGCGTCGAGCAGTAGTGATGCCGGTTCCGGTGCAGGTAGCGGCGGAGACATTGAAATAAGCAATAGCAGTGATTTGTCACTGGCTGACGGCAGTGTGATTGTTACAGAGACAACCGGTCGGGGAGACGGTGGGGCAATAACGATTGGCGGTTCCGGTAAAGAGGTCGCCAAGGTTACCATCGCGGATGCAAAGTCATTCCTCGGTACGCGCACGGAAGGCACCGCCGAAGGTGGAGTGGTTCGGCTAACCACAGATGAATTAACCGTTACCAACAATGCCCGTTTGAACAGTGCTGCCACAGATACCGCAACAGCGGCGGCTTCTGGCGGTGCTGTTGAGATTAATTCTCCAGCAATTACCGTAAGCGCAAGCGGCGCTATCACCTCAAGTACTGACGGTCGAGCGGACGCCGGTGACATACTCATTGATAATGATCCGGCAGGCACAGTGACTCTGGATACGGGCGGTTTTATCGCATCGAGTGCAACAGACACCGGTCTCGGTGGTGCCATAGATATTCAGCGCAGCAGCGACGTGACTGTCATGGGTGGTGCGAGTATCGCCAGTGCGACTTCCGGATCAGCAGATGGCGGCGCTATTACAGTCGATGCTGACAAGGTTGTTGTTAAAAACGACGATTCCTATATCGGCAGTCGTACAACGGGTTCCGGAACCGGTGGTGCTGTAGATCTGGTCACGCCGCTGCTGGAAGTGTCGGACAATGGACGGGTAAAAAGTACCACCACTGGTGCGGGTGATGGTGGATCCCTGGATATCGGAAGTTCCACTGATCTGACCATCGCGAGCGGTGGAGGAATTACGTCGATAACTTCGGATGCTGGTAATGGCGGGGCGGTGACAATTGACGCCAGTGGTATAGCAATTGACGGTGAAAACTCAGTTATTTCGACAGTTGCTTCCGGTGCGGGAGATGGCGGTGCACTGGCAATTACATCCCCCACGGTGGCAGTAACAAATAAAGCTGCTGTAAAGACATCTACTTCTGATGTCGGGGCCGGTGGTTCGTTAGTCATAGAGGCAAGTACCCTCGTAGAACTGGATACTGAAGGTTCAATAACCACAAGCGCCAGTGATAAAGGTAATGGCGGTGCTGTTACAATCGATAATCAGGGTGTGGGTTCTGTGTCCCTGAAAGGCGACAGTTTCATTGCTTCAAATACCGGTTTAGCCACGTCAGGCGCGGGTGTCGGTGGCTCGATAAATATAACACGAAGCACCGGCGTAACCGCGGAGAGTGGTGGCAGTATAGCCACGGCGACATCCGGCATTGCTGACGGTGGCGTTTTGATGATCGATGCGGATTTGATCATCGTAAAAGACACTGATTCCTATATCGGCACCCGCACGACAGGCGAAGGAGAAGGTGGAGCTGTCACGTTGGATACGCCTGTGCTTACACTCACGGATAATGCTACCGTGAAAACCACAAGCAGAGGGGATGGTGACGGTGGGGAACTCACCATTGGTGACTCGACCGACGTCGATGTGTTCAGTGGGGCAGAAATTACTACGATCGCTACTGCCGGAGGGGCAGGCGGGGCGATCAGTATTGACGCAGATTCAATAACGGTTGATGGTGACAACAGCGCCATCTCTACTGTGATCACGGGTGGCGGGAATGGTGGAGCACTGTCTCTGGTGGCACCGACGGTCAGCGTCACTGCCAGAGGGTCTATAAGGACTAACAGCGCCAGTACCGCCACGGGTCTTGGTGGTGACATAACTATTAGCGCCGATACCACGATAGCGCTGGATACGGGCGGATCTGTCACAACTAACACCAATGGCAAAAGTGCCGGTGGCAGTCTTACCCTGGATAACCTCGGCACCGGTACCATTACTCTGGGCAGTGATGCTTTTATTGCAAGCAATACTACTGATACCGGTGCAGGTGCTGGCAGCGGAGGCAGTATAACTATTCAAGACAGCGCTGAATTGACCCTGGCTGATGGTGCTGTGGTGGCGACTGCAACTGGCGGCACCGGTGCAGGTGGCGCTCTGGATGTTGAGGCGGATCAGGTGACAGTCGAAGGCACCGGGTCATTTATCGGGACACGCACCACGGGCGCCGGTACAGGCGGCAGTGTGTCGATAGTTGCCAGTAGTGTCGATATCAGTGATAACGGACAGATAAAAAGTAGTAGCCGGGCCAGCGGTGCCGGTGGTTCTGTCACGATAGGAACAGGCACAACACTGACACTTGCCAGTGGTGGCGAGCTCACCACTACCTCTGCGGCAACCGGTGATGGCGGAGATCTGGCGGTGAATGCCTCTGTGGTTACTGTCCAGAACGATGGCAGTTTTATTGGTTCGCAGACATTGTCATCCGGCAATGGCGGTGCGGTTGCGATTGTGTCGCCAACAGTCACTGTGTCTGACGAAGGTTTAATCCGAACCATTGCCACTGAAGGCTCCAGTGGAGACGGAGGCGATCTGACGATCAGTGCTGCGACAGCACTTTCACTAGACACCGATGGTGCTATACGGACAACAACTGCAGGTTCAGGAGACGGTGGCACCTTATTGATTGATAATCTCAATACAGGTACGACAACGCTGGCGGGTGGTTCTGCGATCACGACCACTTCCATTGAAGATAGTGCCGGTGCGGGTGCTGCTGGTTCTCTCACCATAGACGGCAATGTAGCTTTAAACCTGTCTGGTGATTCTGAAGTTTCTACGGTGACTACCAGTGACGGAGTTGGTGGCGATATCGTAATTAGGTCGGCTGAGGTGATTGTTGATTCTGCCAGCATTTCAAGCACGACTAATGATTCAGGTGACGGCGGTGATATCTCTATTCTGCCAAGAATTATCAGTGGTAATTCTGTCAGAGGAAGCCTGGATGTCATTAATCAGGGCAAGATTGTCAGCAACAGTACAACGCCTGATGCTGCAGTGGTTGAGACTACCGGTGACGGTGGAGATATCGCTATAGAAGTAACAACTGCCACACTGGATTCTGATGGGCGTATTACTACCAGTACCAATAGTGATGGCGTCGGTGGAAATATAGAGATTGATGCCTATAAAACCGACGTCAAAGACACAGCGATAGTCAGAGCCAGTGCGCGTGGGGCGGGTGGCGCAGGTTCTATTACTGTTACCAGTGGGGAGGTCTCCGTTGCGGGAGAGATTACCACGGCCAGCTCGGACCTAACAGCATTACCCGGGTTGGCAGGGGCCGGAGATATATCCATCACAGCTACCCCGTTAACTGCGGGTGGAAACAGCTACAACGGAGAGTTGAGCATCAGCGGAAAACTGGCTACGAATACCGCCGGTGATGCAAAGGGCGGCGATATTTCGGGTACGGCGGAGAACATTCTTTTGACCGGTGCGCAAGTATTTGCCACCACAACTGGTGCGGGTGAAGGCGGCACCATCACGTTGACAGCAAATGACTCAGTCGATATCAACGGCGAAAGCCAGATAAAGGTGAGATCATCCAGTGCCGGTGATGCGGGAGATATCACTATTGGTGCTGGCGTTGATATTACCGTCACAGGCTCGGACATAATTTCTACAACAAGTGCCGCCGGAAATGGCGGGCACATAGATATTAATGCGGGCAATGACGTACTGATTCAGGGAGAAGGCACTGATCCAATTCGGATGAGCGATGTTGCGGTTGTTGGTACCGGTATTGGTGACAATGGAAATATTGACATTACGGCTGGCGCAGATATCAGTGTGCAGAATAGCAAGATCCGCAGTGTGGCAACCGGTGGAGGAACGGGTGGTGCGTTTAACTTCAATGCGGGAGGTGAGCTGGATCTCTCGACAGCCGTTATCACCGATATTGTCGGAGGCTCCAGCAATGGGCAGGATAAAACACTGGAAGGCCCGTCGATCATCATCCGAAATACAATCGATACCAGGTCCGAGGATGGTGACTCGGGCAATATTTTTGTTATTTCGCCGGATGTGCAGATCATTGATGATGGATTGTTGATTTCATCAACTTCTGGTACCGGAAACGCCGGGGAGATTTCTATAGACAATAGCGGTGGTACCGTGTTGTTGGAAAACGGCGGACGCATTGAGTCGAATAGCACCGGAACAGGAGCTCCAGGCACGGTAAAGATCACAGATACCACATCGGTGACAATCAACAGCGAGGTGTCGGGTGGTGGTTTTCGATCATCGATCAAGACCACTTCCGGTCCGAATTCGTCATTGGCCAGTCTTGATCCCACTGATGTTGATTTCGATGACGCGGTAGCGGCAATAGGTGATGTAACTATTACCGCCAAAGAAGACGGTATTGAGGACAGCACGTTTGTAATGATCAATGGCGACAAAGACTTTGCCACCATTGACACCAGCAGCAGTGGTCAACTGAAAGCCGGTGATGTTTTCATAAAAATGGGGGAGGCGACTATAACCAGCTCCACCATTCGCACAATTACCACAGGCGATGATGCCGTTGACGCTGCCGGTAATGCCGGTGATGTAACGCTTGAGTTTACCAATGCGATTGTCCTGGACGAAGGTAGTCAGATTTCGTCGAGTTCCTACGGTGATGGTGACGCCGGTACGATTGACATCTCCGCAGCCAGTCTACAGCTTCTTGCAGGTAGCACGATTGATAGCTTTACCAGCACGGATAATCCACCGGAAGCACCGTCCGCAATCGTGGTGGCGGAGACTGGTAGCCACACTAATGATTTTTCGCCGGCGAATGCTGGTAACGTGATCATTGAGGTTGCCGGTACCGTTCTGATAGACGAAGAAAGCGGCATAACCACCACGACGTCGACACATGGCGATGAGGCTGGAACCATAGACATTATTGCCGGCGCACTGACCATGAACAACGGTGAGGTGACGAGCGAAACCACCGGCCTGGATATAGGCGCACAGGAGGCCGGTGATGCGGGAGAGATCACCATCCACACAGAAACCGGTCTGACGTCGCTGATTAACAGCCGGATTTCGTCGAGCTCGGACGGCGATGGTAACGCTGGCATTGTTTCTATCGACGCCAACATCCTTCATGTATTGGCCGGCAGTACCATAAGCAGTGAAACAACCGGTAAGAACACGACGGCATCTATACCGGCTGTTGGAGAGACGGGTTCGCACACGGGTACATCGTCTCCAGCCAGTGCGGGGCTTGTTGATATAGATGTTGACCTTAACATTCTGGTTGCCCGTGGCAGTGAAATTCGCACATCCACAGCGACCAATGGTACTGAACTGGGTGAGATTACGATTAACAGTTCCGAGCTAGAGCTCGATGAAGGGGCAATCATCAGTGAGACCACCGGCGAAGACTACAGTGAGTCACTCAAGGCGGGTAATGCCGGTAACATACGCATTACCACTGAAGAACTGACGGCTCTGAAAAATGCCAGTGAGATTTCTTCGAGTTCCAGTGGAGACGGTGATGCAGGAGAGGTCACTATTGTTTCGAAACTGGTGGAGCTTTCGGATGAAAGTAATGTCATCAGTGAGACCACTGCCGGCGAAGGGGACGGCAGTGCCGGCACCGTAAACATAAACGCCAGCGAAAGATTGTCCGTGGCAACCAAGAGTGTTATTTCCACCAGTACGAATACCGCAGGAACTAACCCCGGGCAAATAGTTATCCATGCCCCCCTGGTTGAAATCAACGAGGGGCAGATTGCCAGTAATACCAGTGGTGCGGGTAACGCCGGAAGTGTGGCAGTGACCGCAGACACGTTAGCAATGACAAAAGGGCTGATCGTCAGTTCAACGGAAGGGCTTGATTCCGGTAATGCCGGTGAGATAAACATTGCCATCGCCGGTACGATGACACTCGCCGATGCGAGTCAGGTGTCGTCTAGTTCGTCGGGTGGTGGTGACGCCGGTACAGTCACCATTACTGGCGAGACGGTTGAGTTGTCCGGTGCCAGTAAAATCGACAGTGAAACCACCGGATCTGCCGGAACCGCAAGTGCTGGAACTGTGCAAATTACCACCACTAATAAATTAATTGTCGGGGAGGACAGTGTCGTCTCTACCAGTACATCAACTGCCGGTGCCGATGCGGGTGAAGTGATCATTCACTCTCCGGAGCTACAGCTGACTGAGGGTGAGATTACCAGTAAAACCAGTGGCGCAGGTAACGCTGGTAACATTACGGTGGCGGTTGATGAGCTGGCACTGGTCAGTGGGAAAATCACCAGCTCCACTGAGGGAACCGGCAACGCCGGAGTTATTGATATAGACGTCAGCGATGATATGACTCTTGCTGACGGTAGTCAGATATCGTCCAGTTCATCCAGCGCGGGTAATGCAGGGCAGATTGATATACTGGCAACGTCAGTCGCTCTTGCGGGTGAAAGCACTATTGAAAGCGCAACGTCCAGCGATGAAGGTATGGCCAATGCCGGAACCATCACCATTGAAGCGCATGAAGAAATTGTCGTCAGCGACAAAAGCAAGATTACAACAGCGACTTCCACCGCCGGAACCGAGCCTGGCCAGATCAATCTGACCGCACCGGAAATAGAAATTCTGGAAAGTGAGGTGATCAGCGGGACGTCGGGTGAGGCCAAAGCGGGTGATGTCACTGTAGCCGCCACAACGCTCGATATGGTTAAGGGTCAGATATCCTCTAATTCTTCCGGCAATGGTAATGCAGGAACGATTTCAATTGATGCCACCACTGTGGATATGCTCGATGGTAGTATCGTTCAAAGTGAGACATCAGGAAACAGTGCATCGGCAAGCGCCGGTACCGTTGTTGTAAATGCAGCTGATTCACTGCTTATCAGCGGGAAAAGTCAGATATCGACTAGTTCGTCAACGGGTGGTAGCAGCCCCGGTGATGTGACCATTGTGGCTACGACAGTTGATCTTGTCGAGGGACTCATCACCAGCGAGACATCGGGCGTCGGCAAGGCCGGTGTTATTGATATACATACCTCTGACGACACTGTGTTACTTGATGCAAGCAGACTGTCTTCGAGTTCCACGGGTGCCGGCAGTGCCGGTGAAGTGACCATTCAATCGAAAAATCTGTTAGTGGCTGGCGACAGCGCTATCGAGAGTACTACACAACTCGGGCCCAATGGAGAAACCACCGCCGATGCCGGTACGGTTTTGATTACGGTTGATGACACAGTAACGGTGAGTGGTAAAAGCGTGATTTCTACCACCACTGCGACAAAAGGCACCGGCGCGCTAACGGACAGTGGGCTGGTCCCGGGCAGTATTAAGATTTCCGGTGTAAACGTCGCATTGCTGGAAGGTGAAGTTACCAGTGAAACTACCGGCGAAGGTAATGCGGGTGTAGTTGATATTGATGTCAGTGACGAAGTAGCTTTATCGCTGAGTAGTCGGGTATCTTCCAGTTCATCAGGTTTTGGTAGTGCCGGTTCAGTGTCTGTTGATGGAAATCAGCTGACCCTGTCGGACAGCAGTGTGATAGAAAGCGTCACGACAAGTACAGACGCAGCCTCAACAGCAAATGCCGGTAACGTATCAGTTAACACCACTGAGGATATTCTTCTAACCGGCAATAGTGCTATCTCCACCAATACTTCGACCAACGGTTCCGTGCCAGGTGAGATACTAGTGACTTCTGCCACTGGAGATATCGTACTGACCGAGAGTGCCATTACCAGTCAGACGACGGCGACCGGTCAGGTTGGCAAAGGCAAGGCCGGTGTAATAACCATAACCGCGCTGGATGGAGAAACCCTGCTCTCTGAGGGCAGTAGAATTTCGTCGAGTTCTGCTGGAGACGGCGATGCCGGTGCGGTAGCGGTGACTTCGGGTTCGGTGATTCTGACGGCTGAAAGCAAAATTGAGAGTGAGACCACAAATGCCGCCGATGGCGAGTCGCAAGCCAACCCGGGCAGTGTCACGGTAACTGCGTCTGAGAAGGTTCAGGTGCTTGATGGCAGTAGTATATCCGCCAATACAGCAACCTCCAATACGACGAAGGGCACCGTTAATGTTGCCTCTGGTATCGTCGAGTTAATTGGTGGTTCTATAACCAGCCTGACAGAAGGGCCGGGTGATGCTGGAACGGTCACTATTGATAACGCAATCAGAGATGAAAACGGCGATATAGAAAGTAAAGGCAGGCTGTCTGTCACTGGTGGTGGCCGAATCGCGTCAGGTACTGATGGTGCCGGGTCTCCGGGTGAAGTCATGCTATTGAACAGTGGCTCGATTTTTCTGGCGGGTGTGCAGGACAGTCAGGGTAATATTTCAACGGAAGCGCTATCCGGGTCGCTGGCGGGCTTGTCCAGTGGCAATATTGTTATAAAGGACGCCGGGAATCTGGTGCTGAGTGCGGGTTCCAGCATTAACCTTCAATCAGAGGGTGGTGCGGATGCGGGTAATGTCACTATAGAAGTAGACTCCCTTGAACTTGTCGGTGGCAGCATTACCAGTTCCACTATTGGTTTAAATAATGATGAGACCCCGGCAGGTTCAGCGGGTAACATTAAAATTGTAACTACCGGTGCAACGGTCCTGACCGCCGAAAGCCAGATATTGTCCAGATCTCTGGGCGACGGCGATGCTGGAACTGTCTCTATAAAGGCTGATAGCCTTGAGTTGTCTGGCAACAGTATTATAGAAAGCACCACTACCGGTGAAAACAATATCGATCTCGAGTCTCCGTCTGTGGCCGAAGCCGGCGCTGTTGATATTCTTGTCAAGAACAACGTATCGCTCAGCGGAAAAAGTCGCATATCTACCAGCACAGCGACTAATGGTGTAGACAGCCTGGCGGGCGCAATTACTATAGATGCGACGGATATCGAGATAGTTGATGCTGAGATAACCAGTGAGACGACCGGTAAGGCCACAGCGGGAGAGATTAACATACGGTCGGCTGGTGTTGCGACACTGACAGCGGGTGGCCGTGTCTCGTCGAGTTCTTCAGGTAACGGAAATGCAGGTGGCATTACTCTTAGTGCGGTCGGTGTCGGGTTATCCGGGGCCAGTAGTATTGAAAGCACAACAACCAAAATATTCGGTAGCGACGATACCGTTATTGCGGGCAATGTCAAGGTTACCGCGACTGAAGATGTTCAGTTGATTGGCAAGAGCCGCATCTCCACCAACACCGAAACAGATGGCAACATTCCCGCTACGATAATTGTTGAATCGGCTACGGGTAATGTGCTGGTCACTGATGCATTTATTACCAGTGAGGCGTCCGGCAAAGGAGGAGCGGGTCTGATTACCATTAATTCGCTTCAGGGTGCGACCCGGTTGAGTCTCGACAGTTCCGTGTCGTCCAGTTCTTCCGGGGAAGGCGACGCCGGGCAGGTAAATATCAATGCTATCGAGTTGGATGTTGCATTGGGCAGTTCGGTAAAGAGTGAAGCATCTGGTGCTGGTGGTGCGGGGGCTATCATTATTGATACAACTATCGCTGACCCGAAAGAACCCGGTGCCACCCGAGGTACTGTTTCTTTGTCTACCGGCGGTAAGATCACATCCAGCAGTACCGGTACCGGTGGAGCAGGCAGCGTGCTGATCAAAAACAGTGAGTCTATACTGCTCACCGGGTTCGTTAGCGAAGATCCGCTGGCGCAAACAGAAATAGCCACACAATCGTCTACCCTGGCGAATGGTGGTGACGATGTGACCGGTCAAATTACTATAGAGGACAGCGGGTCGTTGAAGGTAGTGGCCGGCGCGCTGATTAATGCGACAACCAGTGGAGCGGCCACAGGCGGAGATATCTCTATAACGGTTGATACAGTTGACCTGGATAGTAGTGAAATCACCAGCGCCAGTACAGGCTTGAACTCTGATTCCGGAGTGTCTGCTGGCGCAGCGGGTAACATCACGGTAACAACAGCGCAAGCCACCACCCTGAATACAGGCAGTCGAATTGTGTCGAGTTCAGAGGGAGACGGTGATGCCGGTAAGGTCGAGGTGACTGCGGCGAGTGTTGTCGTGTCGGGTGACAGCCGAATCAGTAGTGATGCGGCTCCGGCTGATGGCGTTGCATCATCGGCAAGTGCCGGCTCTGTCGCGGTAGCTACCACAGCAGGCGATCTGGTGCTCAATGGTGGCTCCCGGATATCTACTAACACCGGTGCAACAGGTACTGGTAAAGGTGAAGTCCGTATAGACACGGTAGGTGGTTCACTACTGATTGCCGAGAACGCGGCAGTATCAAGCAGTACCACGTCAGGTGGCCCGGCAGGGGATATAACCGTTGTGTCCAGCGACCGGATCGATGTAATAAACGGCGGTGAAATAACGTCGAGCTCTACCGGTGCCGGTCCTGCTGGATCGATCGACATCACCGCGTTGACTCTGTCTATAGACAGTGAGCGTGTGGCTGAGCCCGATACTGACGCAGACGCTACAGCCGTATTACTCAGCGATGAAGGTGAAACTACCGATGGTGTGGTCGATCTGGGGACTGGTATCTACAGTGAGTCCAGCGGTGCAGGGCCTGATAAAGATGGTGGCAGCATTACCATTACCACTGCGGTCCTGACAGAGGTGCTCAACGAAGGACAGATCAGTTCCGGGTCCAGTGGCAGCAACAATCGTGGCGGCTCGATAAATATAACCACGGGCCAGTTGATGATGGATGGTGGTGATGCCTGGTTGCGAGCGGTTGCAGCGGCTGAGCAGGCTGCAGCAGAAAGCGGCGAGGCCTATGAGGAACCTGAATCCGGACCGGCAATCAGGGCATCCAGCGCCTATAGCGGTGCTGATCAGGATGGTTACAACGGTGGTAATGTCACTATCGTAGCCACTGATCAGAATCTAAATCCGGATCAATCTGCGGTTGATTTGACTGCTGGCGCCAGACTAACTGCGTCGTCGAGCGGTACGGGACCGGCAGGAGAAATTGACGTTGACGGTGAGTCGATCACAGTAACCAACCGTAGTGTGATCACAAACGCCAATACCAACTCTGTGCCTGGTGCTCCGGGTACCAGCTCCGGCGGCAATATAATTCTCGGTGGTGGTAATGCCGCAGACGGGTTCGAATCGGAGTCAATTGTTCTGTCTGATGGCTCGCGAATACTCAGTACATCAGAAGTAGGCAGTTCAGGTGATGTAGACGTCAGTGCAGAGAACGTCATTATTAACCGTGGCCTGATTGAGTCGACCACGGAAGGTTCGGCAGGCGTCGTCGCTGGTGAAATTTCGGTGACCAGTGACATCCTGACGCTTGAGCAGGCTTATGTTCAGGCAAACGCCGGTGGTGGAACCGGTGGCGATGTCACTATAGATACACGGGTAACGTTGGCACCGGGAGGAGTTAACGTCGGGGGCGATCGCCTTACCTCACCTGGCGTGCTGGCATTGCTTGATCCGAACTCCTCGGGTGGCAGTGTTATACAGGCGGCCTCGGAAACAGGTGTGAGTGGCGCGCTAAACCTGACGTCACCGATATTTGATGTCAGCGCGGTGGTGAATGATCTGGATTCTACCATCGTCGATGTGACTGATCTGGCACGCAACCCGTGTGCAGCGTTTATCGAGGGGGCACCAAGCACCCTAACCACACCGGGCAATGGCGGACTGCCGCTGATTGGTTCTATCACCGGCACAACTGATGTTACCAGCGAGTTACTTGATATTCTCGATGATATCACTCGTCCGGGAACGAAAAAGAAACAAAACGAGAAGGAGAAGAAAATTACCGACTTCCTGTTTATCCCGACGGAAACGCAGGGATTCGAGACATTTATTCCGGCAGACACCGATGCACTGGGTCACGATTGTGAAGGAGCCTACTAAGATGCATAAGCTATCGAGAACTACTATAGCGGGTATGGTTGCCGTTCATTGTGCCTGTCTGCATAGCGTGGTTGCTGCAAATGACTATGACGCTGCCGTGGCAGGAGCCGCCAATGACAATGCAGAAGTCACGCTGGTAGAATTACGCCCGGTAAACGCTGCCAGGTCAGATGCCGCGCCTCTGGCTGCCGGTTTAGGCGACTGGGTCAGTGTGACAGACTCTGTTGGCCAAAGTGGCTTATCTGGTGCGGCAGAGGTGGTCTTCAGCGAAGTGGCGGCCAACCAGGCGCCGGCGGTCACACTGACCGAGACGCCGTTGGTCGAAACGGCACAAACGGTTGTTGAAACAGTGGAGTCTGAGGCGCAAGTGCTGCTGACTGAAACCCCTGTACGTGCAACCCAGGATGCTGCCGATACCGCAGAGTCAACCGTTGCTGCTGTGAAGACAGAAGAAGTTGTGTCGACACCGGGACGCCATGTGATTCTTAGTAACGTGGAGTTTGAAGGTAACACCGTGATTGATGACGCCACACTGGGGCAGGTGGCAGCGCCATTTGTCGGGCGGCGAATCGGTTTGTCTGACCTGGAAGAACTCAGAATTCAGTTGACTCAGGCGTATGTGAAGAGAGGCTATCTAAACTCCGGCGCGATCCTTCCGGACCAAAAGGTCGAAGCCGGTAATATTGTTTTTAGTGTTATAGAAGGTACGCTGGCAGATCTGAATATAGAAGGTGAAGGTGATTTACGAGAGAAGTATATCTCTGAACGGGTCCTCAGAGATGCCGCCGAGCCTTTTAATTCCTTTGCGCTGCAGGAGAATTTTCAGCTGTTGCTGGACGACCCGCTGATCGACCGTATGGACGGTCAATTACAGGCATTGCCGGAGCCGGGTAGAACCGCTTTGAACCTTAGGGTGACACGTGCGCGTCCTTATGATTTTAGTATTACCGGTAGCAACCATGGCGCCTTGAGTCTGGGATCACAGCAAATGTTTTTAAACGGCACCCTTCGCAATTTGTCCGGGCGGGGTGATGAGCTTGGTATCACTGTTGGTGGTAACCAGAACAAGTACAATGTCTCGTCGGTCTATGAATTGCCGATCAGTAGTGAAGAAACCCGCGTCAAGGCCAGTGTGTCTATTGCAGACAGTACAGTTGTTGAAGAGCCTTTTGATTCCATAGATATCGATAGCCAGACACTAGGTGCTGATATATCGATCAGCCGTTCTCTCAAACGTAGTGTCAATGGCTTGCTGACGGTCGGAACCGGCTTTGCTCTGCGGGAAAATAAAAACACCCTGTCCGGTGAGCCGTTTTCTTTTTCCAGCGGCGAAGAAGACGGACGCAGTCGTGTCGCGGTTGCGCGTATCTGGCAGGACCTGATACGACGGGGCAGCAAAGATGTTCTGGCATTTCGGTCGACACTGAATATGGGGCTGGATATGTTCGGCTCGACGATGCACGACGGCAGTCGGCCTGACAGCGAATTTTTTACTTTGCAGGGGCAGTTTCAATATGCCCGCCGATACCTCGATGATCGGGCGCAGTTGTTGTTGAAAGTTGATGCGCAACTGGCCAGCACCGAACTCCTGCCACTGGAACGCTTTGCTCTTGGCGGCGCCACCAGTGTCAGAGGCTATCGTGAGAATGAACTGGTCAGGGATGATGCTGTGCTGGCTTCGGTAGAGTTCCGATATCCGTTTTTTCGATCAGGGGACTTCGGAACATTTCAGCTTGCACCATTTCTTGATGTTGGTTACGGGCGCAACAAAAATTTCTTTAAGGCCGATGAAAAGCTCGCCTCTGTGGGGTTGGGAATACTCTGGTCGCTGCGCTCCAGATTTTCCGGCGAGTTGTATTTCGGGTCCGTGCTTCGTGACCGGGACAGCCGGGATGGCAGCAGCCTTCAGGAACGCGGTATTCATTTAAAGCTCGTTGCTAAGTTATAGAGACTTTTTTGTAGCAGTATGGAATACATTGGTAATCGCCTAACACTGGCAGCATGAATATGAGAATATCAAAGATCTTGCAGACACTCGCCGTAGTAACGGTGCTCACGTCTACAGCAGTGAATGCACAAACGGAATTAACCGGTGCGGTGCCATCATCCGAGGCAGCGGTGGCGGGTGGTAACTACCGTGAAGCTATCACTAACTGGTCAACTATCATTGATCAAATACGTGCCGACGGTCAAACAACGACCGCGTTACTGTCGACGAGTAGGGGGTCAGCGGTAGGACTGTCATTGGCAAAATTGCTGCTGCGACGTGGCGAAGCCTATCAACGGATCGGGTTTTATAATCGTGCTGATGTAGATTTGCAGGAAGCACTGACACTGGCTAATGGACTGTCGTTTCCGGCGTTGCAATCCATGGTCACCGGATCACTGGCCGAGTTGCACACGGCGGCAAGACACAATCGCTCATTCAAAGGGCCGTTGGCTGACCCGTTGGCGCTGCTCGAAACAAGCCTCGATCACGCGCTTGATACCGGTGTGGCTGAACTGGTTTCCACCGCCGGTGTTCGATTAGGTACCTGGCATCTGGATTCCGGCAACTTTCAGGTGGCGTTCGGTACCTTACAGGATGCCGTGCTGGAGGCCGATTCAACACAGAGTCTTTTGCTGCAGGCTAATGCACGAATCAAGTATGCCCGCGCTGCAAGACTCGCCTCATATACCGACGATGCGATTGAAATTTTACGCAACGCCTTAAAGCGCATTGACGCGATGCCTGAAGGTTACTCGCGCGCAGAATTGGCGCTGTCCGTAGGTCGGGAGTCGGCGATCTTTGGTGGGGCCACGGCTAATAACATTGGTGTGCCGGCTCTTAAAAGTGTGGTTGCGATGGCTGGTGCACTTGCAGACAAACGGCAAGTGGCGTCCGCCCTGGGGTATCTGGGTGACTGGTACCTTGAAACCGGCGATGAATTGCGTGCCATAGAGATGCTGGAACGCGCGGTGGGTGTGGCGCCTGACG
The DNA here is from genome assembly GCA_938003855.1 of uncultured Granulosicoccaceae bacterium. Lineage (GTDB taxonomy): Bacteria > Pseudomonadota > Gammaproteobacteria > Granulosicoccales > Granulosicoccaceae. The sequence goes on along the minus strand of CALKXD010000243.1, from coordinate 18,848 downwards.
CACATGACCTTGCTATAGACTGGGAGTGGGATCTGGCAAAAATATACCGTGCTCGCGGTGACAGTGCTTCGGCGATAGATTCATACCGCAGATCGATCAGGCATATCGACCGGGTTCGGCAGGATATCCCGGTGTCTTACGTTGATGGCCGCTCATCCTTTCAAGAGACACGCGCGCCAATCTATTTTGCATTGGCCGATTTACTGCTGCGACAATCTGATGCCACCACCAACTACGACGATAGCCAGGCGCTGCTCTTCGAAGCGCAGTCAGTGATGGAGCAGGTCAAAGGCTCTGAACTGCAGGATTATTTCAGGGACACTTGTGTGATTAACCAGTCGAGTTCCATCGGTGCTGATCTGGCCGCAGGAGCAGCAGTCGTGTATCCGATAATACTGCCGGACCGGTTGGCACTACTGCTGAACATAGATGGGGTTTATTATCATTACTCGTCAGCGGTGTCTGCCACGACGCTGCGTTCTGAAGTAACTCTGCTGGCAGAGATGCTACGCGATTTCGAGTCAGATGAGGCCGCGCTAAAAGTACATGCGGGACGAGTCTATGACTGGGTGATCACACCCTTGCGGGCGCAGCTGGAACTAACTAATTCCACCACACTGTTTTTTGTCCCCGACGGTGTCCTTCGAACCATACCGCTTGCTGCGCTTTGGAGTGGCGAAGAGTATCTGATGGAATCCTATGAAATCGCCTCGGCACCGGGTTTGACGTTACTCAATGCTGAGCCGTTGGCTAAAAGCAAACGTCGCACACTGGTGGCTGGCCTGAGCCTGCCTGGTGAGGCCATCAGTAAGTTGCCCGATGACTATTACGTTGATGCGTTTTCAGAGACACTGCCTCCCGGTGCGAATCCACCTACACGCGGTTCTGTCGAAAGCTTGCGTTCAGCAGACAATGACGAGCGTGTGCGGTTGTGGCATCGCCTCGGTGCGGTTGAATCCGAGGTGCAACTACCGGATCAGAACGATCTGCCCTCAACGGTGTTGCTCGATGATGCATTCAAGATAGACACTTTTAGAGATGAAGTCGTGAACAGTTCGTACCAGATTGTTCATGTTGCTTCGCACGGGTACTTTGGCGGACAAGTCGAAGACAGCTGGATTATGACGCACGATGACCTGATCGATCTCGGAGAGCTCAGTGATCTGTTTAAACCCAAGGAGTTTTCCGACCAGCCGGTGGAGTTATTGATCTTGAGCGCTTGCCAAACCGCCGAAGGTAATGACCTTGCGCCACTGGGGCTGAGTGGTGTTGCGCTGACTTCCGGCGCACGTAGCGTGCTTGGGTCTTTGTGGGTCGTGGCCGATGTGGCGACACAGGTGCTGATGAGTGGCTTCTATGAGGGGCTTGGCACTGACGGAGCCAGTAAGGCAAGTGCGCTGCGTTCGGCACAGAGGCAGGTACTGGAGATTGAGGAGCTTTCGCACCCGTATTTCTGGGCGCCCTTCATACTGGTGGGTAACTGGCAGTAGCAACTAAAGAACGGATCAGCGTCAGGCTGATCCGTTCAGTGTTATCTGCTATTGAACCACACGAAGCTCGACGCGTCGGTTAGCCCGGCGTGCCGCCACGCTGGTGTCCGGGATTTTTGGTGAGGTCTCGCCGAAGCCTGCCGCCATGATGCTGTCTTCGGGTAAGCCAAAGCGCTCAAGCAGGTAACTGCGGGCCGAGTTTGCGCGATTCTCTGACAGGCGTAAATTATAGTTGGCGTCTCCCGTGTCGTCGGTGTGACCTTCCAGCATGATGATAGGCAGTTCGCTACTGCGCTGAATGCCAAGCAAGGCACTGCCAAGCGTGTCGAGGGCGTTGACACCGGATGCGGTCAGAGCATCTGAGTTGAGCTGGAACTTGATATCGAGAGACAGTGAGTCTGCATCATTGGTGTTGTCAGCGACAGTCACCGGTACTGGCTCGGGCTTTACTTCCATGAGCTCAACCTGGGTTGTGGCCACGGTATTGGCAGCGAGCACGGTTTCAGCAGGTTGTGGTGATGGCGAAACGGATGTGGCAACCACCGCGATACCGGGATCTTTCGTGACGACTGCCACACCCGGGTCCTTAGTCGACACTGCTGCTTTGGTTTCCTCGATGACGGGTTGATCCACTGCAACAACCGGAGGCGTGGTTTCCGGAATCACCACCGGTGGGGCTTTTTTGTCCTTCATTTTTGAGATGCGCTTGCGCAGGCCGCGCATTGCCAGCTTGCTGTCTTCAACGTTGAATTGTAATTCAGCGCCTTTGGCAATCTGGTGTGTTGCGCTTATCCGGTTGAGTGCACCGATGAAAGTTTCGACGCTTTTCATGCCGACTGCGAGCTGACGCTGTGTCTGACCCGTCGGCATACCGAATTCGGCGTTGGAGATCTCTGGATCAGACGCGAATGCAAAAAGGGAATATTGTCCAACCGGACTGGAAGCCTGAAACTGGTGAGTGGTGCTTGAACTCACTCCGGCCGGTTTTATAATTTTTACGTCTCCGTACGTATTGACGATCGCAAGGATGAAGCTGGCCGGGACAGAGCTATCTACTGAAACAGTCACGGTGTCACCGAGTGCGACAACGGCATCGGATGCAGAGTCGATTTCGTTGATACGTGCCTCGACAACGGCCTGAGTCCAGTTCGACGGCGCCGTTTCAAATTTAGCCAGCACGGAATTCTGATTGGCCGCTAGAGGGTTGCTTGAAATAAGAGTCCCGAGCAGTAGCAGGGCAGAGCCTATTGCCTTCCAGGAATGGCCGGATGAAGTGTTGAGAGCCAGACTAGTGTTCACGATTATTGCTCCAAATGATGTCGAAAGTCCTCGAGTCCGCTGAGGGTAGAGTGCAAACAGCGGTTTATAATACCTTAAAAACGCCTTTGATGGCCGTGAAACCGGTACCAATTGATCCGGTCTGCGCCGTACTGCACGGTTAGGTAATAACACCACTATAGGGTGATGCGCCAGTGCGCCGCGCAGGGCAAAATATACCAAAGCGCCAGCATCGGTAGTGTTGCTGTAAATATGGATCCTTAGTGGAAGCGCTGGCACATTTAAATGATACCCGTGCTTGTGAGTAGCGCATCCTATGAAGTAGCCCGAACAATGACAATCCGGCCACTGTGTTAAGATACTATCGGGGAAATAATTGCATTGGTATCGACGTAAAGTGAAAAGAAGACCGCTGATGGCAAAGCTGTCGATGCGTCGATTATCCGCATCACTGGCAATTGTCGGTGGTATACGGACTCAACTTGGACAAAAATGATCAATGACCAGCAATAGACGTTTCAACGGTCCGGCCCGGCGGCTGACTGAGGGCTTCACTGGTGGTTCGGGTGTCAGCCGGCGGGTACTGTGGTGTCTGACGGCATCCCTGTTGTCTGTCACGGCGCTGCAGAGTGCGGTGGCCGCTGACTCTGCGCCGAAGTTGGTTACTCTCGGTAGTGATAGCGCGGCAATCGAGGCGGCGTTAGCGCTGTGCAAAGAGTACACAGAAGGTTGTGAACGCGAGTGGTACGAGGACGAGGCGGTTAGAACGGCTACCGTTTCCCCCTACCGGCTCGACAGCGTCGAGGTCTCGGTGGAGGATTTTGCCACCTACGTAAAAAAGACCGGTGTTGAAACAGCCGCTGAAGTCCGTCGCGAAAGCGCGGTTACGGACGAAAATGACCCCATGTCGGGCTACTACGCCGACGACAAATTCTGGCACAACGCCTACGACGCAGACGCCCGCGATTACCCGGTTGTTCATGTGACTTTCAAGGATGCAGCAAACTACTGCGCGTCATTGGGCAAGCGATTGCCAACCGAAGCAGAGTGGGAGTATGCAGCCAGAGGGGCTGAGTTGCGCAATTTTCCGTGGGGGGATAACTGGTCTGATGCGACGGCCTATCGGGGCGCCGCGCTGGCGCAGATTTCGCCACGCCCGGTCGGTTCTTATCAGCCCACAGCAGCGGGCTATTACGATCTGTCCGGTAGTGTTTCTGAATGGACGGTCACCGAAGAAGACGATGCGGTAGTCGTGAAAGGCGGGTCCCGGTTCAGTCGCAATGTGGCCAACTTACGTGCCGCGGTGCGCCGTCTGGAAGACCCTCTATATTCCGGTGATGACATTGGTTTTCGGTGTGCTGAATCTTTGCCGGCCTGGCCAGAAGCCCCCGGGTCAGTGCAACTGGTCGAAACTCAACCGCAGCCTGAAGCTACCTCTGAGTTACCTGTGCCTGCAGAGCCCACGGAGCAAGAGAAACAGCAGATGTTGGCGACTCGCGCCGAGCGCAATGCAGAACTCAGAATAAAATCACTGCTAAGCAGCGCAGATACGTTGTACCAGCGCGGCAAGTACGATATCGCGCTGGCAGAGCTTGATCGTGCTGATGCAATTGATGGCGGGCCGGCTGCAACGGCTAGGCTGCGCAGTGATATCGAATCAGCCAAAGCGCTGGCTGCCAAGGTTCAGGCTAAAGCGAATCAAACGCAAATTGCTACCAATACCGTAACCACCGAGAGTGACAGCAGCCGGATTGACGAAATTCTGCAACGGGTAAAAGTGATGCGTAAAGTACGGGAAAAAAAGCAGGCAGAATTCAGCGGGTATTTTCAGGATCAGTTGTCTGAGGCAGTGGCCTATCTGTTTACCACGCAAGACGAGGACTAACCGTTACTGTCGGGCGCTAAGCCGAGTGCCCGCCGTTGCTATCACGGCGTGCTTGAGCGGATAATTATTCGCGTGTGTTGCCTGATGTGATCGTTGCAACGGCTCTTTAGCAATAATCCTGGAGCGCCCACCGCCGTTGTGTGTAACCGGACGAGCGGATAGACAAGTGTCCTGCGTACTTGTCGATAGTAGGCCATCTTCGGCCGCGATACGATGTGTCTAGCCGCCGTTCTCCAGATGATTTTTCAGCAGTTTCAGCTCGGCGTCATCAGGGTTGATCAGTAGCGCCAAAGCGGTCATGTGGTTAGCGCGGTTGAATTGCCTGTCTTTTACCGAGACAACAATAGAATCCTTGAATTGCCGTGTCAGACTGATCACCCGGCGATCTGCCAGCGCCTTTGCTTTGTCCTGTGGGTTCAGTGAGCCCAGTCCATAGATCAGGTGTTCGCGATCTTTATCATCCAGGTCATCCTGATCGAGCAGGGATTCAAGGTCGGTGAAAGTCGGGGTTGCAGGCATCGCATCCAGTGTCGCCGCCAGTTGTTCCGCTTCGCCATTGGTATCGGTTTTTATTGTTACCGCCTGCAGTGCGGCGGCCAGTTTGCTTCTGAGTGAGTCGCTGTTTTCCAGCGCACTCAAGGCGGCAATTGATCGATAGTTGTCGAGTACAAATGACATACCTTCCTTTCCCTGTCCGGAGTCCGGGTCTAGTGCCAGCAGCTCTTGATAAGCCGTGCTTAATACTCTTAGCTCGGCAATTTCACCGGCAACCAGCTCGGTGGGTACCTGCAGCGCACTGGTGGTTGCAGGCCTGGGCAGTTCGCTGAGAAGCTGGCTGGTCACGGTTATGGTGTCCGGGGTGTCGGTATCTTGCTGCGTAAACCACCAGCCACCGCCTGCCAACGCGCAAAGCAGTACACCAGCACCTAGAATCAAAGGTGCATTGGATTGTTTTTTCACTGGACTGGCGGCGGCTGGCGCAGGCTGATGGGTCCGGGTGGCTGGCTCCCTGTTCCAGTCGGCATCGTCGAGATCCATTGTGTCGTGTTGTGGTGCTGGACTGGCAGATGGCTGTGATCGTGATAGTCCGGCGCTTAAATGCGGCGCCGGTTGCAGTCGGGTGACGTCGTCTTCGTAGGCAATCCCGGTCGGATCATGATCGGCCGGTTGGATGTCGCCCCCTTCAAAAACATCTCTCCATGCCGCCAGGCTTTGAGGGCGGTCAGAGGGCTTCAACACCATTGCGCCATCGATTGCATGGCAGAACTGTTCGCTGTAGCCGTCCAGATTAAGCGATGAGAGCGTCTGCAGCGGGTCCGGTCTCGCTGAAATTAGCGAGGCGCTGCGATTCAGAGCATCATCAGGTCGCTGCCCGGTCACACCGTGATAGACCGATGCGGCCAGCGAATAAATATCTGTCCAGGGACCCTGATCGCCAAAGTTGGAACTGTATTGCTCAAGCGGTGTATAGCCCTGACTCACCAGGGTAGTCATTTCAGAGGTTTCCTGCTGCGAGGTCTGGCGGGCAGAGCCGAAGTCGATCAGTACCGGGCTGTCGTCCGCACGAATATAAAGGTTGCCCGGTTTGATATCGCGATGAATAAAGCCGGCATCGTGAATCGATTGCAGCCCTTCCATTACCAGAAACAACAGGCTTTCGAAAAAATTCTGATCGAGTTCTGTGCTGCGTGTTTTTATAACGTGATCGAGGGGGTCACCGTGTTCGTACTCCATCACCATATAGGCGGTGTTGTATTCCTCGAAAACTGTTTGAACCTGCACTATATTGCGATGTTTGAATTGAGCAAGCGTGCGCGCTTCATTGAGAAAGCTGGTTAACCCCCAGTTGTAATTGTCGTCATGATCATCGGACAACGGGCTGACGGTGAAGTCCGGGTTGCGGTAGGCGAACATTGACGGCAAATATTCTTTGATTGCCACTTTGCGATTGAGATTTTTATCGGTCGCAAGATAGGTAGTGCCAAAACCGCCGTGACCAAGAACCGCCTCAATGGTGTACCAGAGTAGTTCATGGTTAACCGGTAGCGGTTGCGTACCCATCGCCCGTGGTGCATCATTCATAGGAAAATTACCTTAGCTGTACAACGTCAAATGCAATAATTCAACCACTGGTTGAGGGCCGTGTTCACTCGTCTGGCCAACACAGCGTTGACCATCTGCCTGCCTATGCACCGGTAGTTGATGCATGTCACAAACGGCAGCGGCCGGTCTATAGTGTTGAGTGGTTCGCATTTAGCTTGTGGTTATTAAAATCAAGCCAAGGTTATCCCTGGCGCCATTGTCAAGGTAGGCCTGATGTAACTCTCGGGTCAGCGCCTCGTCACTTGTGTTGGCCGCGTAGCGCTGTGCCAGTTCAGGGTTTGGTACTTCTTTGTAGAGTCCATCAGTGCACAGTAGATAGCGGTCTCCGGGCTGGGGTATAAAATGGCAGTGTTCAACTTCTAAAAGGGGTTCTGCACCGACGCCGCGCGTCAGTGTCTGCGTATCGACCATGATATCGTCGACGTTTTGCCCGCTGTTGCGCATATCGTCGATCAGTGACTCGTAGCTGTGGTCTCGTGTCAGTTGAGTTAACTCGCCCTGACGAAATCGGTAGATGCGGCTGTCACCGACCCAGCTGCAGATTATAGAGTGGTGGCTGCGACTGAGGATAGCGCAGGTGCTGGCGACTACATCTGCAGATTCCACACGGGCAATCTCGATGAGTTCATCGTTGGCGGTGTGTAGTATGTCGACCAGACGCTGAACCGTGATGCCGCTGTGCGAAGCGTAGTTGAACGACTGCAGGTGCCTGACAATTGTCTGGCTGGCAATATCCCCGCGATGATGCCCGCCCATGCCATCGGCTACAGCCCACAGCTGTTTTTCATCGCTGTGAAAGATACTGTCTTCATTCAGTTTTCTAACCTTGCCAGGGTCAGTAACAGCATGACAATGCCAGTGCATAGGGTCGGTTACTCCCACGGTGCGTCGGGTTGTTCGGAGTCGTCAAGCTCCAGAAAGTCAGCTTCCCGCGGTGGTTGGTTGCCTGCAATTTTATGAATCGGTTTGGTGTCACCACCCATATCTACCGGTATTGGGTCTGCTGGTGGCGGGGTATCGTCATTGGTGAAATGGTTGGCGTCACGTCGTTCAGCTGGCAGGTTGCTTTGATTAAACTGCGTCCAGTGGAGAGCGTCGAAGTTGCCATGAAATAAGCTCTTGCAGCAATTGGCCGATGGCAAACCCTCACAGATAAGGGTTTCACAGCTTGAGTTACTTAACGCGCTGGTGGTCCAGAAACTGTGACCGGCACACGTCAGGCTCAGTACGGCCGAAGTTGCTGATTGCCAGAATCGCGGGTCGCCGGTATCCGCAGGTGTAGTGATACGTATGCTCAGTGCCGGCTCGCTTGACTGGCGGGCGATGGTGGCTGTGTCGGCAGCTGCCGTGACGGCGGTTTCGGCATCCAGTTGTGTCAGTGTGTCGTTAAGATTGGCGAAGCTCAGCTCATTGCTATAGAGCTGTTGAATCAGAGATTCCAGTGTCTCGTAAAAAGCCTGGTGGCTGGCCATTGCCTCTGCTGCACTGATGGCTGGATCGATATCACGCGCCAGACAGAATGGAAACAACCGGCCGACTGAATCGGCGCTGGGTAGCATCACGCCAACCCAGGCATTGTCACCGGCGATCATGCTGGATAGATAAAATCGATAAACCGGCAAATGAAACCAGGGCTGAGCGCTGCCTTGCTGTTGTAGTTCGTTATTGGCTATAACCAGCTGTTGGGCCCAGTCATCCCAGGTGTTCTTAAACGTGGTGGGGATTTTTCCCGAAACAAAGTCGCCACGTTGCGGGAGCTTTCCGTAGTAGCCTGTGGTGTTCATAGGGACCTCGGGCAGCTGAATTGTCGAAGTGCGCGCGAGTTTAGCGGATTGAAGCTGCTGGAACGGAATTCCATATGCACGGGTCGTCCACCAAAGCTGTAGTCAACAGAGACGACACTGCTGCTTTTTTGCTTCAGGGTTCCGCTGTCAAGCATACGAAGAATTGCCCAGGGGCCATTCAGGCTGATGCGTGACTGACTGCCGGCTATGATCGGTTCTACTCGCAGGGTGGCTTCGGTGCTGCCACTCTCGCCGGGCCAGACAAAGTTACTGCCGCCTTTCAGCGGGCCGTGAAAAAATTCCATTTTTCTGTTTCCGATAGTCAAAAACAACTGAAATATGTCTTTATCGACAAACAGGGTAGACGGATTCAGGTCAAATGAAAACGATGGCGTTGGAGATCGTGCACTGAAGAACGACTGTTTTATTTCATCGGCCAATGCCAGTTGCCGCAGCGTGTTATCGGAAACACACTGCGAGCTTCCGCTGCCAACCCAGGTCCATTGCCGTGGTGTTTTCTGTACGTTGCTGGCCAGATACTCGTTTACGAACTGGTCCAGTATGCCGTCGGGCCCAAAGAAACGGCCAAAATCTTCCAGCGTAATTTCATTGGTGGCTCGTCGGCTCAGCGGGTAGCGACTGATTAAGGCGCGTTCATAGAAGGGGTAGACTTCAGATTCCCACAAGGCGTTGAGTTGCGCGCAAAAGCCGCCGCTGGAGGCATCGTTAACGTCGTTGGTCAGGCTGCTGACGAGTTTGGCGACCGCAGGCGGCAGGCGTTCAGCCTTGGCGCTCATGTTTTGAATTTTGACAGCCAGCTCACCGACCAGTGTGGAGTCAGTGGCAGCGCCCGGTGTGGTGGCCATTGGCAGTAGCTGCAGGTTCAGATCGGCCATTTGCTGCAACACGCCATCGAGTTTTGAGCCATTGGTCTCCCAGTTCAGTAGCAGTTGATGCAGCGGATCAAAGTGCAGGGTGACGGGATCTATAGGGGCTGCCTGTGATTCGTCGGTTGTCGGCTTGTTGCCTATCAGGGAGGCAAGGTTGCTCTGCCGCTCATTGGCGTCGCCCTCTGCGGCTTCCGGGTCTTCATCTGACTCGGTACTGAGTGTGGTTTGCTTGTCGACGGCGACCAACAGGTTTTTAAGTGGCGAGTCAGTGTCGGTGACCAGAGAAAGAAACTGTGCCAGCTCTTGCAGGTTGCTGGATTTTCTCAGTGACATGGAGTCGAGTAACTCCTGCCAGTGCTGGATGTACTCTGCGTAGTACTGGTTGGTGACACTGCGTTGCAGTTCACTGGCATCGTTTGCCGAAACGGTACTTGAGTAGGGACCAAGGACCCACACATCGCGAGTCAGTGTCTCGGACACCTGTGGCACTGACGGTAAAAACCGGTTCTGGTACTCGGCGACGGTAAAAAATTTCGGGATAGATGTGTTAAAGGTTTTATCGCCGGACAACACCAACGCGCGAGCCAGATCGTTGCCGGCGGCGTCTGTCAGTCTAAGAGAAGTGTTGACGACATCGGCATGTTGTTGCTTCAGTCTGAAATAGGCGCGTTTTTCGAGCGGCGTATTGGCGGCGACCTGTTGGTATTGATCGATCAGCGCACGGTCCAGCGGACGTGGCAGACGCCGGGGTTTGGTGCGGAACAGCTCTTCGGTGTGTTCATTCAGCTCTTTCTTTTTGGCATTCGGTACATTGCGTGGCAGGTTCAGGTCGTAGTCGAAGCGGAACCAGCCAATCACGTCATCAGCCTTGTATTCCTCTGTATTGTCGAGCATCTGGTAGGTCTTCAGTGCCTCGAAGAGGAACTCACTGTTGTCGGATTCGGCATGCATCTGATGCTCAAGCCGCACCATCAGGCGGGCCAGTAGTCCATCGATCAGAAGTTCATCGTACTTGCGATCTGCGCGTGTTCCGATGGTCTTACCCTGATAGAGGCCCGTGCGTTTGAGGAGGAATCCTTCGTCAGTGCGGGTAGTGTCCAGGCTGCGCGCGTCGCTGAGCATAGCCGACGTTTGCAGGAGGTCCAGGCTGTCGGTTGGCAGTTCGGCGATACTGTTTTTCAGCTTGCCGGAGTTTGCCTCAACGCCTTCCATCATGCCGATGTTTTTCTGGTGTGATAACCCCCACATACCGACAATGCCCAGCGTCACAAGCCCGATCACGGCTGCGGCTGCTTTTTGCAGGCGGCTCGCGCGCTTTTCTCCGGCCAGGTCGGTTCCAGCCAGTCCGGCTTCGCCAAAAATCACATCAGTCAGAAGATGATTTATAAAGAAGCTTTTACCGGTGCCGGTATTCTGCTGGGCCGTATTGGCAGCGAATCCAAAACGTCTGGAGACTGAGCTGATCACCTGGTCCAGTGCCGAGCCGTCCTGAGTGGCGCTGGTAAAGTACAGGCCACGCAACAGGACGTCTTCCTGTAAGCGTGATTCCGAAGAAAACTGCTCGGTAAAAACCGCCAGCTTTTTCTGAATGGCCGCAAACTGCATCGGGAAACCATAGATCTGGTCACGCCGTGATTGCGATGCCTCGTTCTCCAGTTTTGTGGTGAGTTGCTTGTACAGTGTGTCTTTCAGCAGATTTAATTCTTCGACTGCTTGAGAAGTGAAGTCGCCTTTACTACCGGCAGGCAGGGTAAACCCCCACACCTGATTGCGCTGCTCCTCGTCAAAGCCCGTGAAATAATCTGCAAAGCCTGCCATTAGGTCGCATTTTGTTACGACCAGATAGACCGGTGGCCGCATACCGAATTTCTCATGGATTTCAGAGATGCGAAAGCGGATGGTCTTTGCCATCTGAACCAGATCGTCCTCGCTGCTTTTGATGATGTCGTGAAGTGCCAGCGCGACGATCATGCCGTTAACCGGTCGTCGCTTGCGGTTGTCTTTCAACAGTTGCAGGAAAGTATCCCAGGCGCTTTTATCGACTTCCGAGTCACTATCCTGTGTTGTGTATCTGCCAGCGGTGTCGAGTAATACGGCCTGATCGGTAAACCACCAGTCACAATTACGGGTTCCACCGACACCTTTTACCGAAAACTTGCCGTGTGACTCTTCCAGTGGGAAGTTCAGGCCTGAATTCGTCAGCAGGGTGGTTTTACCTGCGCCGGGAGGCCCGATAATCATGTACCAGGGCAGTTCGTAGATAAATTTCCTGCCACCGGTTTTAGAGAAGTCCTTGCTCTTTAATATCTCGACTGCTTCATGCATCTTGCTCTGCAGTGCCGCGGCTTCTGCTGCCTGCATTTCTCCGACTCCCGCATCATCGGCCAGTGCATCGAGCATTTCCTCATTGTTTTTCTGTGCACGCCAGCGCAGGAAGTAGGCGTAAAGTGCCCAGCCGATTAACAGAACAATAATCAGCCCAAGGCGATTTTCGGCAGGGCGAAGCGGCGCAAAGCCCGGGAATTTGAGTTTTGGACCCATGAACCAGATAAAGACACACACCGCTCCAACCACACCAAGCGAGGATGCCCATTTCTTTTTAAAATACTTCGCAAGTAGGTTCATGGTTTTAGCGATAGTCCTTTAGCTGTTTTTGTTACAGGTGTTTGTATACAGCTGTTTTGAATCTTCAGTGCCAACATTCGAGCGTTGGTTGCAGACGGGTTTGGCATAGTCAGTGGTCGTATCCGGCGCTTTAATAGAATACGGTTATCTCGACACGACGATTCTTGGCTCGTAGTTCTTTTGTGCTGTTGTCATTCAGTGGCTGCAAGTCACCGACGCCCTCGGCAATCAGTCGATCCGGGTTGGACACAGTCTGCTGTAGAATTTTCAGTACTGATACGGCCCGGGCTTCTGAGAGGTCGAGGTTGGACGGAAATTCAGGTTTTCTGATTGGGATGTTGTCTGTGTGGCCGGTTATCAGTACGGATCCCTGATAGCGGTTCAGGGCGCCAGCGACCTGATTGACCATGGGCACGGCCGGGGCTGATAGATCGGATCGTCCGGAGCCGAACAGATTGTCGCCAAACAGCCGCACCAGCGCTCTGTCTCCCGATTCTATAACCCCGAGTTGGCCAGCGGATACTTCAGCGGCCAGCAGGTCGGTCATGGTGGGTCTTGCCACCGGGTCAGGCGGCGGTGGCGGTGGTGGGGTTTTAGCGGTCAGCGGTTGCGATTTAACCCCCAGAAACGTACCGATAGTCGCCTGTGCGCGCTCGCCGAGTTTTATCTGCAAGGACACAAGTGTTACGGCACAAATAGCGGCGGCCACTGCAAGCATCAGCCACAGAGAGGTAAGGCGCGGCAGAGTGCGCTCGCCCATCTCGGCACCTTTCCAGTGCGTCGAGAGGGTCGCTGGTGCGGCCCGGCCTGAGTTGCGTAGAATTTCGAAAAGCCACTTGCGGACCTTGACCAGTGTCGCCTGGCCGTTCTCGGCAATTTTATAGGTGCCTTCGTAACCGAGGGACAGCACCACGTACATGAGCTCGAGGATATCTATATTCTCGTGTGGTGAAGCACCAAGGCGTTTTAGTAATTCGAAAAAACGCTCGCCGCCGCGAACCTCGCCGTGAAAAGTAGATAGCAGGCAGTTTTGCGGCCAGTCTGAATTATGTCCCCACGGGGTGTTAAAAGCGGCTTCATCCAGGGCGGTACATAGTATGTAGCTTGCCATGGTGAGCTGTTTGGGATCGTCAACCAGGGTTTTTGCTTTGTTGCGAAATTGCTCTATTTCTTTGGAGATCTCATTGCGCAGCTGATTGGGTGCCGGATGGGTGGATGCTGTTTTAATGGTGACCAGAATAGAAAGCAACCGCGATGCGGCATTTTCCAGTGGGTTGATACCACTGAGCAGCGTGTCAGGTAGTGTGGCCGTAGCGCCGGCAGCTGGCTGTGGGATCGCCTCGGCACGTGGTTTTAGTACGGTTTTGTCTGAGTCATCTGCGAATGGATCATCACTCATTGATTTATTGTCCATAGTTGCATTTGAAGTTCTGGAAAGTTACCGGCAATGTGCAGCGCGATGATGCCGGTCACCGAAATTTCAGACCACATTGCGGTTCCACGTTCCATTTCGAAATAGACGAACTGATCGTACATGGGGATATTGTTGGGGACCTGAATCACCGGTGCTAACGGCACGCCGGTGGTGTGTGAGGTGACCAGATCTCTGAGCTTGTCGCGCGAGGAGATTGTGATTTGCTGCGAAAACTGGCTTTTTAATGTTTCGGGCTGCATTCGCGCCGATACAGCCAGTAAGAATCGTGCTCCCTGAAACAACGCAAGCTCTGGAATGGTGCAGGTGAAAATGCCGCCTTTGATGTGTTCCACCGGAAACTGAGCCACTTTCTGATCGACTGTAAAATTCAGGCTTTGGCGGATGTTTGTGATCACCGGGTAAAAACAGGCGTATTGATCGCGGTGGTTATAGTCGGGTAAGTCCGGCGCTAGTTTGCCCGGTGTGCAGAACGTGGAGAGTTCGCCGCTTAGTTGCACCAGTTCGCGAAAAAGAACTTCCGGGTGTAGTCCGGAGGTTGCCAGCAGATGTTTGATTAACGGTTTTGCGCGATTGATGATCTGCAGCATAAAAAACTGCGTCAGCTGAGATGAGTCGCCGCTATCGGGGCGTCCCAGGCGTGACGCTAGATCAGTGGCGCGCTGCGCAAGCAGTACATCAACTTCACGACATAGCCGGTACAACCCTTTACTGGCCCCTAGTGCCATGGCACAGGGGAAGTGCCCGGTGTCGAGTACCACGGTACCGTCTTCCTTGCGGTCCTGGATTTTTGCCACAGGTACGGTGTGGAAGGCCGTTTCATCTGAACCCTCCAGCTGTAGCCGTACCCATAGATTGGCGGTGAATACAGTCTCTTCACTGCGGGAGTCCGGGGTTTGGCGGTCAGAGACCTGCTGGTCCTGCAGAAGGTATCGAGAAAATGACTCGCGATTACGCGCTTCAGCAATGTCTTTTTCGGCGTGTGACTCAAAAGGCAGTCCGATCTGGATAACCTTGCCTATCTCGTCGGTGCTGATGTCGATAGGCTCGGGTAAAGGGGCGTCTTCGGGTAGTGAAAACGGTGTGCCGTCAGCAAAAATGCCTTTGCATTCGAGCACGGAGAAGCGGCCTTCACCGAGCGCCTGCTCGTCGATCTGCAAGCTGCTAACGCCAAACGGATAGGGGTTGCCGCCGTCGTTGATTCCGGCCATGGTATTGAGCAGATAGCGATCGTGCTGCTGAAAGTGGTGTGGTCCGAGAAACATACCTTCGGACCATACGGTGCGGTTATTATTGGACAAGTCTGCTCCTTCAACGTCGGCTTGTATTTCCGGCTTGCCTGCAGCCGGCTACTGTGTGGTTACGACCGTGCCGTTCGCTAGTTGTCTGCTGATTCGTAGGTGACTGAAAAATCGGACAGTACAAAGTTCAGGCTGACCGATTTGCTATTGTCGATCTTCACCTGGCTTAACCATTCCGTTCGGCCAATGTCGCGAAATGCGACAGCAATAGCGATGATCGTTTGCTCCGGGGGGACGTTGAATTCGACGCTTGCCAATGAGCCCGGTCGCAAGGTTTTGATAAGTTTTGGTTTAACGTCGAAAGTCATGCCGTCGAATTCGAATACCTGCTCGAAGCTGGCGCCCTCAAAAACCGTACTGTCGGGTACCAGATAAACCCGGATCTGCGTAGGTGAGGCGTTGCCGTCCGGATCGGGGTTGACGATATCTCTGGCAAACACATTGACAGTAGCCGTCACCGGATCCGGAACCACAACGACCGGTGCAGGTGGCGGTGGCAGAGCGGGTGCCTCCGGTTTTGCCGGAAAAATAACCGTCGGGATTGCTTTGGGGTTGCAAGCGGTGAGCATCAGCGCTGAGGCAAGCATGAAAATACGCACTAAAAACCGCGAATTCCTTTTGCGACAGATAATCTGGTTTACCACGTTTTTAGCGTTGATCGGTGTCAGCTCCTCTGCAGTCGATCGGACTCTTGTCTACTATATCTTCAAAACCGTTCTTATTCCGTATTGCGTTTCAGCTCATTTACGCTTTTTTCATATGCTTTTCGAAGCTCTTTGCCGAACAGATCACTAAAGTCGTCCACGGTCTCGCGCTTTATATCATTATATCGCGCTTGAAACTGCTCCCATAACTTGGCTTCGCGGGCGAGTGGTATGGTCGAGGCCAGCGGGCTGGAATCCCGCGTACGCTGCTGCAGTGTGTCAGGGTCAAAGTGGGACAGTGCTATCTGCAAAGCCGAGCGCATTGCCTCGAGCATCGCAAGCTGGTGTATTTTTATATCCTGTAGTCCCTTGTCTATGGCTTTGTTGGCGTCAGAAAAGCCAGATGTGGGCGACGGTGTCAGCAGTTTTTTCAGTGCATCTTCTGCAGTCAGTGAAAACTGTAACGGGCTGTTTCCCTTGGCGCCCAGCAGCGTTACGTCGGCGCGCATAGCGTTTTTGATTTCGTCTCTTGAACGCAGCAGCAGCATCATGCTTTGAGTGCTCTTTTTTAGAATTCCGCCGATATGAGTGCCCAGAGCTGCACGATCGATTGCCGAAAACTCTGCTGGATTCAGGCCGGCGGTGCGCAACAAAGCGTTGAGCGCCTCATCGGAACCACTAGCTACGGGTGCAGCCGCGGTAATGTTCGGGTTGGCAATGGTTGGCAGTGAGGCGGCCGAAGGTGGTGCTGCGTGAGCCGCAGGCTGTGCTGCCGGTTGTGGCGCAGGTGGGGTGTCTGCGGATGGTAGCGAGCCAATCCATCCGGCCCAGTCGTCGTCATCGCTGGCAGCTGCGGGCGGGGCAGCAGTCGGTGGATGTGGCGCGGCGGGTTGCTGGAATGATTCACCGCCGAAATCACCGCCCGGTGTCGCCGTGGGAGTGGGGTCCAGAGCGTCGAAAGGATCCTGAGGTATGGCATCGGATTCTGTTTCCCACGCACTGGGTCCAATGCCAATGCCTTCGAGCCGGTCGATGTGCTCATCGCTCTGTAGACTGGATAAACCGGGCGCTGCGACGTCCTCAAGGCCTGCGAACGGGTCATCAGCGGTAGCAGCAGGTTTGCCTGGAGCAGCTATGTCTCCAAACGGGTCCCCGGCTATAGGGGCGACCGGTGTGGCGGCTGGAATGTCGCCAAAGGGGTCGTCTAACGGGGTTGGCGCAGATCCCTGGTAGGTCTCTATGGTTATCTGGAGATCGAACTCCCCCATGCTGAGAACATCACCGTTGGATAGTGGTGTACTGTTACCACGTCCGATAGGAGTTGATG
The DNA here is from genome assembly GCA_938003855.1 of uncultured Granulosicoccaceae bacterium. Lineage (GTDB taxonomy): Bacteria > Pseudomonadota > Gammaproteobacteria > Granulosicoccales > Granulosicoccaceae. The sequence continues at coordinate 2,089 of CALKXD010000243.1, read as the reverse complement.
TCTTATTTATGTAGGTGCCATTGGCGCTGGTGTCGGTCAGGGTTAATGTGCCGTTTGCCAGCGAGATCTGGGCATGCTGTGACGACACATATTTGTTTTCGTCGGGCAGGACTAGAGTGCAGCCGGGAGCGCGCCCGATCACCACAGGAAATTGCTCGAATACGCGTTCTTCACCTGGAGCGGCTGACGGATTGGATGAATTTGCCCTGATTTTGAGTTGCATAACCGCGGATCAATTGATTGAGATACCGCGAAGCGTTTCCAGCGCTTCGGACGGTAAGGCTGTATACGAGCTCCATTGGCGCAGTCCGTCCGTTGAATGGCCAGTGTGTTAGCTCACTATATAAAGTGTAGATGATACCGTAACATCTTGGATACGCATTTTCCGACACCAAATGGTTAGCGTCTTGCCGACTCGTCTTATGATAATGCATACTTGTGCTCTGCATTGTGGAATACGAGCGTGTTGGTCCGGTAAAATTACCCTTCGAGACGCGCTCTGCTGTGGTTTAATTGGGGCCAGAAAGTTAGGGCATCAGAGCGAATGATTCGTCTTGCGAAGTGTGCCCCGAGTCGTACGTGTCCATTGCGATCCATGGAAGATATCTGAGGAAGCTGCATTTGCGCTTTGAAGGACTACAGAAGCAATTAGCTGCAGACAGCGCAGCCGGAAATGCTGAAATTGCATCAGAACCCGCATATATGGAAATGCAGGTGGCAATTGAAGGTAAAGCCGGAAGCCAGATGGGCGACTCCATCATTGCAGCACAACCACCAGATTACAAGAAAGCGCTTGAAATCTGTACTGACCTTCTGGCCCAGTCGAAGCATCTCGCGTTGTTTGTCTCGCTGACGAAGGCGGCCAGCGGGGTGCACGGCTTTCAAGGTCTGGCTGATGCCATGGCGCTGACGCAAAGCATTGCCGGCGAGCAATGGGACACAATTCACCCTGAGGAAGACAAAGACGACCCCGACGATCCCTGGTGGGAGAGAATCAATCTGCTGAGGGAACTGACTGACAATCCTCAAACCGGTGATCACCTCTATACGTTAAATCTGGTTAACGTCAGGCATATCGGTGCATTCTCGAAACGCGATATCGATATCGCTGCAGGTCGGCGGGAAGGCTCTGAGGAAGACAAAGAGCGCTGCAACCCAAATTTAATTCGCGGTGCATTTACTGAAAGTAAAGAAGAAGAGCTAATCGCGACCGACTCAGCCATGGCAGATGTGCTGCAGGCATGTGACGATCTCAACGCGCTGTTTGGTCAGCATATAGGAGCAGACGCACCCTCGTTTGATAACCTGAAAAAACAGGTCGAAGAATGCCGCGCCGTATTTCGCGAATACGCTGCCGAAAAGCTTGATGTGGCTGACGTTGAAGACGACGTAGATACACAAAGCGCAGATGACGCCGGCACCGATACCTACGCGGACACGGTGTCAGATTCTGAAGCAGCGACGCCTGCGTCATCGACACAAACCACTCAGGTCGTGGTAAACAGCACGGCGTTTGCCGACCGGGACGCGGTCGCGGCAGCCTTTGATAGTGTGATGCTGTTTTATCAGAAGTATGAACCATCCAGCCCCGTGCCTATATTGGTGTTTAGAGCGCGGCAGATGGTGTATAAGAATTTTTTTGATATCCTTCGCGAACTCGCTCCACAACATTCAGACAATTTTCGCCAATTAATGACAACACTTAGAGACGACCCGTTAAGTTTTCTTTTAGAGCACAGCTATAACAGTTTCCTGAAAGGGGAGAGTTTCTCGATAGAGACCGACACGGCAGTTGCTGCAGAGGTTGCAATGGAGGGTGGCGACGGTGGCCATGCTGTGACTGACGTATCAGGGTCGGCGGAGATAGAAGGGATTACCTCAAGAAATCAGGTGGTTCAAACCCTAAAAGATATACAGAAATTTTTTGAGGTTCATGAGCCTTCCAGTCCCGTGCCGTTAATAGTGCAGCGTGTTAGAAACCTGGTTCCAAAAACCTTCCTCGACTTACTAGCCGAGTTCGAAGTGGCAGTTGAAGAGCCAGTGGATCCAAAAGCAGCTAAAAAAGCAGCTAAGTAGAAATGAATATCCC
>CALKXD010000242.1 GCA_938003855.1 uncultured Granulosicoccaceae bacterium | reverse complement strand
AAAAGCCATTTTCAGGAAATACTTCAGGGCGTGTTCGCCGCAACAGGGGTAATGCCACCCACCGAAGAATTTACAGGGTGCCCGGCAACAGACAGCGACCGGTTACAGGTGGACGGCAGCATCCCGTGCCCACGCAGTTATTCAACGATAAATCGACACAACACAGTGTTGTCGGTTTCCAGATCCTCGCCCCAGATCAACCGGGCACCAGCGTCCCATGAGATGCGGTCATAACCAGCCTTCGGGCGCACAGCTCGTTCACTGTGTACCGTTGCCGAAGACCAGCCCGATGCATCGAAGCCCGCGGTATCCCAACCCGCAGGCACGTCGGTCACCACGTAGCCACAAGCGCCTTGACCGGCAACCGGCTTGTCCTGCCTGGCACAGGACTTATCAAGCGGAGCCCGATGAACCACCATGCACTGCCACGCATCGTCCGTTACAGCCGCCGCGTCTCCATTGGCATCCTTGATTTGCAGGATAACGCCACCATCGCCCATCTGCTGCTTGCGAGTGCCGATATACTCCAGTCCGGTGTCATTTTCCTTGAAGTCTTTTGCGATCAGCCCTAGAACAAACGGACGTTCAGCGGTGAACGAAAAGCTCTCTGCGTTAAATGACCTCTCGGTCGTTATATCCACACTATCCTCTGCAACCTGGCTGCCATTCACGTTGAGTGAAAACCAATTGTCTGCCCAAACGTCAGCGGTGAAAGTCTCAGCTGAAGCCTGCCGGGTGAATAACACAACCGTCAATGCGGCAATACTGGATAGCCTTTTCATATTGTTCTCAAGGTAGCTTACATCCGCTACAGTTAGTGTTGGCACAAAAATGTGCAGGAAAAGTGGAAATTTTACAGAAAAACCAACTGAACTTAAAACAACCCCGGACCCTATAGTTACAGCGCGGAATTCGTACCGCAATTGACAGGGCCACGCTCACGGCAACAGAAAACCGGACACCACCACAGGTAGGCGCTTAGTTGTTCTTAAGTAACTACCTGTGGTCGGCAAAAGATCGCGTGCCTGAGTGGTACGCAGTAGTGCCTGTTTCTGGATGGGCACTAGCTAGTGCCCATCCAGAAACAGGGTGTCGCGAGGATCATTCAGGTGCGTGAGATTTTGCCTACCACATGTAGGCGCTTAGTTGTTCTTAAGTAACTACCTGTGGTCGGCAAAAGATGGCGTGTCTGAGTGGTACGCAGTAGCGCTTGTTTCTGGATGGGCACTAGCTAACCACGACACTCGTCAGTGTTGCGCTCTTTAAAGACCCATGCCCCCCTTGCTCCCGTCCGCCGGCATGTGGGCCATGTATTGCGCTATATAGTCAAACCCGATCTCCTCGCAATAGGCGTCCATTAATTTTTTGGTGATCGGACCGGGGATAGTCGTATCGGCCGTTAGCTCACCGTTGAAACTTTTAACCGGGCACATGCAGATGCTGGTCGATGTAATAAAGGCCTCATCGGCCGTGGTCATATCAAAATGCGTCAGATCCGTTTCGCGGCAGGGTATATCTAGTTTCCCGCACAGCTCAATCACCACTTTTCTACTGATACCGGGCAATACGTATTGCTCCTGTGGTGTCATCACCATGCCGTCGCGCACCAGGAAGATATTCGACCCCGATCCTTCGCACAGAAAGCCACGATAGTCGAGCAGGATTGGCCAGCTGCCCCTGGCGATCTTCTCGGTCTCCTGTCCTGCGACAATCAGGTTCAGGTAGTTGTTGGTTTTTGCATTCGGCGACAGCGCGTCAGGTGCGATGCGCCGCGTGGTCGGAATAACCACTTCTATACCATCGCGAAACAGCGGTGCCCGTACCGCCAGCGGCAAGGGTATACACAGCACGATTACCGTCGCACTGCTCTCGCCATCAACAGGCTCGGCAAAAGCTGGGCCGCGCGTAATGCGCTGGAAAACCCAGTAATCTTCATCGGCACCCAGCAGATGACGGTTGCGATCGAGTACTTCGCCGGAGATGTCGACGATCTGCTTTGCAGTCAAACCGGGATCAATCCGCAAATACCGCAGCGAGCGCATAAGCCGGTCGACATGATCCTGCAAGCGAAAGATCTTACCGTTGAAAGTACGCGCTGTATCAAACACGGCGTCACCATAGATGAACCCCCGGTCGCTGACATGGACGGTGGCTTCAGGCTCAGGCACGTAGTCGCCGTTTAAATACACGATACGCTGGCTGGTCTGTCGGGTAGTGCTCATAGTGATTAACCTTTCGGTAGTCTTTACTCGTATCTGCTGCTCACCACTGGATCAGATCTATTAAGGTTGCTGTCATTTAACCCGTACACAAATTTTTTTGCAGGTGAATACCAATAATTGCTGGTATTCGTTGCAAAACTAGTCAGCCACTCAGTGACTGCCGGATCATATTTAGTGTGCAAATTATTGCCTGTTTTACCGACGGCGTAAACTGCAAACACCGGGTGCAACTCCGCCATAAGCCGGCGTTAACCGCAGGCGTGCTTACTGCAACCTTCCAACCATAGCCAGCTACAACAAATGGCAATGACACAGACCCCATACGAACACCATTCACTGATGCGGGTCAACTGCGGGCAGCAGATAAACTAATCGGCATCGTCAACAAGGTAACACCGCCCGGGTTTTACCCGACAACAATCGTGGCCCTACCAACACAACGATGGTGTGATATCCCCGCCTCTGCAGTGATAATCCAGCGCAGCCAATGCAGCCTGCCTTGCAGTAACCGGTCGGTAGGCTTGCCCGCCACCCGCGGCTCCCACTACACTACCGGGTCCTGACTTGAGCCACTTGATTTTATGAGTAACATTTTGGTCGAACGCCAGGGTCAAGCGGGCTATATTACGCTCGACCGCCCCGATGCGCTGAACTCCCTCACACTCGACATGATTCGCGATATTCACGCCGGTCTGCGAGTGCACGAAGCAGACACCAGCGTTGATGTCATTGTGCTGCGATCATCGAGCGCGCGCGCTTTCTGTGCCGGTGGGGACATGAAAGCAACCCGACTGCAGGCGCTGGCCAGAGAGTGGGATGCTTTGCATGCATTCTTCAAAGAAGAATACGCGCTTAATCTGCACATTGAGCAATGCGCCAAGCCTTACGTCTCTCTGGTTAATGGCATCGCCATGGGCGGCGGGCTTGGTTTAAGTGTGCACGGTGAGTTCATGATCGTCTCCGAAACTGCACGATTGGCAATGCCGGAAACGGCCATTGGATTCTTCCCCGATGTCGGCGGAACTCACTTTCTTTCACGACTACCCTTTGGCGCCGGGCTATGGCTGGCACTGACCGGTGCGCCGGTAAAAGGCGCTGAGGCTGTAACGGTCGGCCTGGCCACTCACTTTGTCCATAGTGATCATTGGCCGGAACTGACTCAGGCGATTGAAGCCGACGGACGTGACGCACTCAATGTGACTCTAAATGCACTGAGTCAGACCCGCCCCGACGAGGCATTTCTGCAAATTCTCCAACAAAGACAGGAATGGTTCGACAGCGACAATCAACACAGCTTGATAACTACACTGCAAAATGTCAGTGAGTCAGACGATGACGCAGCGATGTTATTAAAACGCATTTTAACAGTCTCCCCGTTTGCTATGGATTTAACACGACGGTTACTGACCGAAGCCAGACATCATGATCTGGCTACCTGCTTACAGCTGGAATTAGATGCTGCTGACGAGGCCGTCAGGCATCCGGACTTTGTCGAAGGCATTCGCGCTGTGCTGGTAGATAAAGACAAGGCCGCCTGGTCTGATCTTTAAAAACACACGCCGTTGCTTCCAGATCACACTCAACAAACCAAAAAAAACATCACACCGGACCATCAGCCGGCACTCTATAAAACACTGAGATCATCAACAGCCATCACCTCGCGCCCAGGCACTTCCCGGCACCAGAAACGCGCGATCAACACAAACACTCATAGACAACAGGAAGAACGACAGAGTCTTGCCGTGGCCATCCAGATTCAGGGCGGTGTTGACGCCACCTTCCAGAACATCGTCAATAACAAAATTAAAAGCGCTCAGGCGCGGAAGGTCGTAACGACGCACCGCAGTCGCCCCACGATGGCGGAACTTCTCCAGCACCCTGGATTCGGTCAATTGCCCGGCCAGGGACGGCATCGCGTCAGCATGGTAGGGGATGATACTGATATTCAGGCGATTGCCTTTATCACCGGCACGTCCGTGCGCTACTTCGTGTAACGGAACCTCAATCATGTTATGTCCTCCAGTAATACGGCCCGCGCTGGAACATCGTCTCTAGGCACCAGACAGGATCGGGTAGCCACTCTTCGGGAGGTGCTCCAGCGTGCACCGCCGGTGCCTGCCGGGCCACAACACAACATCGCAAGTGCTTCACGGGCGGCCTGATCGACATCTTCCTGCCGACTGCCGGCAGCGGCAATGCGGACCCGGATTTCCAGCGGATCAGCTGCGCTGTGTTCCCGTGTTAAATCACCGGCATCGTTGTCATGTACGGCACCAAGGCCGATGAGATCGATCCGACTGCGCACCGGCAGTTGTCGGATTTTCAGCCGCTCACGCAGAGTGTCGGCCATGGCCATTGCACGCGCGCGACAATTTGGCCCGGCAACGCTGACTTCGCCCTCGCCCAGCCAGCCGCCATCATGGCTGATGGTCACCTTCAGCTGCTCCGGTCGGGGTCGACCGCGCACATCTGACACACGCACCCGGTTCGGCGCTTCCTGCGTTAGTTTGATGTTGGTCATGTCGATGGTGACATCCGGTGTGATGTAGCAGGCAGGGTCGTGTACTTCGTACAGTAACTGCTCTTTCACACTGGCGACGCTGACCCGCCCGCCGGTGCCATCGGCCTTGGTCACCAGCAGACTTCCATCCGCATCTACTTCAGCGATTGGAAACCCGATATTTGCAGGGTCGGGGATATCTTTATAGCCGGGATCAAAAAACACACCGCCCGCCAGCTGCGCACCACACTCCAGCAAATGCCCGGCAACAGAGCCACTGGCCAGACGGTCCCAGTCGTGCTGTGACCAGCCAAAATGCCAGATCAGTGGAGCCAACGCCAACGACGGATCACCGGTGCGACCGGTCACGACGATATCAGCACCAGACGTCAGCGCTTGCGCAATAGGCTGTGCGTCCAGATAGGCATTCGCCGCAATGATCTCACCGCCAAAGGTATCGATCCCTGCATCAGCCTCGAACACCGGGTATTGCTGGAGGTCAAGCCCACGTACATCATCCCCTTCAACAATGCCAATGCAGGGTGATTTAAGTCCAAGCTCTTTGGCCAGATCTGAAATGCAACGTGCCGCACCAGACGGGTTGGCGCCCCCGAAGTTTCCGATAATGGGAATGCGATGCTCAAGGCACAGCTCTAATACAGGACTCAACAGCCGTTCGAGCATCGGCTCGTATCCGGCATTGTTGTCTTTCTGATAGGCGAGTTGGGCCAGCGCTACGGTTCTCTCACCCAGCACCTCGAAGAACAAAGCCGACGGCAGTCCGCGCGCGATCAACGTTCTAACCACCGGCAGCGCTGCATCAACGCGGTCGCCGGAGAACCCGGCCCCATTGCCAATTAAGAATTTACCCGCTGCCATGAGGCCGCCATTATTGTTACCTACGATAAGGATAACTATATCAGCAACAAGGCTGCGGCCTGTAGCACCATTGACCGCCGGCAGAGATAGCCATGACGGGTTCGGATAAGTACCCCAAAACCGCTAACGTCGCACTCACGGTAATGTCAGACACACAGCAACACTTACAACCGTACCTCTGTGCCACCACAGCTACCCCCATGCATGTACTATTCTACCCGGCAACGGCGGCAGCCGGATTAGCACTTGCAACACGCTCATCAAAATAGATGCCTAACTCATCCATTGACCACCATCCACGTTATAGGTCTGCGCGACAACGTATTCAGCGTCATCAGACGCGAGAAATACCGCCATTCCGGTAAGATCTTCAGCTACGCCCATACGACCAAAGGGTACTGCCTCGCCAACTTCCTTTTTCTTTTGCCCGGGGGCTTTGTTCTCGAGTTTGGCAAAAAATGCATCAACACCATCCCAGTGATCACCATCAACGACACCCGGTGATATGGCATTAACATTTATTTGGTGTTTAATGAGATCCATTCCGGCTGATTGTGTCAGTGAGATAATTGCCGCTTTAGTCGCACAATAAACAGCGACCTGTCCTTCACCACGGCGACCCGCCTGGCTGGCCATATTGATTATTTTTCCGCCCTGACCTCGCTCGATCATGTGCCTGGCGACTGCCTGCAGCGTAAACAGCGAGCCTGAAAAATTCACTGCAAAAACGTGGTCGTAGTCTTCGCGTTTTATGTCGACAATCGGTGCCGCTGTAAACAGCGCTGCATTGTTGATCAGGATATCAATGCGCCCAAGTTTTTCTATGGTTTCAGCAACAGCAGCATCAATACTGTCCTGCCGTGTGACATCCATGTGTACTGCTACAGCGCTCTCGCCTATGTCATTTGCTGTGGCTGTGGCTGCCTCTACGTTAATATCTGCGATACAGACTTTTACGCCTTCCCGGACATAGGCGCTTGCAAAAGCTTTTCCGATCCCTCTGGCGGAACCGGTAATCAGTGCGGTCTTGCCTGCTAGTCGGTTCATCGGGTTAAACTCATTTCAATTGCCATCATTAAAGTGCCAGCCCCTGATTATCAAATTTGTCGACACGCTCTGGAGTGAAAGCCAGATCAGTGTTTTCAAGACAGTTGTCGCGTGTGGTTGTTAAGCAGCCCCTTTACTGCACCGGGGATTTAGTTTTACGGTGTCAATGACAGTCCAATCGGCGCTGTCATGTGACCAACGCACCGGATTCTTTGATATTTTCTGTTGATAAAACACAGCCGATCATTGAGAATCTGCGCATCTAAGCCGCTATATCTTTGCTCTGGTGTCACATATTCGATGCGACTGCGTAGTAGTGCTGCATTGTACCAACGTACACACGCACTAACAAACCCACTCACACGCAGCTATCGGCGCCTCAAATCCCTCAGACGACCATCGCAGGCAGTACTCCAGAGTTAGCAACAGTGATACTGGAAAACTGAAAAGAACCAAATGAACCGTGACGGCTAAATAACGTACTATCCACATCAAGCCCCCGCCACATAGAGCAAAATATTTCTGTTGATTATCTATTTGATTTTGAACATTTTAACAATGGTCCGGGACGGAATCGAATATGTCTTTTAACCAATAGTTTT
>CALKXD010000241.1 GCA_938003855.1 uncultured Granulosicoccaceae bacterium | reverse complement strand
GGCAAGTGTCGTTGAGGTAAATGCACCACAGCACATACTCGCCAGAATCACGATAGTTACCAGTACCGCATAGCTCTGCGCCTGCGAGGCGGCAAACATCGCCACCGCGATACAGGCGGGGGCACCAATCAGAAACACCGTGCGCCCGATCCGGTCTGATGCATAACCGACCCGTTTCGCTATCAATCATCAGCTAATGTATGACAGCTAAAGCGATTCCGTGGCAATTGGCCTGGCGCACTCGACGGTCGACCAGCCGTCTGCAGCAACGGCACAAGGACACACCTGCCCGGTTACTGTGTTTCAATGCGAAACAACTGCTCGGACGATGCCTGTGCTTTGGCTAACGCGGTAAATCCACACTTTTCCAACACTCTTCGTGACGCCACGTTTGTGTGCTCTACACCACCCGTCACCGATAAGACATCATGACGGCGGCACCAGGCAACAAAGCCGGCAATCAGTTCACTGGCATAACCGACACCCCACGCCGACTCCCGCAACATATAGCCAAGACGCAGATGGCCGTTCTCCTCGAACAGAATGATCATCCCGATGGCCGCGCGATTTGCCGTATCGATTGCAAGCAGCGTAGTCCCTTCTGCGTTTCGGTCCTCAATCCATTGGCGGGCCCGGGCATCATCGTAAGGACCTTGCCAGTGTGGCGGCAGGCTTTGCGTGACCGTTGCACTTAGTGTGGCTCGAACGGTAGCGCTGATGTCCTGCAACGGCCAGTCACTTTCACTCAGCGATTGCCATTCATCGACTAATAGACGGGTTGTGGTAAACCGGTAGTTCCGTTTATTACGCATTTGCAGCCTCTATTGTGTCCATGCACAAGTAGTTAATAGAAAATCCGCTAGTCAGGATGTGTGTTCAGACGCTGATCCATTTTAATGAGCACAATAGTTTTTTACCCGATACCAATCAACCGCCGCACTTTTGTCATCGCAAACAACGTTCATATTTATGGTACTGGTTATTAATATTTTTTGAATTATCGGTGGCCGCAAACAAATGCCCGGCAACACAGGCCCGGGACGAGGTCACGTGGTAACTAGTAACATTGGGCGCATAGGTCGCGACATTCTGCGGATCAGAAGGCAACTCGATATCACGGCCGAGCGCGACCTCAATATCTGACTCGAGCGCAGCACTTGTGTAGGAATCAACAGGAAGTCCAGCGGCCTGCTCCGCTAAGCCCGCATTGATTTCCCGATGAGTGATAAACACCTGAATACCTTGTGTGGACATTCGGGACTGCAACGGATACCGTCCGGTTTCAGCTTTGTATTCCTGTATCAGGGAATAGAGATAGTCAACATGCCCCACCCTGATCGGGTCCATATCACCCGGGTTATGTTTCTCCACGCTCGAGCATCCGGCAGTTAAAACAGCAAGTGCGAGTATCAGCGTTTTCATGACGCTCTCCATCCCGGATTACATTAAACAGTCCGCCACACAAAATCCAGTGACAACTGCCCTGCCGGCTCTAGTCCCAACAGCTAACCGATCTGCGCTGTCGACTGAAAACTACAGGTCGTGTCAGCACCACAGCCAAGGCCTGATACAGGGCAACAGGGCAACAGGGCAACAGGGCAACAGGGTATCAGTGATACCGACACTCAACCGCTTACCCGCCGAAAGTATTGTGCCGGAGCACAACTATCGCACTGTCTCGATCAAGCCCTATCACTTTGCCCCCTCACGAGCCCACTGCGTGACTCCGGAGACATCTATCTCACGAGCAACCTCATGTTGCCACTGCCCCGCCCCTGTCGGGAGCATGTTTCCGCTCAACCACAGATCAAGCTGCTCCTCAGGCACAACGACCACCAGCTTGATATCCCGGTCTGACGGAGCCGGTAACCACCCGCTGTTGTTTTTATAATAGATATCAAATTCAATCCGGTGAATCTCGCGGTCGAATAACACATAGCGCTTAACAAACCACAGCCTGTCAGCGCTGTCAGGAATTTCTTCACTTGTTTTGTGCACTGACGGCGGCCCGCTCTGCCCGCAGCTTACAACGACCAGCGCAACCACAAGCAACCGACTCAGCCGACGCACCAACCTGAGCTTGCCATACAGAGTGTGATCGACCAAACCGATCGATTTTTCAACGCTGCCCACGCTGACGCCTAGTCGCTATGGCGAATAAAAGCGCTATGGCTTATGGCATCCGTCTTTAACCGTCCGGCGTCGTCGAAGTCGGTATCGGCATTGAATGCCATCAGCGGCTGCTTGTCGAACTGTGCAATCACGGCTGTGTGATCATCGAGCACCTTTGCCAGTTTACCTTGCAGAGCAGCCTCTTCAGCGCCTTCGAAATAACCATGCACGCCATGCACCGCCTGCGGCTGCAAAACCTCGAACCCGAGATACCGGAATGTATAAGCCAGCGGCCACAGCAACATATCCAGGTTGCCTTCCTTGCCGTTCATTGAACACTCTACTTCTGTGGCACCGGTACTGACACAAAACAGCACCTTCTTTGATCGGCACTGACCCGCGTCAAAGCGCTGATCAACGGTGTGCAGGCCACCATGCACCAGACACCGGTCAAGCCAGCCTTTCAAGATGGCGGGAGGGCCGAACCACCAGATCGGAAAATGCACAATAATTCGATCCGCCACAATGATTTTCTGCATCTCTGCTGCGACGTCTGCCGGCAGTTCACCGGCTGCAGCTGCTTGCTCCTGCGCTTTCAGGGGATCAAACAGCGGGTCGCTGTTTGTTGCATAACACAAGGCGCTTTCTACCGGATTAAACCGGTCTGTGACAAGATCGGATAACAATACGGTATGCCCCGATTTCTCACTCGCCGCGATACTGGCGTGCGCCCAGCTACCGGTGAACGAACGTGGTTCAGGATGCGCAACAACAACCAGGGTGGTAGCAGACACGATAATTTTTCTTTCGGTAGATGAAGCAGCCAGCGGGCACTGGCCAATCTCCATGTTACCACCGAGCGGCTCTCGGGGACTTGTTACTGACTACACTGTGCTAAACGCCGGGACGGCTGTCTGCGTCACTGCCGTTGAACCAGACTCTCATGAGCATCGAGACGACTCTGACGACACGGCAAGGTGCACGGTATAGTCTGATCCAGCCAGGGCAAGCCGGTCAGCATGGCAGCCCACTCACTGGCTGGAAGGCACGGCCAATGTCATTTCTGCACGACTGTTAACACCAAGCTTGCTATAGATTGACTGTGTTTGATTGCGCACTGTTGAAGGTGCCACCGCTAACCGACGGGCGGCTTCCTTGTGGCTTTTGCCATCAGCCAGCAACCGCGCTACTTCGGCTTCGCGGCGTGTTAACAGATCAAATTTCCGCAGCGGCCGAAGCGTCATTTTACACAGCTGCAGATCACTGTCTCCGGAGTCACGCTGTACTGCAGATACACTAACGCGCCAGGCACCGGATCATAGGCATACTGCCGGGCAAAGGCGGCCAGTTCAGCGGCGACCCGGTGATCGATCATAATCGCCGCCGGGTCGGACTCCTGCAACGCACGAATGATCGGCGACCAGTCCTGCACCGGAAACCGAATATCGGTGACTTCGGCGACTTCCCACTCGCCGTTAGAATTAGCAATTTCGGATTGCGTTGCCTTGCTTATCATCCGGGTATAGGAGATCTGCCCCTGAACAATATGCACTTTGTTATGTCGCGGCTCCCACGCACCGGATTTTTTCAGATCACTTAAAAAGCGCACAAAGCCTGTGCCGTACCGGATTTCAGGCACATCAAGCTGAAAGATATTGCGATATTTTTGCTTGTCGCTCTGCTAGAGATCAACGTTTACCGACGACGTATTGCCGTGCACATAAGGAATCCCGGAGGGTGCTGCCGTATCCATCGCAGGCTGTGGAATGATAGTAAACGCGGACGCAATCGCATGAGCGCCCCCTTCGATCAGCGCCTGAATACCCGCCACATTGCCCTCTGGAGTGAGCATATCAAGATCAATGATCCCGGCCTCCAGCGGCCGCCCGGGTACCCCGCCACTGGCATTGATATCTTCAATGGCCATGGTGGCACCATTGGTCCAGTCCTGATGGTCAGCCACGCCGACCGGGCCGGACTGCGCTGCGGGGATACCTATGATGATCGGATCAGCCGCCATGAGCGGCGTGCAGAGTGCCGCGCCCAGCGCCAAACCGGCCGTGGTGCGGATAACGTTACGTCTGAGCAGATGTGCCATGACCTTCCTCCGGATATTCTGAAAGGCTCACCGATTTCAGAGACGACAATCCATGATGCAATTGCACTATCGACACCGCGGGTTTACCGTCCAGCCCCGGCGCTCGCATCCGTTGGCTTTGCGCTCAAACCCTATAAACGACGTATCGATCGCCACAATGCACCGCCTGGACCTTACCAATCCCGCTATTATTCAAGAGGGATACATTCAGTTTCAACGCGGGAAAATCAATCTTCACCAGATGGGGCATCAGACTCTCACTTTATACACTGATTTTCCGGCCGATGCTCCGGCCGATCCGCCATCAACTTCGGCACGGGTATTATTACCGCACCGCTATGACTTTTTTAACAAATGCAATACATTGAGTACAGGATCCTGCAAGGCCGCTACCGGATAACCTCACTTTCTGGTGCCGGTAAGC
>CALKXD010000240.1 GCA_938003855.1 uncultured Granulosicoccaceae bacterium | reverse complement strand
TCAATGGCAAATGAACGGAATCGTAAACACCGAACCGATACCAGCCAGTGACCGCATTTCGTTGACCCGCTCTCGACGCGTGGCCGCACTCACTTCCACATGAAACAGCGTGTCATATTTGGTGCTTTCAACCGATACGATGTCACTGCGCTGTTCGGCCAGCGCCAACAGCACGGACTGATCCGCTGTGGTTACAAAGTAGGTAGATGTGGCCGCGTTCGCACCACTGGCGGCATTGTATTTATTCACATAGGCGTTTGCCGAATGCCGCTTCAGCGCCTGCCATGCCGGCTCGCCATAAGTCCCCGCCAGCCAGCCGACGCCAAACAACGCAAACAGACCGATGGCGCAGGCGCTGGTCCGCACAGACACAATAGAGGCTCGCCATTTCATAGCATTGTTACTTCAGAAGTTGCACCGGTTGCAGTGTAGCGCAAGCGGCACGCGACTGACGACACCCGCACAGCAGACTCAACGTCGCTACTCCAGACCGCAGACCTGCTGGACCGCCTGACTGTAGTCAGTCATGGCCTTCATTACCTCTTCCATCGTCAGACCAAGCCCCATTATTCTGCCCATCGGGTTGGGTTCTTCGGCCAATAGCGATTCAACAAAGGCCTCTTTCATCGCCGGTGGCATATGCTTGCCAGCCTCGCCGAGCGTGCACAGGCAGTCATCCACCGTCATCCCTTGTTTTGAATAACTGGGCTTGCCTTGCTCGCAAGCATCGGCGTCGCTTAAATCAGCCTGCACAGGCTGTACACAAAACAACACCAACAGCGCCACTGCCAGTAAATTTTTCATCCCCTTCCTTTTCTGTCCAGACACACCAGCGCGGTGTGGTGTCTCACATCGTGCCATTGTGCCAGGCGCGTATGCAAGTCAGTCCCTCACAGATTACACCCACCACTATGCCTGCGGCGGGTAGATTGCCTGCTTTACCTGTTGCAGATATTGCATCAGTCTGGTGTTACCTACCACCAGTTGCTGCAAGGTTGTGGCAGTCGGACTGCCGGCTATGGCCGCCAGTACCGCAGCCACCGACGCATCCGCAGCGGTTGCAGTATCACCGAACAGAAACGGTTCGCTGCCGAGTGACTGCTCTATCGATATCACATCCTGCCGTGCACGATCAGCCACTTCTGCAACGCCCAGTCTGCCAATACCCTGCCCACGCAGGCCGGCAATAACGCCACGCCTGACCATTGCCGGTACAAACCATCGAAGCGGCAGCGGCAGCACAGAGAAAAAGCGTTCCTCCACCACCTGCCAGTTCTGCTCAATTACCCAGCGGTCGTACACCAGGCAAAAATACAAATGCTCCTCTGCCATGCGGATCAGTGCTCGCGATCGCGCACGCTGCGATTCAGTGAGGCCTTCGTCAAAGTCAACACCCAGTGACTGCTCCAGGTGTGTACGAATAAAATCACTGTCGGCGATAGTTTGATCACCATCAATCAGCACAGGCAGCTTTTGATACGGTGCTTTGCGGCTATCAGAGTTAGCCTGCACACGCCATCGGGCTTTGCTCATCGTCAGCAGGCACATGACTTTAACGCAAAACGGACTCGCGTCGGGTTCACCAAAGTTCGGGCCAAATGTATTCAGTATCAGCATTGCGGGTTCCTCTTAAAAGTCGTCGTGTCTGTCGAGGAAAAAACACTAACACGCCCTCCTGACAGTTTCTGTCAGCATTAGACTCACCGCATGATATGCTGGGCCGGAGATCAGTTAGCACAGATAAAATACCGATGACAAAATCTGTCCGACTATTGCAGCTACTGCAGGAGATCCGCCTGCACAACCCACCGGTCACCGCTGCCACTCTGGCACACGCCATGTCAGTCTCGGAGCGCACCATCTATCGAGACATACAGTCACTCAGGGATGCAGGAGCAGATATTGACGGCTCGGCGGGATACGGCTACAGCCTCACCGAAGACCCGGCGCTGCCGCCGCAAATTTTCAGTCGCGATGAAATAGAAGCGCTGGTGCTCGGGCTCAAAGAGGTACAGGCAATCGCTGACCCCGCGCTTGCCAAAGCAGCACAGCATGCGCTGTCCAAGCTGCATGCTAATCTACCGCCTAGAATGAAAAACCACTTAAAGCATGCAGTACTGCATGCCACACGCCTGAGACCACGGCCGCAGCTGACCATCGACCCGGCCGTTATCCGACACGCCGCCTGGCAGGAGACGGCCATAGATATCGACTACCGTGATGTTAAAAGCAACATCACGTCCCGCAGGGTCTATCCGCTGTCCATTGTTTACCTCGACGAATCCCTGGTGCTGCTCGCCTATTGTTGCATGCGTCAGGCAACCCGTGTTTTTCGCCTCGACCGAATCAACGCACTGGCAGAAACCGACCAGAGTTTTCGCCCGCAACGCGTGCGACTATTAGCCAACGCCGTGAAAGATATCCGCAAGCCCTGACTACGGATTCAGCGATCGAAAAACCGGATTGTCAATGCCGATCGCTTATTGCTATAGCCATACGGCGAGTATCTGCGGCTCGCATTAGCGCAGGCTACACGGCCAGCAACATTGTTATCCGGCTCGCTGTAACACAACACTGCCACCACGCTGCGGCTATCGGGCACACTTGCCTGTGACGACTGCAGCCGGCAGCACCTGTCGCAGACCATTGCGCTGAAAGGTCTGCTGATCATTACACCGGCGGTTATTTGCGCCAGGCCACCTGCGTAGTAACCCACAACTCAAGTGCATAGAATCCTGCTCACAATTGTGTAGAATGTCCGGTCCCCGTCACCTCGACAATTGGTCTGCCACCGCAGTGAGACACCCAGTGAACACGGAACGATCGGTCAATGACTTCAACCCCGATGAACTGGCACGAACTTACGGCCGGATCGGGCTCTCGCGCGGGCTTGGCACCATTGCCAGAATTTCCGGGTATGCGTTTCGCACACCGTGGCTGGTGGCAGTCGCACTGATCTCAACCATCATTGCCGCCTCTCTGCAGCTGCTCATCCCGATACTACTGGGGCAGGCAATTGATCAATCTCAACAACTTCTTACCAGCGCCCATGCAACCGATGGTGTCAGTTCAATAGACGAGGCCCGCGCCGCGCTCTGGACGACAGCGTTGATGGTACTTGGCGTCTGGATACTGCGTGGTATTTTCACCACCGCACAAAACTACTTTGCAGAGTCCGTCGGGCACCATACCGGTTACCTGCTGCGGCTGGCCACTTACGAAAAAATTCAATCACTGAACTTCGGCTTTCACGACCGCGTGCACTCAGGCGATCTGATCACCACTGGCATGCTTGATGTCGAAGGCGTACGGGTGTTTTTTTCAACCGGCCTGGTTCGCGTCGTTCTGCTCAGCGTCTTAATCGGCGCCGGGGGTTATCTATTGCTGTCGACAGATGTGACGCTGGGCATCATGGCGATGAGCTTTGTGCCGTTTGTCGCGTGGCAGTCGTCCGCCGCACGACTCAAACTTAGAATCACCTGGCTGCAGTTACAGGAGCGCCTGTCAGACTTGGGCAAAGTCATGGAAGAAAACCTTGGCGGTATTCGTGTTGTCAGAGCTTTTGCCGGACAGAACCACGAGATCGCCAAGTTCGCACGCACGTCAGCATCCGCACTGGCACTTGCTCAGGAGCGCGTTCAGATAAGAGTCAAAAGCTCAAGTGTAATGACGCTGTCGTTTTTTGTCGCCATGGCACTGGTGCTGTGGTTCGGTGGAGGCAAAGTCATCGCGGGGGAAATCAGCGTAGGCACTCTGGCCTCGTTTCTGACGTTCATGACCATACTTCAAATGCCGGTGCGCCAGCTGGGGCTACTGGTGAACTCGTTTGCCAGGGCATCAACCTGCGGTGCCCGTGTCTTTAAAATAATTGACCTGGCACCGGAAGTCGCAGACTCACCGACCGCTACGCCGCTGGTAGTCAGCCATGGCCGCCTGCGCTTTGACAACGTCGACTTTAACTACCCGGGCGTAACCAATCGCTCTGCCTTAAGCGGTATATCTTTCGAGGCGGGCAAAGGCGAGACCATCGGCATCATGGGTCCACCCGGCAGCGGTAAGTCAACCATCGCCCAGTTAATACCACGGTTCTATGATGTCTCAAATGGATCAATCACGATAGACGGGCAGGATATCCGCTCTGTGACGCTGCAGTCGCTTCGACGTGCCGTGGCCGTCGTGCAACAGGAGAGCTTTCTTTTCACCACCAGCCTCGAGAACAACATCGCCTATGGCGATCCCTGGGCGCGCGATACACGTATCGAACGAGCCAGTGAGTCGGCGCAACTGCATCGTTATATTATGGATCTGCCAGACGGCTACCGCACCGTGGTCGGAGAGCGGGGCGCGTCGCTGTCCGGCGGTCAGCAGCAGCGTATGGCTATCGCACGCACGCTGCTGCTGCAGCCAGCGGTATTAGTCTTCGACGATTCAACAGCTGCGGTCGATGCAACAACCGAACGCCACATTCGCGAAGAAATACAAACCGGTGCGGCAGAGCGGATCACCATTATCGTGGCCCACCGGCTCAGCTCGCTTATGCACGCCGATCGAATATTGTTTGTGGATGGCGGGCGTATCGTCGAGTCCGGCAGTCACCGGGAACTACTAGCCGCGGGTGGCAGATACCACGCTCTATACGAGTTGCAGGTCAACCCTTCGCCATTCACGGAGCAACGTTAATGTCTCCCGAATCAGCCACACAGCGCACACAAGCACAGGACTCAAATACCCGCCCACTGCGGCCACCCCATGCCGTTGTCGGCTCGCATAAAGTCGACGAGGAAATGTTCGGCAGAGTGTTCGATCCGCGTATTGTTCAGCGTATCTGGCACTTCGTTAAACCCTACCAGCGTCAGGTGACCTGTGCTGTGATCGCCGTGCTGGTATTCACCGCCTCGCAACTGGCGATCCCGTTGATCATTCGGCACGCTATTGACAACGGTTTAAATACAGCGACAGGTGATCGCTCGGTGCTGATGCTGTCCTTATTGATGTTTGCCGCCGTCATCATCATAAATTTCTGCGCAAGCTACCTGCAGGAGAATATCGTTGGCCGGACAGCAGAAAAAGTTCTGTTTGATATTCGCGAAGCGATGTTCTCTCACCTGCAATACGTCTCGCTGTCATTTATGGACAAAACAGAAACCGGCCGACTGATGTCCCGCCTGCAGGGCGACGTCAATGCCATGCAGGAGTTTCTGGAAACATCGGTTATATCAATTGGCGACATCGTTCTACTGGTAGGTATTGTCTTCTCGATGCTGTATCTGAACGTGCAACTCGGCCTTCTGACGCTGGCCGTACTACCGGTGCTGTTGATTGTGCGCATCTATTGGCTACCGCGCGCACGTATTGCATTTATGGCCGCGCACGAGTCCAACTCCGTGACTAACGGTGCACTGGCTGAAGCTATCCACGGCGTTAAAACAATACAGAGCATGGATCGCCAGAGCGTCAATTTTTCACTGTACAAAGAGAAAGCCGCAACCAACCTGGCCACTCACCTGACAGCAGCCAGATATGCACAGGTTATGGTGCCGATTGTTGACAGCTTAACGGGCGTGGCCATGGCGATAGTGGTTGTCATCGGTGGATCACTGGTGCTGAACCAGTCACTGGAGGTAGGCGTCATGGTGGCGTTCCTGTTTTATATTCAGCGTTTTTTCGATCCGATCCGCTCACTGACCATGCAATACTCCGTGATGCAGCGAGCGATGGCCTCAGGGCAACGCCTCACAGAAGTGCTGGATGTCCCGCTGCATATCAAAGACGCCGACAACGCTATTGCACTGTCACCCGACACTGACGGCTCAATAACATTTAAGGACGTTACTTTCGGCTACGATCCGAAATTCCCCATTCTTAAAAATATCTCCTTTGACGTGAAGTCCGGAGAAACCGTAGCGTTGGTCGGGCCGACCGGGTCAGGCAAATCGAGTGCGGTGGCACTGGTCCACCGGTTCTACGATGTACAGAAAGGACAGATTATCGTCGGCGGCCACGACGTGCGGGCACTGACTCAGGAATCACTGGGGCAACACATAGCCATGGTTCTGCAGGAACCTTATCTATTTACCGGCACAGTCGAAGAAAATATTCGCTACAACAAAAGCAACGCAACTCGTACCGACGTAATCAGCGCAGCGCAGGCAGTCGGTGCACATGAGTTTATCGACGCTCTGGCTGACGGTTACGACACCATGCTCGGTGAGCGCGGCGGCAATTTATCACAAGGACAGCGTCAGTTAATCAGCTTTGCACGGGCGCTGGTGGCTGACGCGCAAATACTGGTGCTGGACGAAGCAACCGCCAGTATCGACAGCTACACAGAAATGTTGATCCAAAAAGCCCTGCGCACCTTACTGAAGGATAGGACCGGCCTGGTCATCGCACATCGGCTGGCGACTATACGCAATGCTGATCGCATTATCGTATTGCAAAATGGCACCCTGAGCGAGCAGGGTAACCACGATGAACTAGTCGCCAAAGACGGCCTCTATGCAAGTCTGTACTCGGCGAACTATGCATCGTTTGACGATCTCCCGAC
>CALKXD010000239.1 GCA_938003855.1 uncultured Granulosicoccaceae bacterium | reverse complement strand
GGCATTTTTCAACCTCCCACTCCGCTCGGGCCGCGCTAGACGCACATCCCTGTGCTACTAGCGCTCATGCGCCATCCTTGGCGCTTTGTCCCGACTGCGTGGGAGGTTGAAAAACAATTCAGGCGCTCGAGTTGGGGGGGGGGGGATAAGGGACGGCTTTTGCCTTCTTTCTTTAACGGTTCGCTTTAGCGGTTTGGCTTGGGGCTGGCTTCAGCGTGCTGGTCGGTGGCACATCATGCATAGGATTTTTGGTGATAGTCTTTGTGTATGGGCATTTCGGCTGTTTTGCGGGGTGGTCTTCGGTGCATTGGTATGTTTGTGCGCGCCTAGCCTACATTCGATCCGCTTGCGCCATATGCGTGTGAAACTGATTGATCAGTTCAAGTAGTCTGCCGTGGCCGATTTTTCGGTAGACGTTGCGGCGGTGTGTTCGGGCGGTATTTATTGAAATGCCTAGTTTGTCAGCTATGGCGGATAGGGTTTTACCCTGCAGTAAGGGGGTGAATATTTCCGTTTCACGTGCGGTGATTGATACGCCGAAATTTGCTTCGAGGAAGCGCGCTATATCCTTTTTGCGTATTGTGGTTTCTATGTCTTGATCGGTGTTAGTGCTATTTGGGTGTGCTTTGTTCGCTTTGGTGATTTTTGGTTGCAGCTGAAAATGGCGCAGTATGGCGCTGGATACAGCAGGGTAGATGGATTTCAGTTGGTCGTTGTCGGTGGGTTCTGCGGCGGTTAGTCCGAAATTGAACAGCGATACTGCGATCAGTTGTGAATCATCAATCGGGATCAGGATGCAGGTTTCCTGCTGGTATTCCGGCCAGCCAATGGTGCGCCAGCCTATTTCTTCGTTGTCGTCTACGATCATATGCGGTGAGGATAGATTTAACGGTTCCGGTAGCGCGTGGCTCTGGCATACCAGTTCACGCATGTCGTAGATGCCGGCAGAGGTTTTCCCGGCGTTGAACAGGCGGAATATGGGTTCGGCGACATGAGTTTGCGTGACAAGGTGATGCAGTGTTTGCTGCATCTCAACGCCTTGGAAATCAGAGCGCTCGATTTGAAGTGGTTGGTTTTCCTCGTAGCGAGCGAGTAGGAAATAATCGTAGTCGAATACGCACTGAATCACGGCTGGCAATGTGCTGTCGAACCAGGGGGTCCCGATCGCTTTGATTAGTTCGCCAAGTTCCCGGTAAACCTGGTGCATGGTCCTGCTTCTATCCCCGGTGCTCGTTGATTGTCATCCGGGGTGCAGTTTATCCGATTATTGAGTGGACCATGCAACTATATTGACTGTGATGCAGTATTTGCATCACAGCCACACCGCGTGTATCCGGCTTTTTTCTTCAGGGAGTTTTTACAAACAACGGATGTCGCCGCAGGACTCTGGCCTGATCAGGTGACATTTCAAAAGGCAGGAACTGCGGAACTCCACCGTAGAACAGGAAGTTCTTCGAGCCGCCAGCGATCCCGCATTCGAAATCGGTGACCACGCCATCCAGTTCGCCAGGTACGCCGAAAACCGCATCGTCACGCCCGTCGTAGGTGGCGGCGTCACATTGCGCTGTATCCAGTAGCTGGTCAAAGTCATCGCCGGCTTCTTCAGTCGGGTGTTGCAGAGACATAAAATGACCGGCTTCGTGGAGGATGTTGCCTGCCATCATTTGATCGGCCAGTTCCTGGGTAAAACCAAACTCTGGCTCCGCAACATAGGCGGTTTGGCCCACGAAAAAGCAACCATTGCCTGCTTGATCATCCAGAATAATACCGGGACTGGGAGAGAATCCGGCCGGTCCGCCGCCTTCGTTTGAAGTCAGTGCTCGGGCATACACCAGATTGAGCGCCAGTTTATCCGTCGTCGCCGCCTGCATTGCACGGCACGCCTCGGCGGATTGTTCATCGTCTTCGGCATTGATGTCAGCGAATCGGGTAACTTCGGCCTCGGTTGCCTTCAGTACATTAACGGTCGCGATTTGCAGTGAGTGAGGTGCAAGGATGGTATTGATACTGTCTTTGAAGGTGGTTTGTATGGTTTGCTCAAACGCCTGATCGTTGAAAGCAGCATCAGGATGTGCAATCCAGATATTCAGGTTAGCCTGGAACGATTCCAGATCGATAGAGCCAGTGGACGATCTGACAAACGCCTCCGCGCGAGCGAGAGCAGCATCGTTTTCAGTCAGGAAGGTAAAGCGATAGGTGCCTGCCTTTAATGTCAATTCCGGGGTAGGGGGCAGAAATACACTAACAGCTCCGTTGTTACCTTGTGGTGAATCAAAGTAGTCGCTTACGACCGGTCCGGGTTCACCGGTATCAGGGTCCAGGCTCGCCGAATAGATGACAGTACCGTCCGGGTCGCGAATTTCAGTGATCAACGCCCCCGAGTCCGGATCGGCAACAACCAGCTGGATCAGAACCGACACATCGTCACCATCCAATGTAACCTCCATAGCACCGTCCGCAGATACGCCGGTAGCGTCAGCAGTAATTTTCGTCAGACTGTCATTGATTGCGGTAGATTGCGAGTTATCGGTTGGTGCAGTAACAGTGGTGTCATTGTCACTGCTGCACGCGGCAATGCCTGTCAGCGCTAACGCAAGCAGAATGCTCGTCTTTATGGTCATGGGTAGTCCTTTCGGCAGGGAGTTAAGTGCGCGAAGTGTAGATAATTTCCCATTGAAGACCCATACCCCTGCAGGCGTATCGAGCCGCCGCAGTTACAGCTTGTTACAAATAAAAGTTATCGACTTACCAGTCAGGCCATTTCTCTGAGTGAACAAACAACCAGGACATCAATTGTTTCTCCAGCGTGTATTCGCGTATCTCATCTATCATCTTAGAACTCACAGCAAGACGGTTACCCAAGCAACGCTTTGCACATGGACAGACTATTGCTCTTTTTCCAGCC
>CALKXD010000238.1 GCA_938003855.1 uncultured Granulosicoccaceae bacterium | reverse complement strand
AAAGCTATGTTGAGCCAAACTGCATAAACAAAGAAGATTACTTAACAGCTTTGGGCCGCGGTGTTGCTGCGGAGATCTGTACGGCGACCGTCAACGCCGTGCACTGCATAAGCGATTACGATTGGCTGGTAGAACAACTTGGCGCGACAATCACTCACAGTGAGGATGAAATTCGCGCTGTGTCAGTAACTTGTGTTGGTCATTTAGCCCGGCTGCATGAGAATGCCAATCGAGAAGAGCTACTAGCATTGCTCACGCCACTACTGGATGACGAGGTTATTTCAGGAAGAGTCCAAGATGCGATCGATGACATCACAACATTCTTAGAAAAATAAGAAACTAGGAGGGGCGCCTGATTCTGAGGAGCTGACGATTGTAGGTTACCCCCGACCGTTCGCCGTTTTGGGCTGCCGGGAGCTGCACTCACGGCTGGAATTGAATATCAAGAATCAGTGCGCGATGTCCGTAATGGTAAATACATTCCAGCGGGAAATTGTTGTAGTGCGTTGCCCAAAGAGGGTTGTAGGGATACCAGGCAGGACTTCACAGCAGCAGATTGGAGGTGCGAGGCTTACCGCGCCCCACCATCTGACCGCGATTCGGACATGGTGCTTTTGTTGATTGAATTCGCTTCACGTAGCCACAGTACGATCAATGCAGCATTGATTCTATGGGGAAGAGTTTGGCTTATGGGGAAGGGTGCGGCTTTGTGTTTTATGAAATCAGCGTTATCTAATTGATAACGCTGAAGTATTTGGCTCCCTGAGACGGGCTCGAACCGCCGACCCAGTGATTAACAGTCACTTGCTCTACCGACTGAGCTATCAGGGAAGTGTGAAGAGCGGAATTTTAGCTGGGACACTCTTTGCCGTCAACCAGTTTTGCGTTTTACGAGGGTATTTTTTTGCCTCGCGGGTGTTCTGTATGGCGGTTGTACGGGCAAACCTGCGCAAAGTTTAGCCGTTTATCAGATCTCCCATGCGTTGCATCGCTTGTTGCAGATTATCCATGCTGGTGGCAAACGATAAACGCACGTGGCCTTCGGTACCAAAGGCAGAACCCGGGACTACCGCGACCCCGGCTTTATCAAGCACCCATGATGAAAACTCCACATCGTTGGCGATGTCGTTGTTGTTGTCGATGGCTGCCTGAACATTGGGGAACGCATAGAATGTGCCGTCTGCCTGTATGCAGTCGACGCCGTTCATGTCGTTGAGTGACTTGACCACGAAATCGTGCCGTTGTTCGAACGCGGTGAGCATTTCGGCGATGCATTCTTTGCCGCCGTTCAGTGCTGCGGTGGATGCCCATTGAGATACGGAAGTGGGGTTGCTGGTGCTTTGTGATTGTATTTTCCGCATGGCGGCGATGACGGGCTCGGGGCCGCCGGCGTAGCCGATACGCCAGCCGGTCATGGCGTAGGCTTTCGAGACGCCGTTCATTACGACGGTGCGGTCGTAGAGTTCGGGGCAGGCGTTGACAATATTGCAGAAGCCGTGCTCGGCCCAGACAATGTGCTCGTACATGTCGTCGGTGGCGATAATGGCGTCGGGGTAGCGTTTCAGAACTTCACCCAGGGCGGCGAGTTCGTCTCTGGTGTAGGATTTTCCACTCGGGTTGGAGGGGCTGTTGATGACGACCAAGCGGGTGGCGGGGGTCATTGCCTGGTCGAGTTGCTCTGGCGACATCTTGAATGCATCGGCCTGGCTGGTCTCGACAAACACGGGTTTGCCACCGGCGAGCAGGGCGATGTCGGGATAGGACACCCAGTACGGTGCGGGGATGACGACCTCGTCGCCGTCGTTCAGCAGCGCTTGAGCCAGGTTGTAGAAGCTTTGCTTGCCACCGCAGGAGACCAGGATCTCGCCTTTCTCGTAACTTAGGTTATTGTCGCCTTTGAATTTTCCTATAATGGCTTCTTTCAGCGGTACGATACCGTCGACGGCGGTGTATTTGGTCTCGCCGTTGTTGATCGCATCGATGGCGGCTTGCTTGATGTGGGCCGGGGTGTCGAAGTCTGGTTCACCGGCACCCAACCCGATAACATCGCGGCCCTGGGCGCGCAGGTCGGCGGCAAGGGCGGTGACCGCCATGGTGGGTGAGGGCTTGACCTGAGCCAGCTTTGCAGAGAGTTTGATAGCCAAAATAGTTGCCTGAGGTAGTGAGCTGTGCGTGCAGTCAGTAGCCGGGCCAGTTGTCCGGACGCACAGTCTTGAGGGAGATGCAGGGCAGGGAATGCCGGGCCACTGGCCGGCGGGTTCCAGGCGCTCATCATTTATTACAACGCAGAATTTTATCGACGACCCGAGCCTATGTCCAAGTCTTTCACCCTCGAAAAACAGTTTGAACCGGCCGGAGATCAGCCTGCCGCCATCGCGTCGATGATTGACGGACTCGAATCCGGGCTGGCGTTTCAGACTCTGCTTGGGGTTACCGGTTCCGGCAAAACGTTTACCGTCGCCAATGTGATCGAAAACCAGCAGCGCCCGGCCATTGTGCTGGCGCCGAACAAAACGCTGGCGGCACAGTTATATGGCGAGATGAAAGAGTTTTTCCCGGACAATGCGGTGGAGTATTTTGTCTCTTATTATGACTACTACCAGCCGGAAGCTTATGTGGTGGCGTCTGATACGTTTATCGAGAAAGACGCCTCCGTGAATGATCACATCGAGCAGATGCGATTGTCGGCCACCAAAGCGCTGTTCGAGCGGCGTGATGTGATTATTGTGGCGACGGTGTCTGCGATCTACGGGCTGGGTGATCCGCAGGCCTACCACAAAATGGTCCTGCATCTGGAGCGCGGTAATATTATTGATCAGCGCGAGCTGCTGCGTCGTCTGGCCGAGCTGCAGTACACCCGCAACGATATGGAGCTTCGGCGTGGTAACTACCGGGTCCGTGGTGAGGTGATCGATATCCATGCGGCGGAATCAGAACGCGAGGCGGTGCGTGTTGAATTGTTTGATGATGAAATTGAAAATCTCAGCTTTTTTGATCCGCTGACCGGTGAGATTCTGCGCCGTGTGCCACGCCTGACGGTGTACCCGAAAACGCATTACGTGACCCCGCGCGAAACTTTGGTAGCGGCGGTTGACGACATCAAAATAGAACTCAAAGAGCGGGTCGAAGGGCTGCGGGAGGCGGGCAAGCTGGTGGAGGCGCAGCGGCTTGAGCAGCGCACGCTGTTTGATATAGAGATGATCAACGAGATCGGCTATTGCTCGGGCATTGAAAATTACTCGCGCTATTTGTCGGGTCGGGCGCCGGGTGAGCCGCCGCCGTGTCTGTTTGACTATATCCCGACTGATGCCATTTTGTTTATCGATGAAAGCCATGTGACAGTGCCGCAGCTGGGTGGCATGTATAAGGGTGACCGGTCGCGCAAGGAAAACCTGGTGGGTTACGGGTTTCGTCTGCCGTCGGCGCTGGATAACCGGCCGCTGCGCTTTGATGAGTTTGAGCAGCTGTCGCCACAGACGGTTTTTATCTCTGCGACCCCGGGCAACTACGAGGCGCAGAATGCCGGTGCTGTCATCGAGCAGGTAGTGCGACCCACCGGGCTGGTTGATCCGCAGATAGAAATCCGTGATGTACGTACTCAGGTCGATGATCTGCTGTCAGAGATTGGTCTTCGGGTCGAGAAAAATGAGCGCGTACTGGTGACGACACTGACCAAGCGCATGTCGGAAGATCTTACCGATTACCTGGCCGACCACAATGTGCGTGTGCGGTATCTGCACAGTGACATCGATACCGTCGAGCGTACCGAGATTATCCGTGATCTGCGCCTGGGTGAGTTTGACGTGCTGGTAGGGATCAACCTGCTGCGGGAGGGGCTGGATATGCCCGAGGTTTCTCTGGTGGCGATTCTTGATGCGGACAAAGAAGGATTTCTGCGTTCTGACCGGTCGTTGATCCAGACGATTGGACGCGCGGCGCGAAATCTCAATGGCAAGGCGATTCTCTACGCCGATAAAGTTACCGATTCAATGAAGCGCGCCATCGATGAGACGGATCGCCGTCGCGATAAGCAGACAGCACACAATGAAGCCCACGGCATAACGCCGAAGTCGGTACGCAAAAAAGTGCTCGATATCATGGAGTCGTCGTCGCCGGTGCCGGGACTCAGGAAGCGTAAAGATGCGCAGGCCGAGGACGATGCCAAAGCATTTGCATCATTGTCGCCTTCTGCTGCCGCTAAAAAAATAAATGCGATGGAAAAACAGATGTACGAATTCGCCAAGGAGCTCGAGTTTGAAAAAGCCGCGGCTATGCGGGATCAAATTGAGTTACTGCGGTCGGTGACGCTCGGGCCGGGCACGGTATAGGCTGAATTTAACCGCGCAATGGCTCTGAAAACCGCGCCCGGTGGCGTTGTTCTGGCACTTTAGTACCCCATATCTACTGGATTAGTCGGTCCGACATGGCGCTGGCAACGGCGGTCGCAGTTGCTCACGGAACAGGCTAAGGGTCTGGTATACTTGGAAAATAACCAAATTTCACTGCGTTACCGGGGCATGTGCGCCGGTTGCGCAGGGCTGGCTGCAACATCGACGGCGGCGTTGTGGTGATTGGCACGCACTTTACTTACCTATTGTGCAGCGGTGGTCCGGATACGATTTAAATCAAGCAAACTTTACGAGGGGTAGACCCGTGTTAGAAGAATACAGAAAGCATGTTGAAGAACGCGCAGCTATGGGTGTGGTACCACAGCCCCTGGATGCCGGTCAGACCGCAGAACTGGTTGAGTTAATCAAAGCACCGCCTGCCGGTGAAGAGGCGTTTCTGATGGAGCTGCTGTCAGAGCGGATTCCGGCAGGGGTCGATGAAGCGGCTTATGTCAAAGCCGGGTTTCTTGCTGCGATTGCCAAAGGCGAGGCTGCCTCTCCGCTGCTTGATAAAAATCGCGCGGTAGAACTGCTGGGCACTATGCTCGGTGGCTATAACATTCAGCCAATGATTGCCGCACTTGACGAGC
Organism: uncultured Granulosicoccaceae bacterium; assembly: GCA_938003855.1. GTDB lineage: Bacteria > Pseudomonadota > Gammaproteobacteria > Granulosicoccales > Granulosicoccaceae. The sequence goes on along the minus strand of CALKXD010000238.1, from coordinate 33,983 downwards.
CCGATCTGGCCGACACAGCAGTGGCGGGTTTGAGCAAAACACTGCTGGTCTTCGATGCGTTTTATGATGTCAAAGAAAAAATGGACGCCGGTAACGAGCACGCTAAAAAAGTGATCGAGTCCTGGGCCAACGCTGACTGGTATCTGGCTAACGATGAAGTGCCGGATAAAGTCACGCTAACAGTCTTTAAAGTACCTGGCGAGACCAATACCGACGATCTGTCACCGGCGGTGGATGCCTGGTCACGACCCGATATCCCGCTGCACGCTCTGGCCTTCCATAAATTTCCGCGTGAAGGCTTCACTGACAAGCCGCTCGAAACCGTTGAAGACCTGAAAAAGAAAGGTCACCCGCTTGCCTATGTCGGCGATGTAGTGGGGACCGGTTCATCACGCAAGTCGGCGACAAATACCGTGCTTTGGTTGATGGGTAACGATATCCCACACATTCCGAATCGTCGCGAAGGCGGCTATGTGCTCGGTGGCAAGATCGCGCCGATCTTCTTCAATACCATGGAAGATGCCGGTGCTCTGCCGATTGAAGTTGACGTATCGAATATGAACATGGGAGACGTAATTGATGTCTACCCGCACGAGGGCAAAGTCTGTAAGCACGGCACCGATGAGGTACTTGGAGAGTTTGAACACAAAACCGACGTACTGATGGATGAAGTGCGTGCCAATGGCCGCATTCCATTGATCATCGGCCGTGGCCTGACAGACCGTGCGCGTGAAGCGCTGGAGCTGCCAGCCAGTGATGTGTTTGTTCGTCCCGGTGCCAGTGAAAAGTCGACCAGGGGTTATACGCTTGCGCAGAAAATGGTCGGTAAAGCGTGTGGTGTTGAAGGTGTTCGCGCCGGACAGTATTGTGAACCTGCCATGACCACTGTCGGCTCTCAGGACACCACCGGTCCGATGACCCGTGATGAGCTGAAAGACCTGGCGTGCCTGGGCTTTTCCGCGGATCTGGTGATGCAGTCGTTTTGCCACACGGCGGCCTACCCGAAGCCGATTGACGTCAACACCCATCACAATCTGCCGGACTTCATGATGACCCGTGGCGGTGTGTCGCTAAACCCCGGTGATGGCATTATTCACAGCTGGCTGAACCGCATGTTGTTGCCGGATACCGTCGGTACCGGTGGTGATTCACACACACGTTTCCCGATGGGGATTTCATTTCCGGCGGGCTCCGGTCTGGTGGCATTTGCCGCGGCTACCGGTGTGATGCCATTGGATATGCCCGAGTCGGTACTGGTGCGTTTTAAAGGTGAGATGCAGCCGGGTATAACCTTGCGCGATCTAGTCAACGCAGTGCCGTATGCGGCCTTGCAGCGTGGTTTGCTTACCGTTGAAAAGAAAGGCAAAAAGAACGTTTATTCCGGTCGCGTCGTTGAGATAGAAGGTCTGCCTGACTTAAAACTGGAGCAGGCGTTTGAGCTGGCCGACGCAACCGCTGAGCGATCTTCGTCAGGTTGCACAGTTAAGCTTGGCACGGACTCCTATATCGAGTACATCACCTCCAACGTGACGCTGCTGCGCTGGATGATTGAGCAGGGCTACGGCGAGGCTCGCACATTGGAGCGTCGCGCACGCAAAATGGAAGAATGGCTGGCGAATCCGGTACTGCTGGAAGCGGACGCCGATGCAGAATATTTCGAAGTGATCGAGATCGATCTGAATGAAATCAAAGAGCCACTGCTGGCCTGCCCGAATGACCCTGACGACGTAAAACCGCTGTCTGAGGTTGCCGGTGAGAAGATCGACGAGGTGTTTATCGGATCCTGCATGACCAACATCGGTCACTACCGTGCCGCCGGTCGATTGATTGAAAAGTCCGGTAACTACCTCAATACCGTGCTGTGGATTGCACCGCCAACCCGCATGGATGAGCATCAGCTGAAAGAAGAGGGTTACTACAATATCTTTGGTAGTGCCGGTGCACGGCTGGAGATGCCCGGCTGCTCGCTCTGCATGGGTAATCAGGCGCGCGTCCGACCGGGTGCCACAGTGGTGTCAACGTCTACACGTAACTTTCCAAACCGTCTGGGTCAGGGCGCTAACGTGTATCTGGCGTCGGCAGAATTGTCTGCGGTAGCCGCAGTGCTGGGCAAGATACCGACGGTTGACGAGTATATGGCTTATGCCAAAGAGCTTGATGCAATGGCGCCTGAGTTGTATCGCTATCTCAACTTCAATGAGATCGAGAACTTCCAGCACGCTGCAGATGAAACCAAGGTTAAGTTTAAGAATATAGCGGTAACTATCGCCGCTTAAAGCCGGGCCTTACCGATGGGGAGTGGTGTCACTCCCCATCCGTTACCGCCGTTATGTATTTTTTAGGGATCATTGCAACGATGATCTACCTGGCATTGCGAGGCAGCCATTGCTTCGACAAAGATCGCAACAGCGTTCGAGATATCTGAGCATCACTCAGTGCTACCGATTCTATAGCTGACGCGGCGATACGCAGCACCACGGTGTCTTTCGTGGTGGTCGCTGTCATCATTCTCGGTGAGTCTGCCATAACGTCGAGCGCGCCAAACACCTCTGGTCGCTGAAAGGTACCTATCACAGACGAACCGTGCACCTGCGGTTGTGTGGTCTGAACCTCGCCTTGCACCATCAGCCAGGCTGAATCGGCGTTGTCTCCCATTTCGTAGATGCAAGTGTCGGCGTCAAGTGCTACCAGCCTGCTGTGATCGGCAATGTGTTGCTGGTTGGCGGTGGAAAGCTCACTGAACAGTATCGAGTTGGAGATCAGATCCATCGGGTCGGTGGTCAGCGTGGTGCTGTCTTTGTTATGTCGGGACTCTATGGTTAAGGGGCTGCTGTCCTGTGGCACCAGCGGTCCGGCTTCGGTGAAGTTGTAGACTTGTTCGAAGTCGTCGGGGTTCTCGACGTCGTTGGAGATCCAGATCAATGTGCTCTGCGGCAGAAGCTCGCGTACCGATTGTCGCAGTGCCTGTTTTTCTGTTGCGTCAAACAGTGACAGCGCGTCGTGAAAAATTAAAACGCTGGGCTTTTTCAGTAGTGATCGGCCCAGTGTCAGGCGATGCTTGGCAATTAACGGCAGGCGTGACCCGCTGATTCCAACCTGTGATTCACCGAGCAACAGCAATAGGGGTTCGTCGAGGTCGAACTCGCGAATGACCTGTTCGAGCAGTACATCGATAGCCCGGCTGGCCGCCGGATGGCTGGACGACATGCGGCCAAACAGCAGGTTGTCTTTGACGGTCAGGTTGGGGTGGTAGCTTGACTCGTGAAAATAGTTAACCGTGTTGTCCAGCTCTACCGGCAGGTACTCCTGGAAATCATGGCGTGCCTGCACAATGCGCCGCATGGCACGGTCGGTCAGGTGCACCAGGGTGTGCCGTTCGGGGATAACCCGCAGGAACAATGACATCAGCAGGCAGCGGCTTTCTTCGCTGAGTTCGGTGCCTGACTTATGCGCGTCGAGTGTGGCCTTGATGCGGTCGACCATACCGTCGGCTGACAAGTTGAAATGTTCCAGCTCCTGATGTGACAGCGTGTTGTTGTCGATGGCGCTGGTCAGATGCCGTGCGAGTTGCAGACCGACCAACGTGGCACGCGGGGTGAGTTGCTGTTTGTCGATAATTTTGCGCAGGTACGGGTGTACTTCGCAGGCTTCGTTGTGCAGCCGGGTGTCGGTTGCCACGCCAAATAGAATATTCTCCAGAACACTGGCGTTGGGGTTGAAAACATCCGGATCAAAGTGCGCGATATAGGATGCTTCGGGCAGTTGCACCAGGCGGGCCCGTATCTCTGCACGGGCCTGCAGCAGTCTGCTGGCCAGTTGTGGTTTCTGGGCGGGGTCGAATACTTCATACAGGCGGCGTTCCGCCACCACGCGACCGGCACCAATGGCATTGATGACCCGTTGCAGCCATTGCGGTGACCGCTCTCTGCCGGGTTCACCGGCTTGCCGGTAGTCCAGCCAGCCGTAATCAAGGGGGGCGCGGTTGCCGGCGTCAAAGGCTTCTTTGAGGACCGCCTGATCGACGTTGTCGGCGTTCTGGTCCGGCTCATGCTGCAGCAGACCGTACTCCAGGTTTTCGGAAATAGTACCGACAAACATGTGCGGGTCCGGGCCTTGAATCGCCACACGTCGACGCAGTATAGAGTCGGGGATGCGGTCCATGGTCTGATCGTCCATGTGTATGGTGCCGGAGTAGGGTTTCTCGATGCCTGCCAGCAGGTGTGCAAGGCGTGCCCGCCGGGCGGCAAATTCACCGGTGATGGCGATAGTGGCGCCGGCGGCAACATTGAGTGTAATACCGGATAATATGGTGTTGCCGGTCTCGTCGCGCCATGACACCGAATTTAAATCCAGCTTGCCTTTCATCGGTACCGCTTCGTCGACGGTTTCGACTTCGTCTACTTCGACCAGGTGACCGGGGTTAAACAGCTCGACAATCTGCTGGTACTTTATTTTGCTGTCTTCGTGCAGTTGATAATAATTGAGTAATTCCCGCCATGGGTTGGTCAGCTCTTTATAGGCGGCGATGGCGGCGATCAGAGCACCGACCGTAAGACTGCCTTTGATCACCAGATAGCCGCCGAATAAATAAAACATAAACGGTGTGATCTGACCGATGGTGTTGTTGAGAAATTTCATGAAGTACTTCTTTTTGAAGATCTCCATGCGAACCTGAAACAGATCACTGAGGCGACGCGAGTAACCAGCCAGTGTGTAGGGCTGGGTGCCGTGCAGGCGTATCTCGGTTGAGCCCGCCACGGATTCTCCGATTTGCTCGGAGAGTTTTCGCACCTGCCGCACGCGCTCTTTTTTTAGCTGGTTAACCTGCTGCTGTAGTTTTGGAATCAGGTAACCCTGCACCGGGATCAGTGCAATTGAGATCAGTCCCAGTACCCAGTCCTGCATGAACATAAAGATCAGGATGGTGATCATGGTGCCACCCTGAAACAGTGGCATGGCAATGGATTCACCGATATAGCCACTGAGTGGTTCGGTCTCGGCCGTGACGGTGCTGATGAGTTCACCGGAGGAAATACGGGAGAAATACGGCAGCGGAAAGCGCAGTATGTTTTGAATCAGGTTGTAGCGCAGGCGTCTGATCAAGCGTTCCCCGATCACCCCTTTGTAGGTATTCAAGCGCATTTTAATGATGCCGTTGAGTACCACCAGACCCAGCAGAGACAGACACAGAATGGCCAGAAAGGTGACTGGACTGATTTGATATCCAAACAGGGTCTTCTGTGTGGACATACCGTTCAAGGCATCGTTGATGATGATTTTCGGCAGTTCGAGGGTCAGGTACAGAATCGGGAAGGAGAGCATGGTTGCCGCAATGACCACTCCCTGTTGCCTGCGGCTGTACATCCAGATGTACTTAACTAAGTTTGTTTCCATTGCTGTTCGGTCTGGCCAGTCTGATAGAGTGCGCGGAAATTAGGGGTATTTACTCAACTTAGCAGGCTATGCCACATTTTCCTGCATCGAAAACTTCTGCGGTTGCCTGCCTGTTGGATTCGTGGGAATATCTGTGCGCTGCAGGTACGCAAATCACTATCATAGGGTCGGTTGGCGCGTTTAACAGCACAGTGGGCAGGTGCAACACGGAAATTGGAGATCTGTGGTTCCCTGGCAGCCGATAACACCGGATTCAGGGTGCAAATTCAGGGATACCATGCAGTCGCTATTACGTGTAAACGACTTATCCATAGGGTTCGGCAGTAATAAACCCACTGTTGATCGTGTGAGCTTTACCGTGAATGCCGGTGAGACGCTGGCGTTAGTCGGAGAATCCGGTTCCGGTAAAACGCTGAGCTGCCGGGCAATTCTGCGAATCCTGCCATCTTCTGCACAAATTCGAAGCGGAGAAATTGTACTCAACTGTGGTGGCAACGACATCGATCTTGCAAAACTCGGGGAGCGTAAGCTGCGCAGTATTCGCGGTGATCGCGTCTCGATGATCTTTCAGGAGCCCATGCGCTCTTTGTCACCGTTGCATCGCATTGGCGATCAGGTCGGTGAGGTGCTGAAGTTGCACCGCAACAGCTCGGAGTCGGTGGCAAAGCGGGAAGTCCTGGCAGAGTTCGAACGCGTTGGCTTTAACGACCCGGAGCGTACCTATTGTGCGTACCCATTTGAGCTGTCCGGAGGTATGCAACAGCGGGCGATGATTGCGATGGCCACTGTTGCCAAGCCTGAACTGCTGATCGCCGACGAACCCACCACCGCGCTCGACATGACCACTCAGGCGCAGGTGCTGGGCCTGCTGAAAAAACTGCAGGCCGAATCCGGTATGGCACTGATACTGGTCACCCACGATCTGGGCGTCGTCGCCAACATGGCCGATCAGGTGGTGGTGATGAACAAGGGGCGGGTAATGGAAGCCGGCAGCTCTGACCTGGTGCTCGGGTCGCCGGCCCATCCGTATACCCGCAAACTGTTTGCCGCCGCGCCGGTAATCCCCGAGTTTGTCGATCCGGCCGCACAGCCGAGGCAGAGCGACATTATCCTCAGTCTGCGTGATGTCAGTAAGACCTATGGTGTCCGGCAGGGAAGTGCCTGGTCACCCGGCACGACGATTCAGGCGGTCAACGGTGTCAACCTTGATGTGCCGCGTGGCAAGGTTGTGGCGATTGTCGGTGAGTCCGGGTCGGGTAAGTCGACCTGTGCGCGTATCGCGCTAGGGGCTGAGTCGTCGGATGCCGGAGGGCAGGTGCTGTTTAAAGAAAGCCCGCAGGCAGATGCCATCGAAGTTCAGTCACTTAACCCGATGGATCGTTGTGATTTCCAGCGCAAAGCGCAAATGGTGTTTCAGGACCCGCATTCTTCATTAAGTCCGCGTATGCAGATTGTCGATGCGCTGACCGAACCCCTGGACATTCACGGCATAGGCACACCGGCAGAGCGTCGTGACCGTGCAATAGAATTACTCGAGCAGGTCGGGCTTGATCCATCTATGCTGCGTCGCTACCCGCATGCATTTTCCGGTGGGCAGCGGCAGCGCTTGTCGATAGCACGCGCGTTGGCATTGCGGCCGCGTCTGCTGGTTTGTGACGAGCCGACCTCGGCGCTTGATGTGTCGGTGCAGGCGCAGATCCTTGATCTACTGGAGGACATCCGCGATCGGCTGCAGTTGTCGTATCTGTTTATCTCTCACGATCTGGCTGTGGTTGCACGCATTGCCGACGAAGTCGCGGTGATGCGCCGTGGTCGTATTATCGAGCAAGCCCCCCCTGAGCTGCTTCTGGCTAACCCCAGACATCCCTATACACAGGCTTTGATCGCCGCGCATCCGGAACCGGACATCCATAGACCGATAGACCTTGAAACGGTTGCGATGGGTGCCGGTGAACCAGACACCTGGCCCGATGCCTTTCGCTACACTGACGGCGCTGCACCGCCGTTAAAGCAATTTGAATCAAATCATCTGGTGCGTACGCATGCCTAGAATTATCAGCACGTTTGGTCTGCACAGCATTGCGATGTTGTTGGGGTGTCTGTTGATACCCCTGCCGCTTGCGACAGCGTCGGTGCCGGTAGAAAGTGAATTGCTCAGTGCGAAGGTAGCCAGTGGTGACCTGCCACCGGTGGCAGAGCGAATACCAGACCAGCCGCTGGTGGTTGATCTGATAGCCAAAGGCCGTCAGCACGGTGTGCAGGGCGGGACATTACGTACCATGGTGTCGCGTAGCAAAGACATTCGGCAAATGGTGGTGCTGGGGTATTCCAGACTGATGATCTACGATGACAGCTACTCGCTTACTCCGGATATTCTGGCGGGGATCGATGTTGAAGAAGATCGCATCTTCACGCTGCGGTTGCGCCCCGGTCACCGTTGGTCTGACGGGCACCCGTTTACGTCGGCTGACTTCCGGTACTGGTGGATAGATGTTGCCAATGATCCGGATCTGTCACCGTCCGGGCCGCCGCAGTTCATGCGCGTGGATGGCTTGCTGCCCACGGTGACCTACCCAGATGCACTCACCGTGGTCTATGAGTGGACGCAGCCGAACCCGTATTTTTTACCGCTGCTAGCACAGGCGCGGCCGCCGTTTATCTTTCGACCGCGCCATTATCTGGAGCAGTTCCACAAGACCTACGCTGACAGAGACGAGCTGATTAAAAAAGTGCTGGATAAGCGTGTGCGCAGCTGGAACTCTCTGCACAATAAGCTCGATAACATGTACAAGTTCAACAACCCCGATCTGCCCACGCTGCAGCCGTGGATGGCATCGGGTGAAAGCAGCAAAAACCGGCAGGTGTTTGTTCGCAACCCGTACTACCATCGGGTCGACACTAACGGCACACAATTACCCTATATCGATAAAGTTGAAATGAGCATTGTCGGCGGTGGCCTGATTGCCGCCAAGTCCAATGCCGGAGAGGCCGATCTGCAGGCACGTGGTCTCGACTTCAACGATGTGTCTATCTTAAAAAAAGGCGAGATTGACGGTGGTAACTACCGCGTGCTGTTGTGGTCGAACGGGTCGGCCTCGCAAATGGCGGTGTACCCGAACCTGAATTTTGCCGACCCGGTCTGGCGCGCTGTGTTACGTGATGTGCGGTTCCGGCGTGCGTTGTCGATGGGTATCGACCGGCGCATGATCAACCGCGCGCTGTATTTTGGTCTTGGCGTTGAAGGTGGCATGAGTTGCCTGTCTGCAAGCCCGTTGTACTCAGAAAAAAACCAGCAGGCCTGGTCGCAGTTCGACATCGATCACGCTAATCGTCTGCTTGACGAAATGGGGCTGGTAGAGCGGCAGGGCGATGGTGTCAGGCTGTTGCCCGATGGGCGACCGATGCGACTGGTGATTGAAACCGCCGGTGAGCGACAGGAAGTAGAAAACGCCCTGCAGATAACCGCTGATACCTGGCGTGATCTAGGGATTGAAATGATCATGCGTCCGCTCGACCGCGACATCCTTCGCATGCATGTAAACTCCGGGGTCAGTATGGCGTCGGTGTGGTTTGGCTGGGATAACGGTATCCCCACAGCCGATACCTCACCGGAGTATCTGGCGCCCACGCAACAGGAGTTTTTTGCCTGGCCGATGTGGGGGCAGCACTACCAGACCGGTGGCAAAGCCGGTGAAGCGCCTGACCTTGAAGAAGCCAGGGAGCTGCTGCGCTATGCCGAACACTGGGTCGAAGCTGAAACCGAAGATGAGCGCACACAGATCTGGCGTCGCATGCTCGATATCCACGCTGATCAAGTCTACGGTATCGGCATCGTGGCCGAGACGCCGCAGCCTATTGTGGTGTCGAATCGGCTGAGGAACGTACCGGAGGAAGCACTGTGGGCGTGGCAGCCGGGGGCGCACTTCGGCGTGCATCGGCCGGATGAGTTTTTTTTCAGTGACGATGAGACTCAATAGTGGGCGTTGAAACCGCCCTGATTGAGTGGCAAGGCCGCTAATGGATATTTTAAAATTTGCCGTGCGGCGGGTCGCCACCATGATGCTGACACTGTTGCTGGTGTCGGCGCTGATCTTCCTTATTATTAATCTCCCACCCGGTGACTACCTCAGTAACCAGATTGCCGAGTTGCGTTCAACCGGTCAGGAGTCAGGGGTTGCCAAGGCAGAGTTTCTGCGGCACGAATATGCTCTGGATCGCTCATTGCCGGAGCAGTATTTGATCTGGCTGGGTGTCTGGCCGGGACCACACGGGTTCTCTGGTATTTTGCAGGGGGACTTCGGCTGGTCGTTTGAATTCAACAAGCCGGTGTCCGAAGTAGTCGGCAGTGCCTTGTGGATGACTATAATGGTCAACCTGGTGGCTGTACTGTTTGTTTATCTGGTGGCATTGCCGCTCGGCGTGCTGGCGGCGGCCAGGTCGCGTACCTGGGTAGATTATGTCACCTCGTTCGTCGGCTACCTGGGTCTGGCCACGCCCAATTTTCTGCTGGCGCTTATCTTGTTTTATTACGGCAATAAGTATTTCAATCTGCCGATTGGCGGCCTGATGGCTAGCGAATTCGAAGGCCAGCCGATGAGCCTTGATAAGATCAAATCAGTGCTGCTGCACCTGATCGTACCCACCTTTGTGATTGGCACCGCCGGTGCTGCGGCAATGATGCAGCGGCTGCGCGCGAATATGCTGGACGAGCTCAACAAGCCCTATGTCACCACCGCCTGGGCGAAAGGGGTGCCGCCGGCGAAGCTGTTGACCAAGTACCCCTTGCGGGTTGCGTTTAATCCGTTTGTGGCCGACATCGGCAATTTAATTCCATCTTTGATTTCCGGCTCGGTGCTGGTGTCGGTGGTGCTGGGCCTGCAGACCATTGGCCCGGCTTTGCTGGCCGCCCTGAAGTCGCAGGATCAGTTTTTAGCTGGCTTCGTATTGTTGTTTGTGGCGGCGCTGACGCTGATAGGGACCATGGTGTCTGATCTGTTGCTGGTACTGCTTGATCCGCGTATCCGATTTGGCGCGCGCGAACGATGAGTATTCTACCGGATGGGCGCTACATTGATGATGCGCCATACAACCCTGACGAGGAAGCACTGCAGCTTGATCACCCGGAGCTCGATGCACCCGGCTGGGTGCTCATCTGGCGGCGCTTTAAAAAGCACAAGCTTGGGCTGATCTCGGGCCTGTTTTTACTGCTGTCGTATGTGATGTTACCGTTCGCAGGGTTTATCGCGCCCTATACCGCCAAAGAGCGTGATGCCAACCATCTGTATGCGCCGCCGCAGTCTATATCGTTTATGCACGAGGGGCGCTTTATCGGCCCGCACGTTTATAAAACCATCGCGACAGCCGATCTGGAAAATTTCCGCTGGACCTACCAGCAGGACACATCAGACCCTGTGCCGCTGGAGTTCTTTTGTCACGGTGGCGAATATCGATTGTTCGGGTTGATTAAATCGACACGCCATCTGTTTTGCGCGCCGGGCGATGCCACGGTATTTTTATTCGGGTCTGATCGACTAGGCCGCGATGTGTTTTCACGTATTCTATACGGCGCGCAATTGTCGCTGACTGTTGGTCTTATCGGTATCTGTGTGTCTTTTTCGCTGGGTATTTTATTTGGCAGTCTGGCGGGTTACTTTGGTGGCCGTACTGACTGGACCATCCAGCGGCTGATCGAAATTCTGCGGTCACTCCCGGAGCTGCCGCTGTGGCTTGCACTGTCGGCGGCGGTGCCGTCGCACTGGGGGCCGGTGGCGGTGTTTTTTATTATTTCTATTATTCTGGGTCTGCTCGACTGGCCGGGACTGGCACGAGCGGTGCGGGCAAAATTTCTGAGCCTTCGCGAAGAAGACTATGTGCAGGCCGCGGAGATGATGGGGGCCAGACCGTCGCGTGTTATCCGGCGACATATGCTGCCTAACTTTTCCAGCCACTTGATTGCCAGTGCGATGTTGTCGATACCGGCGATGATTCTCGGTGAGACGGCGTTGTCGTTTCTGGGGCTGGGGCTACGCGCACCGGCGGTCAGTTGGGGCGTGATGTTGAACGATGCACAGAACCTGGCGGCGATAGAAATTTATCCGTGGACCGCCATCCCGATGATTCCAATCATTCTGGTTGTACTGGCGTTCAATTTTCTTGGGGATGGTTTGCGGGATTCCCTCGACCCCTACCAGTCCTAGATAACAGACGGGTGTTGCGCTGACGCCCGAGGCGCTGTCAGGTGACAAGTGCCCGAACCAGCCGCGTTGGCGTGAGGGCGCTGTTGGCTGCTGGCTGGACGATTGTCGCACAGCGACCTATAGATGCTGTAAAGCCTGTGCAATATCGGCTGGTCCGGATTGGGCCAACATGGAGTATGATTGCCTTTCGGTTTTTCAACAGCGCAATTATGGATCCCTGGCACACACTTAACACTGAACTCGACGCCTGGTCGGCTTGCGGCAAAGCCGCCACCCTGTGGTGGCGTGATGACGATGCCGTGGCACCGGGCCCGATACTGGATCGATTGTTCGCTGCCACTGAAACCACCGGATTGCTGCTGGCGGTTATACCAGCCAACACCGGGCCGACACTGGCGAGCGCGGTGGCTGATGCCGCACACGTGGTGGTAGCGCAGCACGGTTATTCACACACCAATCATGCGGCACGCGGTCAGGGGCTCGGTGCGTGGGAGCTTGGTTTGCATCGCGCAGAACAGGCCGTACTGGACGATCTTGACGCCGGCAGGCTGCGCCTTGAAGCACTCTTCAGGGATGACTTTATTCCAGTTATTGTGCCGCCATGGAATCGTCTGGACCCGGCGTTGCTGGCACCGATTAAAGCCCGCGGCTTTGCCGGTGTGTCGCGCTTTGGGCCGCGTGCGGCCGGTGACCATTGCGCTGACTTTGCGACGGTAAATTCACATTGCGATTTGATCCGCTGGAAGACCGGCGCGACATTCAAAGGTGAGCAAAAAACGATAAATCAACTGGTTGAGCATTTGCACGCACGGCGCAACGGCACCGTTGATACCAGCGAGCCCACCGGTTTTTTAACCCACCATATAGACATGGATGAAGAAGGCTGGTTGTTTAGTGAGCAGCTGGTGCAATGCATCAACAGGCATCCGGCAGCACACTGGTGTGATGATGTTCGTAGCGTGTTTGGAATAAACGCATGAAGCCTGTTGTGCGCGCTGCGCAGGAAGCAGACATAGACGGTATCTGCCAGTTGTTGCATGGCAAAATGAACCCCAAAATCCCACTGGCCCGCTGGCGCAGGCTGATGACCTACCGGTGGCTTGACGACAAACCCGACTATGGTCGAATCGTTGATGCCGACGGTCAGGTGCTGGGTTTTTGCGGCATGGTGTATTCGGACCGCTTGCTCAATAGCGAGAGTCGCGGGCGACGCATGGAGCGCATGGTCAGCATGAGCTCCTGGTATCTGGATCGATCTCTGCGCGGTATGGGGCTGGGGCGTGAGATGCTGGCCGCGTCAATTGCCGACCCGGCGATGACTTACGCCACTCTGACCAACTCACCCAAGCCGCTGGCGATTCAGGATGCAGTCGGGTTGCGGGTGCTGGAGGATCATCGCTATCTGTGGCGAAAGAAAAAAACGCCGTCGCTTACCCTGGTGTCAGACCCACCGGAGATACGTGCGCAGGTCGCGACACATGAACAGATTATTCTGGATGATATGGCGCCACTGCCGCTGACACCGTATCTGCTGTTGGCTGATGGTGTAGCAAACCTGCTGTTTTTTTCGATAAAGCGAAAAGCTGAGCACGTCACCTGGTATGACCTCATGTACGCGAGTGATTATGTGCATTTTTCGGCCTGTGCGCAGTCTCTGGCGGATACACTGTTACCTGATATCCCGTCAGTGCTGGCGGCGGATGGCCGCTTTGTGACAGCGCCAGGCACTGATGCCAGTCGTGATGCACTGCCGGTGCCACGGTACTTCAGCTCTGAGCGGGTAGAGCCTTGGGAGGTTGACCACCTCTATAGTGAGCTGCAGTTGCTGGATCTAAAACTGGACTGACAAGCCGCCAGTCGTGGCGTGCCGTCATGTGGCTTATCAGCTGAAGCGGCTGATCAACCGGCCGGTTGCAGCTCGTTATAGAATGCCGTGCTGAGCTCACTGAGAAGGTTTTTGTCCATGAGCGCCCGGTTGGCAAACAGAACGTTAAATTGTTCTGGTTCGTATTCGCAATCGCGAAGCCACGGAAAAAAACCCAGCTTATCGAGCTGTGCGGCGATCTCAGGGAAGGTGGCCTGGTTGTTCCACAAGCGCTCGGTTTCTACTTCGGCAAAAATGACGAGGCTGTTGGTTATTGTCTGCCGGCCACCTTTGATGACCAGATCGAGTGCCCCCTCGACATCTATCCACAGCACCGGGTGTGCGTGGGCGGGGTCGGGCAGAGCGCCTGATTCAACGTAGCGGTTAACCAGTGTATCGAGCGTGGTTCCCGGTACCGGGACTGCGCGGGTTTGTGGCCTGGCCTCGCTCTTGAGCAAAGAGTTATTACCGCGAATATAGCCGTTTTCTACATCTATGTCGGTGACGTGCAGTTGCAACTCACAGGTGCGCTCGTGGTCCTGTACGGCGGCATGATGATAGAGCACTCCGGCGGCCTCAAGGGAGGGCTTGAACTTGTTGTAGTTGTACGGGTTGGCTTCCACCGCCAGTGCCACTCTGCCTGACGCTTGCGCGATGAAGCGACGTGAGACCTCAGCCTGAAAGGCTCCAATCTCAAGCGTTGTGGTTACGGACATTCGATCAATAACATCGAAGAAAGTCGCCACCAGCGCGGCATGTGAGCGCTTTTTGTAGGCTTTGCCCTCCTGCGCTATGCCGTGTTGGTGAAAGCGACTGGTGGTGGCGCTGAACCCGGTTGAGTCACTGTGCTTATCGATCATCACCGGAGCTCGATTGATTTTCGTCGTCTTCATTGTCGTCCAATGCGGCGGCGGTGATCGCTTTGGTTTGCTGCTCGGTTAAATTCTGCGGCACATCGCCGGCCAGGCGCACGGTTACTTCTTTGTGCGCAAACTTGATGCCCTCGCGGTGGAACAAGTCTCTGATCTCCTGAAAAACCCGCTTGCGGATCACCCACTGGTCACCGGGCTTGGCCATAAATTTTACCCGCACGATCATCGCGGAGTCCTGCATCTCGATGACACCCTGAGACTTCAGTGGCTGTAGAAAGGTGTCGCCGATGACCGGGTCCTGCATTAGCGACTGCCCCAGCTTTTTGATCAGCTTGCGCACGCGTTCGGGGTCGGTGTCGTAGGTGAGTCGCAGAGGCAGTTTCATCATCACCCAGTCTCGCGAATAGTTGGTCAGTGACTGGATTTCACCAAATGGGATGGTGTGCAGCGGACCCAGGTGGTGGCGCAACTGAAATGATCGCACCGAGATTTTTTCGACTGTACCTTTGACGCTGCCGATATCGACGTACTCGCCACGGCGGAAGGCGTCATCGAACAGATAAAACGCACCGGAGAATATATCGCGTACCAGTGTCTGCGCGCCGAAGCCAATAGCCAGACAGACGACGCCGGCACTGGCAAATAGCGGGCTGACGTTGATGCCCATCTCGAGCAGCGCGCTGAAGATAACCGACAGAGATATGACTGCCAGCATAAAGTTACGAAACAGCGGCAGCAGGGTGGCCAGTCTGCTGGCACCGCTGGCGCCACCTTCATCCCCGGGGGCGAGCACGGTATCGCCACCTTCCTCTTGAATTTTATTGTCTATCCAGATACGCACGATGTGGTAGACGATATAGCCAATGAATAGAATTGCGATACCGTCAACGCTGCGCTGCGCTGTCGAGTTTTGCATCATGGTGCTGTCGAATTTCCAGATCTGCGTCAGTGACCACAGGCCAACCAGTACCGCCAGTATGCCCGCTACCCTTCGTGCCAGATCTTCATAGGTGGTGAGCGGGTGCCTGACAATAATGGTCTCGGTGGTGGCGTCCAGCGCAGGGGAGGCGGTTTCTGTTTCCGATGGGTTTGCTTGTGTGTCTGTGTCTGTGTCATCAGGTTGCAGCCTGACGTAGCGTTTTTCCTTTTGAAAAAAGCGCTCGATGAAATAGTTGATCAGTGCATAAACGCAGATGATGGCGATCAGAATGCCATAGGCGCCTGCAATTAGCGGGGTCGCCAGAGGCTTTGCCAGCACCACCCGATAGGTCATTTCGAGCCAGGAGAAGACAAAATAGATAATGGCAACAGGTAACCAGGCTTTTGACAACAGTCTCGATAGTGCACCGGTTGCGAGTATCGGTTTACCGCCTCGTATCGCTCTGGATATCGCCTTGCGGTTGACGATGACCAGCAGGATATTCAGCAGCGCGATCACGGCACCGAATATTGATGCCAGTGATGCATGAATGTGGCTCTTGCCGCCGAGCTCACCAACCCAGGCGCCGATCATGATCATCAGGATGTTGATCGACGATACGACCCACAGCCAGTAGTAGAGCTTGCGGGCGTCTGCGTTTGAAAAATGCGGAATGCGGTACTGGCAGAGGTAGGGCGCCAATATCAAACGCCAGATTATGGCAAGAAGCCGGCTTGCGGCATAGGTCAGGTAGATTATCGCGATAGTAAACTGGATCGATTCCGGCGGCGTGCCGGGGAAAAATAGCGACCCGGAAAAGAAGGCAACTACCATCGAGATAATAATGCCGACCACTTTCAGCAGTGCGCGCTTGATCAGCAGCGGTATTTTTTCCAGATAACCGGTAGGGTTGTCTTGCAGGTCAGGTTCCAGCCAGCGTGCAACAATGCGCTTGATGTAGATTTCCCGCTCGACGAATGCACCAAACATCAGCAGCAGCAGTGACCAGTACAACGCTCGCAAATAGGGGTGGTAGTCACCGGTGGGGCTCTTGCGCTTTACCTCGGTTTTGGTTGTTTCAATGGATGTTGGTAGCTGTTCGACCTTGGCCTTCAGGATCTGGCGGAACTCAAGAACCTGCGACTGCACCTTCATCAGCGATGCTCCGCTGCCAGGCGTCATTTGCATCGGGCCGGGATCGTCGGGTGTATGCGCCGCTGGCTTGTCTGCTTGCGGCGTGCTGTCGATAACGATGACGCGCATGCCGCTTTGCCCGGCGGCGGAAATTAACTCTGAGACGAATGCATCAGATCCGGCTGCGGTGGCCGTGTCGGTGCTGTTCTGAGCGCTACCGGTTGACGTCTGTGCGATAGCGACAGTGTTTAGAGCGGTAAAAGCGCCCAGACTCAACATCAGGACCACGGTTGTTAATCTTGCTAAACACCGCATTTTTAATTTATATCCTTTACAATGAAATACGGAGCGATCGCGCATTTACCCGGGCTCCGATAAGCTGAAGTCTGGCAGTACACAGGGGCACTGATTGGCTATTCGGCCCGTTGCAGATATCATGCGCAGAGACAAGCCATATTTGACTATCGTTGAGACAGGGCACGTCGGGATTGTCGTCCGGGTATCTGCCTGGTCTGTGAGAGGTTATGTCGGAGTGGGTCTGGTGGCTACACATCCGCTGATCTCATTCTACATTTTTTGTGAGTGCAAGGCAGCATGGCTTTTTCGAATAACCCGTCCGGTCGTGCCGCAAATTCCAGCCGGGAGCCGCGTGCACCGCGGGTGCTTTTTTATAGTCATGATACCTTCGGTCTGGGTCATCTGCGTCGCTCCCGAACCATGGCAGCCGCGTTAACCGCCTCCGACGATCAAATGTCGGCACTGATTATCACCGGGTCACCGGTTGCCGGTCGATTTACCTTTCCCGAGCGTGTCGACTACGTCCGGCTGCCGGGCGTCACCAAGCGCTCAGACGGTTCTTACGTCTCCGAAAAGCTCAGTTTTGACATCGAAGAAACTACCGTCATCCGGGCTGGTCTGATTAAGTCTCTGGTGGAGCTCTTCATGCCAGACATCATCGTTGTCGATAAAGAACCGACTGGTTTTCGCGGCGAGTTGCGTCCAGCGCTGGAATGGCTGCACAAAAAGGGCAACACAAAACTGATTCTAGGTCTGCGCGATGTGCTCGATGGCCCCGACCTGCTGGCTGAGGAGTGGGAGCGTAAAGGGGCGGTGCAGGCAATGGAAAAGTACTACCATGAAATCTGGGTGTATGGATTAAAATCCGTCTACGACCCGACAGAGGGCTTGCCGTTGTCAGAGAGCGTTAAGCGGCGCATGGTCTGGACCGGCTATCTGCGGCGTGAGGCGGTGACGCGTGACGAAATGCCTGAAGCGCCGTATATTTTAGTGACGCCGGGCGGAGGCGGCGACGGCGCGGCGATGGTCGATCAAGTGTTGCTTGCCTACGAAAAAGACCCCACCCTCACACCGGCCGCATTACTGGTCTACGGTCCGTTCCTGACCGGTGATGCCCGCGCCGATTTTGAACGTCGCGTGGCGAACCTCAACGGGCGCGTCATGAATGTGGGTTTTGATTCACGTATGGAGAGCCTGATGGCCGGGGCTCAGGGCGTCGTTGCGATGGGCGGCTACAACACTTTTTGTGAAATTCTCTCCTGCGATGTGCCGGCGGTAATCGTACCGCGCACGGTGCCGCGACTCGAGCAATACATCAGAGCGTCGCGTGCACAGGAGTTAGGCCTGGTGCGGATGTTCGATGACAAGCTCGACGGCAGTTCGGTCGATGCCATGATCGAAGCAATCCGCAGTCTGCCATCGCAACCACCGCCGTCGGCTGGACGCTACGCGGGGCTGCTTGGCGGTCTAGAGTGCATTGTCGGGCGAACCAAAGCGCTGCTGGCGCAGGAGCTGGAAGTCGAGCAGGCATGAACTCGCAGGCACCTCCGCTGGCGATAGTCGTCAAGTGCTGGCCACGGTTGTCAGAAACCTTTGTCGCACAGGAACTCGCCGCACTGGAGCGGCGGGGACACTGTTTTCAAATCTGGTCTCTGCGGCACCCGGCCAATCAAAAACGCCACCCCTTACATGACCAGGTCACCGCTGCCATTCACTATCTGCCCGAGTACCTGCATCAGGAGGTCGCCCGGGTGTTGCGCGGCTGGCGCGCCTGCCGCCGTTTGTCAGGTTATGCGGCGGCATGGCAAATCTTTAAAAGCGATCTGCGCCGTGACCTGACCCGTAACCGTGTACGGCGCTTTGGGCAGGCCTGTGTCATGGCCGCCGAACTGCCACAGTCGGTCAACGCGGTTTATGCGCACTTTCTACATACGCCGGCGTCGGTGGCTCGCTATGCGGCCATTATGCGTGGCATCCCGTGGAGCTACTCAGCGCATGCCAAGGATATCTGGACCGCACCCGACTGGGAGCTGCACGAGAAGCTTGACGCCGACCGTCATGGTGCCTCCTTCGGTGTCACCTGTACGGCCATTGGTGCCCGTCATTTGCGCTCGCTGTGCCGCAGTGATGATCGCATCGATCTGGTCTATCACGGTCTTGATCTGTCGCGTTTTCCGGCACCCCCTGATCGGCAGCCGCGCAACGCCAGTGCGGTACTTAAGCTGTTGTCGGTCGGCAGACTGGTCGAGAAAAAAGGCTATGACCGCCTGATCGCCGCACTGTCGCTGTTACCCGAAAACGTAGCCTGGCAGCTGACTCACATTGGCGGGGGGGCGCTGAAGGACGCGTTGCAGCAGCAAGCAATAGCGTCGCAGGTGGCTGACCGCATCGACTGGCTGGGCGAGCGTGAGCAGCCTGATGTTGTTCAGGCGATGCGTGACGCCGATGTGTTTATTCTGCCGAGCCGGATTGCCGCAGACGGTGATCGCGATGGTCTGCCGAATGTATTGATGGAAGCGGCATCGCAAAAGTTGCCGATCATCGCCACGTCAGTGTCGGCGATACCGGAATTCTTGCAGCACGATGTCCATGCCTTGCTGGCCGACGACAGCGCTGAGGCACTGGCGGCTGCCATGGTCGAACTGGCACAGCAGCCGTCGAAAAGGGTGGCGATGGCGGAGGCAGCGTATCAGCGTCTGGTCGATGATTTCGGTATGGACGCCGGCATCAAAGTGCTGGACCGTCGTCTGCGTGCGTTGTGCGGTGGCTCCGGCGTTTAAGTGATGCAACTGGCTTTTTATGCGCCGTTGAAATCCCCCGATCACCCGGTGCCGTCCGGGGACCGGCAGATAGCGCAAAGCCTGATGGCAGCGCTGTCGATGAACTCACAGGGCTTGCCGGTCACGCTGGCGTCAACGCTGCGCTGCTTTGACGGGCAGGGTGATAGGCAAGTGCAGCAACAGATCAGCGCACGTGCCGGAGCCGAGGTGGCCCGCTTGCTCAAAGACGGTGACCGCTGGCGGGCCTGGGTGACCTACCACAATTACTACAAAGCGCCGGATCTGGTGGGAGTTGCGGTTAGCCGCCGCTTGAAGATACCCTACATGCTTATAGAGGCAAGTATTGCCAGACGCCGGTTGCAGGGGCCGTGGGCAAATTTTGCCGCCAGTGCCGATGCCGCGACGGAGGCGGCCGACGTAGTGTTTTACCTGACTGACAAAGACCGCATAGCGCTTGAGCAACACCGACCCGCCGATCAAACGCTGGTGCATCTTGCGCCATTTCTAGAGCGCACCGACTTACCTGAGCTGCCGCCGGTAGCGCAAATCAGTAACCGCCTGCTGGCGGTCGGCATGCATCGCTATGGTGACAAGCTCGAGTCCTATCGAATCCTTGCCGCCGCACTGGCGTATCTGACAACCACTGATTGGCAATTGTGTATCGTTGGTGACGGGCCTGCTCACCTTGAGGTTAAAGCGCTGTTTGAATCGTTTGGATCGCGCGTTACATTTGCCGGTCAACTGGATCAGGGGGCTGTGGCGGCGGCGTACCGGGATGCGTCGGTGTTTGTATGGCCCGGGGTCAACGAAGCATTCGGGATGGTTTATCTGGAAGCGCAGGCCGCCGGTGTGCCGGTGGTCGCGCAGGATCGAGCGGGAGTGCGTGAAGTTATCGGGTCGCCGCACTCGCTGGTGGCTGACTATAGCCCGCACGCTATGGCGCGTGCGATAGACGCTACCCTGGCTGACCCGCAACAGTATCGATTGATGCAACGCACCGGGCACGAACTGGTGCGCCGTCGACATCTGCTGGGTGCGGCAGCAGCGACGCTCTCGCGGCAATTGGCGTTGGTTCTAGAGCGATGATTCGACTGGCGATTATCAGGCATGGTCGTACCGCGTGGAATCGCGACGGTAGGATTCAGGGACGGCGGGATATTCCGCTGGAAGCTGACGCCGCGTCTGAACTGGCAGGATTGTGCCTGCCGGACCCCTGGCAGCATGCTGCATTGCTCAGCAGTCCGTTGCATAGAGCGATGCACACCGCAGCGCTGATCAGCGGCCGTCAGCCGGTTATAGAACCAGCCCTGATAGAGATGGACTACGGTGACTGGGAGGGGCAGCGCAGTGTTGACCTGGGCGCTGATCCCGACTCTGGCTTTCGCCACCTGCCTGACTGGGGGTGGGACTATCAGCCGCCGAGTGGCGAGAGTCCGGCACAGGTGTGGTCGAGATTGGCGCCCTGGTTAGCCGACCTGCGTGAAGATACTGTGGCGGTCTGTCACATCGGTGTGATGCGAGCGTTACTGGCGGTGGCGTATGACTGGCCTTACAAAGGTGTTCCGCCATTTAGTATCAAACGAAATTCATTGTATTGTCTGGAGTTGACCGAGCGCTTGAAGCCGGCCGATCCATTGCGCGTCAGATTGATCCGTCAGGAGTCGTCCGCCGCGCTCTGAGGTCGCGGCTTGTAAAATGCGGTGGTTAAAAGCAAACCGCTTCCGCTGAAGTCACAGGCTGGTGATCACTTGCAACGCAGGCTAGATAGGCAGGGTGGAAAACAGGTGTTATGAATATTCTGGTTGTAGTAACCCATTTACTCGGTACCGGGCACTTGCGCCGGTCGATCAACTTGTCGCAGGCGTTTGTCGCCTCGGGTCACAGAGTCACTTTAGTCAGTGGCGGTCTGCCGGTCAGACCGTTTGAAACCGATGGTGTCCGGGTAGTGCAATTGCCACCGCTGTGCTCTGATGGCACTAACTTTACGCGCCTGCTTACTGCAGATCGAAGCGTCGCTGACGAGGCTTATTTAGCGTCCAGATTAAATCAATTGTGCGAGTTGGCGGACTCGCTGCAACCCGATATCGTGATCACCGAGTTGTTTCCGTTTGGCCGTCGGGTGCTGCGCCGCGAGTTTACTGCTCTGCTTGAATTGACGCAGGCAATGGCAGCAGCACCGGTGGTGTTGTCGTCGGTGCGCGATATTCTAGCAGCGCCGTCGAGTACCGAAAAAGCGCAGCGTACCGAAGCATTGGTGTGTCAATATTACGATGGCGTGGTGGTGCACTCTGATCGCGCTACCACAGCGCTGGAGGTCAGCTGGCCGGTCTCCGAACGCCTTCAGGCTAAGCTTTTTTATACCGGTTATGTTGCTCAGTCAGTCGACCTGGCGCAAGCAACATCACACAGCTTTGAAGTGATCGTCAGCGCCGGTGGCGGATCGGTCGGGCGGTTTATCTATGAAGCTGCCATCGAGGCGGCGCGTCTGTTGCCGGACTCTCGTTGGCGGCTGCTGATTGGCGGCAGCGATCCACAAGCGGAGGTGGCACACTTGCAGGCATTGGCTGCCGGCACATCGGTGGTCATCGAGCCAAACCGCACCGACTTTCGTCAGCTGCTGCAGGGGGCGGCCTGCTCGGTGAGTATGTGCGGTTACAATACCGCGATTGATTTACTGCTCACTGGCACACCGGGTGTGTTGATACCTTTTGATGCCGGGGGCGAGCAGGAACAGACGCTGCGTGCTGCAAGTCTGGCCGAACGCGCGGCGTTTTCACTGGTCAAAGCCAAAGATCTCAACCCTGAAAAACTATTGCAGGCTATCGCGCAGGTTTGCTCGGCAGGGCGCTTTGCCGTTGACAGGCAGCAGTTTAACGGGGCGCTTGAAACTGTTCGCTTTGCCACCAGACTAGCGGAACAAAGATGAAAAAACGAATGCACAGTAAAGCACAGACATTCGCCAGGCAAGGCATCGCGTGAGTACTTTCGGGGCTGTGTCGACAGTGCTGGCCAGACGATCAACGCCGCTAAAGATATTCTTTCGCAACGATGACGGCGGCTGGGCGGACGAGCGTTTGCAGGTACTGGCCAGTGGCTTTGTGCAGCGCGAACTGCCGCTGGATATTGCGGTTATACCTGATGCGCTGTCCAGTCAGTCTATTGATGTTATCACTGCACTGCTGGATGCCGGTGGCCGGATAGCAATCCATCAGCACGGCCTGGCACACACCAACCATCAGCGCTCCGGGCGCTCCTGTGAATTTGGCAGTGATCGCAACCGTCGTCAGCAACAGAACGATATCGCACAGGGCCAACGGATGTTGGCGGAGGTCTTCGGGCAGCGCGTGTGTCCGGTGTTTACACCACCCTGGAACCGCTGTACCCGTGACACGGCCGAGGCGATACAGGCACTTGGTTTTCATTGCCTATCGCGTATTGCCGGATCAGATGATCTGGGTGCTTCGGTGGCTGAATTGCCAGTGACAATAGACTGGTTGAAAAAACGCAAAGGGGTCCGGTTGACGACCACTGAATTGATCGATTACCTGTGTGCTCTGCTGGACACCGATACCGGGACGATTGGCGTTATGCTGCACCATGAACCAATGGACAGAGACAATCGGGCTTTGCTTTGGCAGTTTATTGAAACTGTAGCGCAGTCGCCACGCGTGTCTTTTCATTCGATGATGGACATTGCCCGTGATCAGCGGGCCTGATGTGACGCTTGCTGCCATCGACACTATAGCAACGGATAAACCATGAGCCGACTTGATAGTTTTATACGCCGGATGACGGCGCAAAGAGATATTCTTAATCAGGTGGCAGCGCAGGGGCTGCTCCCTGAAACCGGTGATATTCTGGAGCTTGGGCTTGGCAATGGCCGCACTTATAGCCATCTGGTCGAGCTGTTTGCACAGCGAAGGATTATTGCATTTGATCGCGCGCTGATGGCCCACGGGTCTTGTATTCCCGCGGACGGCAACTTGATACTCGGCGAAATAGCAGAGACTGCGTTAGCGTTTAGCGGATCTGAGGCTGCTATGGCTCACGCTGATATCGGCAGTGGCAGTGACGATATAGATGCCGTAACGGTGCAGTGGCTGCCACAGGTGATGGTCGGGGTGCTGGCGTCGGGGGGCATTGCGCTCAGTGGGTTGCCGCTGCAGTCGGCCAGTCTGACTCAGCTGCCGATACCACCGGGCATCGACAGCCAGCGCTATTTTCTCTATCGGAAAATCTAGCAGCGAATGGCATCTCTACAATCTGCGTGCGCCTGAATGTTTGAGTTTGATCAATACCGTGGCAAGGGCGCCGGCGCACCGCTGCGACCGTCTGAATCCATTGCGTTTGTGTCCGGCATCCGCAAGCGCTCACTGCTGATCTGGGGTGAGCACTGCATTGAGTGTGCAGCGCCTGAGTGCTACCAGACCTGCGATCTTTACCGCGCCCGCCCCGATCAGCGATGTCGACGTTTTGAACTTGGCATGCGCCGCAATCGTCACTTCCGTGCTCAAACCGGTCCGGCGGCGGAGATAGTGTTCGGGCAATGGGGAAAGCTTGAGGCACGTGGCAATACCCTGTTGTGGCGCAATGGTCTGGTGTCACTGCTTGACCGCGTTGTGCCCCGCGTACAACCGCTGGTCAATGCATTCGGGCGCCTGGTCAGGCGTTTTGGCGGCAGCCCGCCGTGGACATCACTGGCGTTTGAATTGCTGGATTACCTTGGCAAGCGAATGCACAAGGCGTTACCGCAGGAACAAAAACCAGATGGATTTCTGATCGAAATCTATAATCCGCAGACCCGTGATTGCAAAATGAAGTTTGCCTGTGCCGTAGCCCGCTCTGCGATGTTGTCGGTGCCGGCCAACGGTAAGCTGGCCTTACCCTACTGGAAGCAACTGGTGCTGGCACCCGGGTACAACCGCTACTTTATTCCTCACATCGAGTTGTCTGCGATTACCGACTCCCGGTTGCCCTACAATATTTCCTTCACGCCGGAAGCCGAGTCCGGAACTCGATTGGTGTTTATCTCGGCTGACTTTATTACTGCCGATTCAGTCGCCACGATCAACCCTGTGTCTGTGGCTACGGGTGATACACGGCCGGCGGCTAAATGTGTGGTGTTTGATCTTGACAATACGCTGTGGGACGGTGTGCTGCTTGAGGGTGAGGTGACGTTAAAATCAACTGTTCCGGCGTTGTTCAAGGCGCTGGATCAGCGCGGCATTCTGATTACCGTGGCCAGTAAAAATAATCGCCCTGAAGCACTGCAGCAGCTGGAGCAGTTTGGTCTGGCGGATTATCTGGTCTACCCGGTGATCAACTGGAATCAAAAATCCGAAAACATAAAATGGTTGGCTGAAAAAATAAGTATTGGCACCGATACACTGGTATTTATCGACGACACGCCGTTTGAGCGCGAAGAAGTCGCAGCGGCGGTTAACGGCATTGAAGTTCTGCCTGAAACCGCTATCGAAACACTGCTGGAACACCCACGCCTGCAGGGCAGTACCACCGCTGAGGCTGGCAACCGCCGGCTTATGTATCAACAGCAGGTGCAGCGTAGTGAAGATGCTGTCCGGTTTGGTGACGACTATCTGGCTTTTCTACGCGCTTGTCAGATTGTGGTGACTATCAGTCCGTATGCCTCAGAGCAGCATACCCGTGTGACTGAACTTTTACAGCGGACCAATCAGTTGAATTTTTCCGGTACTCGATACACCAGAGAGGCGGTGGATGAAGCGTTGCAAAACACCGCCACCGACAAGCACGTTATTCACTGTAAGGACAAGTACGGAGACTATGGTCTGGTCGGGTTCTCTATTACCCGCCGGGAACAGCACGGCAGAATCACGGTAGAGGATTTTATGCTGTCCTGTCGGGTGCAGGGAAAGCTGATTGAGAAGGCGTTTTTCAGTTATCTGATCGACGAATACGGTGGTGGTGCAGCCACGCTCGCTGTGAATTTTGTAGCGACTGACAGAAACGGTCTTGCTAGATCGGTGTTGCAGGAGATCGGTTTTTCAATGAGCGCGGGTAGTATGGCCACGCTTGCCGTGCAGCCGGGTCAGCTTGACGTGGATTTCCTTACTTTGCAATCCGCTGTTGTGCCTGTAGCGGGATCGACCGCTGCCGATCAGGCCCACATTAGCTAGCGCCCACCCAGAAACAAGCGCTACTGCGTACCACTCAGGCACGCAATCTTTTGCCGACCACAGGTAGTTACTTAAGAACAACTAAGCGCCTACCTGTGGTAGTTACTTAAGAACAACTAAGCGCCTACCTGTGGTAGGCAAAATCTCACGCACCTGAATGATCCTCGCGACACCCTGTTTCTGGATAGGCACTAGCTATAATCCACCGTCTGCCACCAGCGGTCCCAGGACTGCTTCGATCCCTTCCATTCATTGGTGTCCGCTGGAAAAAATCGCACGTTAGTGCGATCGCTGAGGTCGCAGCTGCGTTCGGGCAGGGTCAGTACTTGTAGCCGGATATTGTCGGTACCTGTTTTGAAATACCGTGCAAGGCTTGCCTGCAGTCGGTCCAGTCCGTCGGCACTGAAAATATAGTTGTCCCGCTGATCCTCGTTGAATACATCTGTCGCAAGGTTATTTTGTGTGTTGGAGATGACAAAGACGGTCTGTTCGGGGTTGAGCGCCGAAAAGCGATTTTTAAGGTGACGCCAACGCGCCAGCTCGCGTTCAAAAGTCTGGTTGATGTTAATGTGTCGGGTTCCATGCTCTGTGACTAGAAAGCCGTGCCAGAAATATAAATTCATTGCCGGCCAGTAGGCGCGTTCTTTGTGCGGTTGAAGGCAGTCTCTGGTGAAGTCAGGAATACCCTGATCCAGCAGCGAGACTGTACTTGCCATGGGACAGATCAGCCAGTCAAACAGGCCTGAAGGTGCCGTAACCCGAGGGAATGAATCCGCTGACTGGCGTTCTGAACCGACCAGGCGGCGCAACTGGTGCGTCGTCTGGCAGGACATCCCGAGACTCACCAGTGTTTTGCGGTTTGAGTTAGTCACACGTCCGGACTCTTGCGGGGGGACGTACAAGTGTATGGCCTGGTGATTAACCGGGCAACTGCAGGCCGCGGTTGCGGCTTGTACCGAAAGGCAACAGAGCAGAGCGGTGTCGGATAACGGTATTTTTACCGGATTGAGAGGGTCGGGTGTGGTGATGGCAAAGTTTGGCGTGCAGATGGCAGGGCGGTATAGCATACTGAAAGCGGTGTTCTGCGGGAGCGTGCCTGCCGGCTGGCGGTATTGTCCGGTTGCCGGGGTCGGCACATCCATCGAACTCTGAACGGGCCATTAATCGAGTCCCGTCAATGGTGAAGATGCGGTTCCTGTTGTTCAGTTTGTCTTAAGGGTTAGGATATTCGGAGTCAATGAGCACGTGATGGAAACGTCTATTTTCAAATACATTTTGCGCTATAGCCGCAAAGAGCAAGTGCTGATACTGATAGCCACTGTGCTGTCCATGCCTCTGGTTTATTATTCCCTCGAGATACCGAAGTTAATCATTAATCAGGCAATCGGTGGCGACGGAATTCCGGCTTCGATTCTGGGCTTTGATGTCACACAGATCAGTTATCTGTTGATATTGTGCTGTGCGTTTCTGGCACTGACCATGATAAATGGTGGAGTTAAATACCATTTGAATGTGTATCGCGGCGTGCTCAGTGAGCGCATGTTGCGCCGGTTGCGCTATGACCTCTATAGCCGTGTGCTGAGATTTCCGATCCCGCATTTCAAACGCATATCGCAAAGTGAGGTTGTGCCGATAATCACCGCCGAGACTGAACCACTGGGCGGTTTCATCAGCGATGCCTTTGCGTTGCCGGCGTTTCAGGGGGGATTGCTGGTAACTTACCTGGCCTTTATATTTAATCAGGATGTTTTTCTGGGGATTGCTGCAACGGCGATGTATCCGTTGCAGATGTATGTCATCCCCAAGTTGCAGAAGAAAGTTAATGAGCTATCACGCAAACGGGTTCTGACGGTTCGTTCGCTTGCTTCTAGAATCGGTGAGGCCTTTGCCGGTAACACTGAGATCCGGTCACTCGATACATCAAAATATGAGCGCGCAGAAATTACCGGCAGGCTCGGGTCTCTTTTTGAAATTCGAAAAGAAATCTATAAACGCAAGTACTTTATAAAATTTCTGAATAATTTCCTGAATCAAATCACACCGTTTTTTTTCTATCTGGTTGGCGGTTATTTTGTAATAAAGGGGCAATTGTCGCTGGGTGCACTGATCGCCGTGCTGGCCGCGTATAAGGATCTGGCAGGACCCTGGAAAGAGCTTCTGAAGTACTATCAGATGAAAGAAGATATACGGGTGAAGTATGCACAGATAATCAGTCAGTTTCATCCTAACGGCATCCTTGATGCGCCGTTGCTCGACAGTGATGCGTCGGGTCGGCAGACGTTGCAGGGAGCGCTGTCATCCAACGGGCTTAGCTATGCGGAAGACAATGGTGTCAAACATGTGGATGGCATCAGCTTTGAGATTCCGGTGACGCGGCATGTGGCCATTGTCGGACCCACCGGTGGTGGAAAAGAAGACCTGGCGCGGCTGATGGCCCGGCTCATAGATCCAACCCGTGGCCAGCTTAAGCTCAATGGTGTAAACGTCGCCGGTTTGTCGGTGGCACAGGTCAGCCGGTATATCAGTTATGCCGGTCCGGGGGCTTATCTTTTCACCGGCAGTGTTTTGGATAATATTTTTTATGGCCTGAAAAATCACCCTCGACCGGCTGATACAGCGATTGACGATGCCAACGCCGAGCGGGTCAGGCTCGAGTCACGGCGAACCGGCAATAGTGCTTTTGATGTTGATGCGTGCTGGATCGACTATAAGACTGCCGGTGTCGAGGACAGTGGCGAATTGGAAGCTAAAGCGATCGAGCTGTTGTCAGTGGTGGATCTGGACCGGGATATCTATGAACTGGGATTGCGCAGC
Source organism: uncultured Granulosicoccaceae bacterium (assembly GCA_938003855.1). Taxonomy (GTDB): domain Bacteria; phylum Pseudomonadota; class Gammaproteobacteria; order Granulosicoccales; family Granulosicoccaceae. Next base: position 5,557 of record CALKXD010000238.1, on the reverse strand, counting down.
AAGCTGGCGCTGAACCCGAATGCAGCGCTGGAAGATCGGCTGCTGCAAGCCAGACACAGGCTAAGCGATGAGTTGTCGCGTGGCGACTTAAACCATCTGGTCGAGCTATACGATTACAGTCGCTACAACACCAATGCCCCGGTTGCTGAAAACCTGTTGTTCGGTGTGCCGCGCGATAGCGCAACGACTGTGCAGGATTTAATCAATCACCCCTATGTGCAGTCAACGCTTGCGAAAGACGGCTTGCTGGATGAGTTGATTCTGGCGGGTAGAAATGCCGCTGAAACGATGGTTGATATTTTCTCTGATCTGCCACCGGGTCACGAATTTTTCAATCGCTTTTCGTTTATCAGCTCTGATGATCTTCCCCACTATAAGCTGATGCTTGGTCGCATAGAGGTCGATGGTATCGAGTCGATTAGCGACGAAGAACGTCAGCAGCTGCTATCGGTGGCGCTGATGCTGGTGCCGGCTCAGCATCGTCTGGGTATTGTCGATGATGCAATACAGCAGCGTTTGGTTGAGGCACGTCATCGACTTGCTGAGGGCATGCCTGCCGAGCTCACGGCGTTGATCACGCTGTTCAATTCAGATGTGTACAGTGGGGAGTCGTCAGTGCAGGATAATATATTGTTTGGCAAGCTGGCCTACGGGCAGGCCAGAGCGGAAATCCGGATAGGCGAGTTGATCCGCTCGGTGATCGATCAGCTGGGAATCTATCGCGACATCATGCGGCTGGGCCTCAGTTATGATGTCGGTATCGGTGGTGCCGCTATTCCGGTGGATCAGCGGCAGAAAATCGCCCTGGCGCGCGCGCTGCTGAAGGAGACTGATCTGTTGATTGTCAACGACGCGATCAGTGTGCTGGATACTGATACTGAGCTAAAAATAATCGCCGGCGTGCAGCAATTACGCCGCAATCGGGGGTTGATCTGGGTGCTGGCTCAGGATCATCCGGCGGCAGGTTTCGAGCAGGTGCTAACGCTCGAGAAAGGAAAAATAAGTAAGCGGAGTAATGGCAGTGATTAAATCTGGATGCAGGCAGCAACGGTGTTACCGGTTAGTCGGGATGTATCAGTCAGGGCGGGAGGTACAGCTGTCATGAGCATGATCGAAGAAGTCGAAGCGCTGAGAAATATACCGTTGTTTTCCAGCCTTGATGATTCCCGCTTAAAGCTGTTGTCGTTCACCAGCGAGTGGGTTGTTTATCAGCCCGGAGATAATTTGTGCATTGAGGGGGAGAAGGGTGAAGAGGCCTTTGTCATCATGGAGGGCGATGTAGATATCTATGTGAATACCAAAAGCGGCCCCTTGCTGGTGACCACGCACGGTGCAGGAGAGATAGTCGGTGAAACAGCAATTGTCTGTGATGTGCCCAGAACGGCGACAGTCATGGCAGCGACTGAGCTGGTGGTTTTAAAGATCACCAAAGATGTATTTATGCAATTGATCGAAGGTTGCCCTGAGGTGGCTGTGGCAGTGATCCGTGAGTTGGCCATGCGTGTCAATGACGGTGTCCGTATGGCGCTGAGAGACGCCGAGTAGGCGGTAGACTGCATTGCGGCATCCGGCGCGCAGATCGAGGGACTGGGCCGGGTTAGCGGTTTTGCTGAAAGCACCGACTCGTATTTGTGTTGTCGGCTATACAACCAGGTAAACGCTTGTTGTTATAGCGTGCTGTCCGTGCGGTGAGCTTGCCTATGCTGGATAGTCGGATTTCAGCGGGTGTATAGCCCAGTGATAGCCCGGTGATAGCCCAGTGGCGTTAACAGCCGGGGTTCTGTTTTCAGCTGGCCGATGTTGTGCGCAGATCTTTGCTGGCCTGATTGACATAGCGCTGCCGCCCGGTGACCAGTTTCCAGCGTGTCCCGCCGCATTGCCGCCACAGTACAGCAGAGCGAATGGCGGCCAGCAGGCAGGCCCGGATGCAGTTGGCGTGCACATCCTGCTTTAAATAATCTTCGTTGCCGTGCACAATCACCCGCGGCGACATCGTGCTGATGTTTTCTGAGTACACGTTCGCGAGCATATCGACAATTTTCATGTCCAGTGTGTCGTAGTGCATTCGGTGTTTTTCGGCCTCCTGCAATCCGCGTCTGATGCGATCCATGGTGTCCGATCCGGCTGACAGTTTACTTTCGATTTTCAGTACTGTCAGGGCGTAGCGGGTGATCTGCATATCCGGCGATGAGTCAGAGCCGGCCAACTGCGACACCAGCCGCTGAAAGCCCGGCCGGAGGTTGTTCTTGCCGCCAAATACCGCCGGAACAGACTCGGCATCCAGTGCGAACAGAGATTCTAGCGCAATGCGCATGACGCCCTCGTCGTACTCACCGGTATTGGCGATGCTCTGTACCAGATCGGTGGCAAGGAAAAGGCCGGCCAGGGATATTGTTTGATGTTCGAGTGACTGGGGCATCAGCTGGTTGGTGTTGCTCTGGGGTGGTTACTGGATCGCATATTCAATGATACCTCCACCAAGGCATTCATCGCCGTCGTAAAAAACGACGGATTGCCCGGGTGTAATGGCTCTTTGGGTGGTTGTAAAGTTAACAATTCCTTCGTGTTGGTTTTGCAGAATGACCTTGCACTCACTGTCTCTTTGCCGGTAGCGGATTTTAGCCGTGCATTTGAAATCTGAGGTCGGTATCTGCCTAATCCAATGGATGCGGCTGGCAAATAGTGATTTTTTATGCAGAGCGGGATGATCGTGCCCCTGTGCGACGATCAATTCATTGGTTTCGGTGCGCTTTTCGACAACGTACCATGGTTCCGGCCGGTGTGCTGCGCTGCCACCGATACCGAGTCCCTGACGCTGGCCAATGGTATAGAAGGCGATGCCGTTGTGGGTGCCGACCTGCTCGCCGTCGGGTGTGATCATCGGGCCGGCTTTTGCAGCGACGTATTGGGCAAGGAAATCACTGAAGCGACGTTCACCGATAAAGCAGATGCCGGTACTGTCTTTTTTATCGTGGACTTGTAGTTCGAGGTCGCGGGCAATGTCGCGGAGTTCTGATTTGAGCAGATCGCCAACCGGGAATACTGCTTGTTGAAGTTGCTGCTGATCAAGGGTGTGCAGAAAGTATGATTGATCCTTGCTGGCGTCGGCACCGCGCAGCAGCCGGGCTCGACCATTGCTGTCGAGGTCGGTACGCACGTAGTGGCCGGTGGCAATAGCACTGGCACCCATGCGCCTGGCATGATCGAGAAACGCCTTGAATTTGATTTCCTTGTTGCAAAGGATGTCCGGGTTGGGGGTACGTCCAGCGTTGTATTCATCGAGAAAGTCGGCGAACACGGTTTGCCAGTACTCGGCTGAAAAATTCACGCTGGATAGTGGAATGTCCAACCTGGCACATACTCCCGACGCATCGCGGAAGTCTTCTATAGCGGTGCAGTAGTCATCTTCATCTTCCTCCCAGTTCTGCATGAATACGGCGTCGAGTTGCAGATCCGGGCGTTGTGTTAATAGCCATGCGGCGACTGAAGAGTCAACGCCGCCAGACATGCCGACAATGATATGCCTGTGGTTTGTTGTGTTGCTGCCAGCGGTCATTGCGATAGTCTGGTGTCGTATTGTGAGCTATAGGCACGGGAGGAAGAGGGGATCATGAATACTCAGTTCTAAAGTGTACCGTATGGTTGGTTGAGTGTTGTTTAAATATAGGGCTATAGAGTAATTTTTTCAGGTGCCTATATAAGGCGTTTTATTTCCGGCAAACTGCCGGTGCTGTGTGATGTCGGGTCAGCATTCCGGTCGACACCGGGTTGTTGCCGTATAACAGCCAACCGGTTAACTGACCCGTTAAACGGTTTCGGTGCAGATGTCACGGCAGACCGACAGCGGGTAGCGCTGTCCTTGCAGGTAGTCATTAATACAGGTTAGTACCAGTGGGCTGCGCAGTCGACCGGTTGCCCCCAGGGTTTTTAGATCGGCTTGTGTTTTCCACGTGGCACTGATGATACCGTCAAATAAATCCTGGTTCGGATCATGGTTTGTGACACTCCCGACAAAGGTCGTGCGCATATGGGTATTGCCTTTGGCGGGGTTGCGCCAGCGATAGATACCGAGGATGTACTCCGGCGTAAACTGCCAGGCAGTCTCTTCACGTACCTCACGTATGATTGCCTGTTGCAGGCTCTCGCCGTCCTCGAGGTGGCCGGCGGGCTGGTTGAAAACAATGCCCGCTGACCTGGGTTCTTCGACGACCAGGAATGTGTCGCCTCTCGGGATTACGGCGGCAACAGTGGCGTGTGGTTTCCAGACCATCATTTCTACTCCATGAGCCTTCGAGCAGGCAGTTTTCTGTGCAATGTTTAGTCTAAGCAGTGTCGTGGATAGGTGACCGGACGTGTGGTTACCGGACAAATTGTACCGCCTGCACCGGCTACTGGGCCAGAGCGTCGTCGAGTTTCTCTTTTAACTGGCTGAGCGCGCCGTCGTTGTTGTGTTGCAGAGGTTCCGGTCCGCCGTACAGGCCGCTGGTGGAGAAGAAATCCGCATCCATGCATTTCAAAAAAGCCTTGGCTTGCGGGGACAGAAATTTGCCTCGCCTGAGAACCACTCCGTAGCTACGACTGGGAAAATATTTGTCGACCGGGATTTTCACCAGTGGCTCGTGGCCGCGTAAACAGAAACTGGTCACAATGCTGATGCCGAGACCGAGCTCCACATAACGCTTGATGACCTCCCAACCGCCAACTTCCAGCACCACCTGACAGGGCAGGCCATGTTCCTGAAACACCGCATCGATCTGATTGAGCGTGCTCAGGCTGCGTGGCGGTAAAATCAATCCATAGGGGCTGATCAGATCCGGGGTGACTGACCCGGCAGTGGCCAGCGGATGATCAAGCGGCACAATCAGGATAGGTTTGTAGTTGTAAATCGGGTAGTAGATAAGATCTTCAGGGACTTCGTCCATGGCACCGATAGCGAAATCGACTGAATCATCCCGCATCCGCACCATGCCATCACGTCCGGTGACGTTGTGCATTCGGACATTAATCGATGGGTAGGCGTCCATGAACTGCTTTGTGAGTTCGGGGAGTATGTAGAGCAGGGTTGATTCGCCAGAGGCAATATCGAGCGAGCCGGTGGTGACCTCACTGACCGCGGAGCTGAAGGTGTCGACTAGATTGTCCATGCCCTCGACCAACGGTTCTGCCATCTCCTGCAACAAGTGCCCGGCCGGCGTCAAACGAATGCGTGGACCGCGGCGTTCGAACAGCGAGATCTGCAGTTCTTTCTCCAGCCCCTGGATCTGCAGCGACACCGATGGCTGGCTGAGCTGCAAACGAGCCGCCGCGCGCGAAATGCTGCCGGTCTTGGCCGTTTGGCAAAATGCTCGCAACTGGCGGTATCTGTTTTGATTGTTGGTTCCGGAGCTCATTGACTGATTATAAGTAAAAGCAATGCTGTGTTAAATCTATCATTACCAATGAGGGCATTTTTGGCAGTTTGGTATGAGGGTGTTTCATTTTGATGACTTCTCATTTGTTACTTCGAGGCAATGGATTATTCCCTTCGCGCAGAGGCGTGTAGTCGCAAAATAACCAC
>CALKXD010000237.1 GCA_938003855.1 uncultured Granulosicoccaceae bacterium | reverse complement strand
GAGTATCATCACCACACGTAAAAAAATGCCGGTTCATTGAAAAGCACACGGCTACACCAGCCCGTTTTAACATAGCGCCAAACAGGGTCTGTATTCCTCCTGGTTACTGATCAGCTAGTATTCTACTCGCGCCGCGCTATTTTTCAATTGAAATTTCCCAACATATATACAACACGTTTAAAGATACAGTATCTCTGATAGGCCGTTGTCTACTACTGATGAGGTGACTACCGCCTGATCCGCCGGGTGACGCTTTGCATTTTTCCAAACCACTGTCAGCTGTGCGGCGGATACTCCGCAACACGTAGCAATACACCAACCTTCGCCACAACACCCCTTAGACGGCATAGATAGCCGCCGCCGGCAATACCGGCCCAACCTATGTCGCCAGCAGAGAACACTAAAGCCTGAAACGTTATGCTCGCCATCACCACCGGGCACGAAACCCGGATAGGAAAATCAGGCAAGCAACTCATGCAAATGATCCACAACCACATCAATCTGCTGCTTATCAATAACCAGTGGTGGCAACAGCCGCAGTACAGTGGCTCCTGCTGGTAAGGCGATGACTTTCCGCCGCATTAACTCCTCCAGCACCGGTTGCGACTTCACTTTTAACTCCAGGCCGATCATCAACCCGAGCCTGCGAACAGACCGCACCTGACTCATGGCCTTGGCCTCAAGCCGCAGCTGCAGGTAGTCGCCTGTTTCAATAGCGCGTTCAGCGAGCTTTTCATTTTCCATCACATCAAGCGTGGCCAACGCAGCGGCACTGGCGATAGGGTTGCCACCGAACGTTGTTCCATGCATACCGGGCTCAACTTTGATCCGATCACCCAACAGCGTTGCGCCCATCGGTATACCCGCAGCAATCGACTTTGCAACGGTTATCATGTCAGGCTGCAAGTGATAGTGCTCACAGGCAAAGAACCGCCCGGTGCGGCAAAAGCCCGTTTGAATTTCATCAATAATAAGCAGTGCACCGCGCTCATCACAGATACGGCGCACGCCATTGATATATTCCCGATCCGCAATATTAACACCACCCTCACCCTGCACCAGCTCAAGCATCACCGCTGCGGTTTTCTCTGTGACCGCAGCATCGAGCTTGTCAATCTTATTAAGCGGTACATAGTTAAAGCCCGGCACCAGTGGCGCAAACGGATCCCGGTATTTCTTGGTAAATGTAGCGCTTACCGCCCCCATCGTGCGCCCGTGAAAACCACGCATCGCCGTGACGTATTCAGTTCGACCGGTAGACACACGCGCAAACTTCAACGCCGCCTCAACCGCCTCAGTGCCGGAGTTACACAAATAGGCCCGCTTGATACTGTCCGGAGACACCTTGACAAGTTTTTCAAGCAGCAGCGAACGCTTATCGTTATAGAGAGTATTAGGAACCACCATCAAGTCAGCTGCCTGCTGCTGAATAGCCGCCACAACCTCAGGATGACAATGCCCCACGTTCGCCACACCGATACCCGCCGCACAATCGATGTATTCATTGTCGTGCTCATCATAGAGAAGCGCCCCCCTACCGCGAACCATCACTGCATCGCGCTTCGGATAAAGCGTCAGCCCTAAATTATCTTCGAGCGCTTTGTAATCGGGATTAGTCAATTCTGTCAGCCTTGTACGGTCCGCTAAAGATTCGATTATCAACGCCCGTGCGCCAAGGCGCAATCTATCGGGAAAAACAATGCGCACAGACACCCCCGACCGCGCCCGCAGTGACTGCTACTCAGAACGTATTACAGAAACAATCCTGTCGGCGTCCACCGGCAGCGCAACGCATCAACGTGCCGCGAAAGCCGGTACAGCCTCGCTCACGCGTCGGGTTTCCAGGTAAGTGCATCAGTAGAGCTGTCTTGCGTGGCCCACCAGAGGCGCATGTCACACAGGCAGCGCGCTACACCGCACAGCTCGCAGACAAAATGAATTACAAAAAAAACAATCCTGTCAGTGCACACCGGCAGCACATAGCATCAACGTGCCTCGAAAGCCGGTACAACCTCGCTCACGCGTCGGGTTTCCAGGTACATGCCAACTCTCGCGCTAGCGTTAACACCCCCACCAGAAACACACCTCACCAAAAACCAAAACGCACAGCGTTTTCGCTTTTAACCCCGTCTGTTTGGCTTTGCCAATTGACAGTGCGAAGGGTTGGCGCGACAGGATGTCGCAGAAAGCGCTGTCAGCACAGGGATGTGCTGTTTGCGCGTGCCCGCAGCAATGGCAATTGGCAAAGTTGCGCAGCAACCCGCAGGGCCAAGAGGCCGGAAAGAGACTTTGGTTCCTTTGGTCTTTTTAAAGGAACTCCGCCGGAAGGGCATGTCACACAGGCAGCGCGCTACACCGCACAGCTCGCGGACAAAATGAATTACAAAAATACAATCCTGTCAGTGTCCATCGGCAGCGCAAAGCATCAACGTGCCTCGAAAGCCGGTACAACCTCGCTCACGCGTCGGGTTTCCAGGTACATGCCAACTCTCGCGGTAGCGTTAACAACCCTAGCTAATAACCGTCCCACCCCCGTCAATAGCCGCCAGCAAGGGCCTTTCAACCCGTCCATCTGCTATAACCACCCTTGCCCCACCCTGCTCAAACAACTTCCTTAAGGCAAGCATCTTACGCTTCATGCGTCCTTCTACCTGCGCTTCACGTGCTTCGAGCTCAGCGCCGGACAGGGTTTTAACCAGCGAACTCTCATCGGCCGGGTCATCCATAAACCCGGGGGCTTCGATAAACTGGAAGATACACTCGGGCTCGGTCACGGTGGCCAGACAGGTTACGATATCGTCGTTTTCCGAATTAATCGCAAAGCCGTTCTCATCAATGATCGGGATGCAAAGTACCGGGTTATAGCCATTGTCCAGCAACAACGACAACAAGCCG
>CALKXD010000236.1 GCA_938003855.1 uncultured Granulosicoccaceae bacterium | reverse complement strand
TTTTTTATGCCGCACCGCAACCGGCTCCAGCTCCCAAAAGTGCCCCCGAACAGCAGCCGATTCTATTTAACGCATCGAACGATAACTAGTGCGTGCCCAGAAACAGGGCGTCGCGAGGATCATTCAGGTGCGTGAGTTTTTGCCTACCACGTGTAGGCGCTTAGTTGTTCTTAAGTAACTACATGTGGTCGGCAAAAGCGTGCCTGAGTGGTACGCAGTAGCGCTTGTTTCCGGGTGGGCACTAACCAGGCCCGCGCCAGTGAATCAGCCAACCCGGTGATTCGGGTTTGGTCTTGTTGCCAAAGAGTTTTTACCGGGATAGCGACACGTTTGTCATGACAGGCACTTTCGCAACACCATTGCACAACTATGCCGTATCGGTCTGCCACGACCCACCACCGAGTGACGACTACCACACTCATCGGTAGACAGAGCGAGCCGGCAGGCCCAATTCACCCTGACCGTTATTTACTCGCTAAACATCGAGGCTGGGTACACACGACAATTAAAGCGATCATCCGCTCTGCATGAAGTAGAATTGTCGGAGTTCCGACAGCACCACCGGATGCCCCGCAGCCGACTGTCAGCAACGGTGCACTGAGAGGCTCCTATTTAGCTTTGCGCAGCCAATGCCCGCGACTGCCACTGACAACCTCTATTTCATTTATCCGCCCATCGCGTACCAGTGTCAGAGTCACTGGATCCCCGGGCCGGATCGCAGCCCACAAGGTGTTATAGAGTTGCGCCATAGATTGGACCCGGAACCGGTTGATAGCCAGCACCTGATCACCGGGTTGCACACCCGCCAGTTGAGCTGGCCCTGACGACGCCAGTGATTGAATCACCACCTCGCCTTCGCCGTCCTGTAAATACACCCCAAGCCAGGCACGCGAGTCTATCGTCGAGCCGGTCAGCAGCGAACCCAGGTTTGCGGTCAGGAGCTCAACGGGAATGAACACATTGCCACTGGCAGGCTGAAATCGCAGGTCGTCACGGTCAGGGTAAATGTTGCCTAGCAAAAGACTGCCGATGCCAATCAACTCAGCGTCACGATTAACCAGTGCAGCCCCGCTGAAGGCGCGGTGTGGGGGGCTTGTGTAAAACGCCCGCTCAATGCCATATTCCCAGGATGCGATAAACGGCCGGACACTTGAAAGCGTTGTGACGGTCGCCTGCGCAGTGCCGCCGAACGACAGCACCACCGCACTATCGCCCTCAATAGTGCTTGCTGAATTTCCAACAGGCATCGCGCTTATACCTTCCGGCAGCGCAACCCGCAGCAACGCTAACCCGGAGTCCAGGTCGTTTGCGAGTATTTCCGCGTTGACCTTCTCACCGCTGTTGAAGCTGGCCAGAACGGATTCAGCCTCAAGCACCAGATATCCGGCGGTTACCAGTAAACCACTGGCGTCGATAACGACCGCACTGCCGGAACGTGTCGCACCAAGTCTCGACACCGTATTGCCGTTTGCGGCAATAACACTATCGATGCGCACAACCGCACTGGCAAATTCATCTGCGCTGGCCTCACCCCATGCCGGTGTACCGATCAGAGCAGCCGCGAATACAAAAACGGGAAGTAAAAACTTCCCGGTTGCTCGTAACAGGTTCCAACGCATGCGCAATTCCCACCAGAGTCTCCAGTGGGTAGTTTGCCACGCCGGGGTTATTAACGCATAACCCCGAATAATCTAATCCGCAAACAAAAGCGCTACTTAACCGGATCAACCAGCGGTTGACCGGGCTTCGACAGTGGCTTGGCTTTCGCAGCTGCTGAATCCGGCTCACCGGTGTTGCTGGTCGCCGTATTCGAGTCAGTGAGGGTTCCCTCGGCGAAGTCCCTGTATTCCTGCAGGTAGCCGTTGCGCTTGTTAGCCAGTACCGCGTCGTCCAGACCGGGGGAATGCGTGATACGATAATCCCAGCCTATGGCTCCAGCGTAGCCGTTCGAATACCAGCTGCTCAGCATGGTTTCGTGGTCGACATCCCTCAGGCCCTCAACGGGATATTCGCCCATAATCATCGGCTTGTCGCCCAGACCATAGTCGGCCGGGGACTTCGAGTACGGCCAGTAGTCATTAACCCAGTCATAGATGTGAGTCTGGTAAAAATCGACGTCCAGCTTACTCCAGGCAGTTGCCCACTTTAAAGCGGCGGCACCAACTGACACTGGCACCTCAGGCGTTTCAGCCCGCAGCACCTTGATGGTGTCGGCCAGAAATACTTCCATCTGATCGTGCGTCACTGCCTCGAGATCATCGGCGGGGTCAAATTTATCACCGCCCATTGTGCCACCATACTTGTTGTCACCGGTCACAGCCCACTCAGGCTCGTTGATTACATCCCAGGAGTGGAGATGATCACTGTGAGGACTGTTCTGCAAAGCCTCAGCGAAAGGCTTGACAATATTGTTCATTAACGCGGCACGTTTGGCGTCGTCAATGACGATATCCCGATAGCCGGTCATGGTAATGCCGTAGGACTCGCGGGTCGGCCTGAAACCATCAAACGAAAACAAGCAGAACATTATCCGCACCCCGGCCTTATCTGCCAGTTCCAGCGCTTTCAGGCCATCGTCAATGGCCGCTTGCCCAAGCGGGTTTGGGGTTCCGTCGGCCGTGAACGTGATAGCGTCAGTCCAGAATTCCGGCCAAACCCACCAGCGCACCACTTCGATGCCATGCTCCGCCATATCCACAAGCTCTGCCTCATAGGCATCCGGGTCAGAGGCAACACCCTTCTTTGCCCAGCCGGAAATGCCTCCGAAATCACCTGAATAGTTTTTCCAGGCGTAGTTGAGACCATAGCTGAATTGCTCCTTCAGCTCGGCTGCTTGCACGTTGACGCACAAGTTCACTGCCAGAAACAACATGGCAATAGTGAGCTTTCGCATTACTTTTTACTCCGGAAACGTTGATGATATCTGCGGATCGGGGGCCTCGCGCGCAGTGGCACTCGAGGCAAAAAATCCACCCTGAGTAAATCATCGGCATGCGAGACGTACTTCTTCAGAGGCGAATACTGAGCCAATAGAGTGCTAGGTCGAAATTTCCTGACAGAGATCTCAATTATCGGCGGTATTCACCGACGCAAAGCCGACCCGGAGGTTGGCCGGCCACGAGCTTACACGGTGCCGCAGAGAGACAACGCGAGTCGCACTAAAGCACAAAGAGAGCGGAGACAAACCCGATCAGACCACCAATGATGCCGCCCCAAACCACCAGCCAACCAAGGTGCTCACGGATCATTCGCTGGACCATGTCCTTGACCATCTCAGGGGTGAGTTCATCGAGTCGGCTTTTTACAATCGCCGCGATGCGATCAACAAAATCATCGCTCTGGGTGACACTTTGCAATTGTTTTTGCATGTTCTTTTGAAAGGATGGTGTTTTCACAGTGGTTAACAGAAAATCAAGCATGCGCTCTTTAAATGGCTCGCGCATCGCCTCAAGCGCTTTCTCGCCACCCACCATACCCAGCATTGGCCCCATCGACGAGCCCATCACTACCGCCACCAGTTGATCAAAGGCATCGTTCATATCGAGATTTTTTACCACAGGCTCGATATCGAGCAATTTGCCCTGATTTTCTGGCTTGTTGAAAAATTTCTCGACGCTGTCCCGGCTGAACAACTCACGGGTGACCAGCCCGTGGATGCCACCTTTGAATTCTTCGAAATGCGTTGGGATTACCCCGGATCCGTATAAGCCCGGTACTTTTTCGAACAACATGTGGACGGCAATCCAGTTGGTGACAGCACCGGACAAGGCAAACAAGCCAGTGTAGAAAATCACCTGCCCTACAGGATCAGGCAACATCAATCCTACGCCGATGAGCACGAGCGCCACCAGATTCGGTATCACATTTTTATTCAATAGCATGATGTTCGGTTTTTTTAGTGTGGTCATAAAATATGCAGTACTTCCGGATAAAGACTAACCAGTTACCACATAAGATCATCCGGCACCTGATATCCAGCATACTCATCATCGACTGAATCTTCGTCGTCGCTGTCATTGCACAGCAACACCTTGGATTGATCGCGTTCGGCGATTTTTAAAGCAACTTTACGCGGTACCAGGTCATAATCATCATCAAATTTCACCACTGCAACCATGCCGTTTATCAGTGCGGCGCGCTGCGGCTCAGTCACCAACAAAGTCTTAACAAGCTTGCCTTCCGGGAAGCGAAAATCAACTTCGCCACGCTGGCTTATCCGATTTAAACCGATTAGCTGCTTTATCTGAGCCTGAATCGCTGATTGCTCCGCCTTTTCGGTTTTAACGCGGTTCAATTCCCGGTCTTTTTCCAGTTTTGTCTGCTCCGCCTGCCGGGCAAGCAACACGGCTTCGTCGTCGACCTCAACACCGGCGCGTTTCAGCTTTTCTTTGCTGTTCTTTGCTTTCTTGGCACGCACAGCCTGTTTTTTATTAGCGAGACCAGCTTTCAACAGCTGATCCTGTAGGGACTTGGCCATCAGTTCTCCGTCTTTTATCTCATCGTAATTGTGTCGTCAGTGTACAGCAACCAACGGCGGGCACCTTATGGCGCCTGGGTGTGTGACTTTGTCTACGGTGTTTTCAGTACTGATGAAGAATCATCAGCCGCGTTCGGGGCGCCTGGCATTTCGCACCGCGATAAAGCGATGAAGCAGCCCATGCCTGGGGGCTAGAATGAACGTGCAGATAAATATCGCCATCAACACCAGCACAATAGTGGGCCCGGGTGCACTGTCGAGAGAGAAGCTCAGTAACACTCCCAGTATCGCTGAAAACACGGCGATAACAACGGCAACCCATAACATGGCATCAAATTGATCCGAGAGCAGATAAGCAATAGCCCCCGGTGCAATCAGCAGTGATATCACCAGTATAATGCCTACTGCCTTGAGTCCGGCCACAATCACAATCGACAAAATCACCAGCAATCCATAGTGCAGCGCCGTCACTGGCAGACCAATTGTTCTGGCATGCTGAGGATCAAACGCAAGCACCATCAGGTCGCGCCGCCTAAGCAGGATCACAGTGCATGCCAGCAATGCAATCGCTCCGGTTTTCAGAGTATCGAGCCAGGTTACACCAAGGATGTCACCAAACAGAATTTCATGTAGATGCACATCTATTTTAAACACCGAAAACAACAGTATCCCTAGACCGAACATACCGGAAAAAACAATTCCCATTGCGGTATCTTCCTTCAGGCGCGAGTTTTCACTGAGATATCCGGTGGCAACCGAGCAAAACAATCCGGCCGCAAACGCCCCCAACACCACGGGTAGCCCTGATGCATAGGCGATTACAATACCCGGCAGCACTGCATGGGAAATGGCATCCCCCATCAATGCCCAGCCACGCAGGACCAGAAAACATGACAATACTGCTGCCGCGACCGATAACAACACAGCCATTACGATTGCCTGCTGCATGAAATCGAGTGAGAGCGGCTCCAGGATAAATTCACGCATCAGCTCAGCTCTTGCGCAATGCGCCGCCTGCTGGCACGCAGACCATGCACGGGTGCAAATATAAAAGCACAAAGCAGCAGCAGCGTCTGCAAAACAACGATCACTCCACCGGTGACGCCATCCAGGAAATAGCTTAGGTAGACACCAATAGCGCAAGTGCTTGCACCAAAGATTACACTAAGCAGAATGAGCCTTGAAAATCTATCCGTCAGCAGATAGGCCGTGGCCCCCGGGGTTACTACCATGGCGATCACCAGAAACGCCCCCACCGCCTGCAACGCAGCAACCGTGCAGGCACTCAGCAAGGTAAAGAAAACAACCTTCAATAGCTCTGGGCGCATACCTATAGAGCGGGCATGATTCTCATCGAAAAACACCACCATAAGATCCTTCCACTTCAAGCACAGCACCAACAGGGAGACGGAAGAAATAATCACT
>CALKXD010000235.1 GCA_938003855.1 uncultured Granulosicoccaceae bacterium | reverse complement strand
CATGTTTATATCCATATCAGGTAATTTATTAAATGTAGGGCTTAATTATTTGTTCATTTTTGGCAAGTGGGGTATGCCGTCTATGGGAGTGACCGGAGCTGGCCTGGACGTCGACAACCTCGTGCAAGTGATGTTGCAAGGGTCATCGGCATCATGGCAAATGCAAAACCGTGCAGACAAAATGGTCAACGGTGAGTACGACTTTGGATTCTCTACCACATTGATGCGTAAAGATCTTGGTCTGGTGCTCGAAGAAGCAAAAGCAATGAAAATACCGTTACCGGTCACTGAGCAGGTGGGTACTTTTTTAAAGCAGGTAGACGATATGGGCGGTGCGCAATGGGACTGGTGCAGTTTGATGGAGCGCCAGCGAGGCACCTCGACCGATGATTGAAACCGCCAAATGACCGGTCCGGCAGAGTAACGCCCGTAGTGGCCGCTTACCCGGATAAAACACTCTGTGAGGTATCGTGCACTATTGAACTTTAACGCCTGATATCACGGTCAGCCTGCAACAGCACGTCGTTGTTTACCGGTAGGCACAACTTTTTGCCTTTGGTGTCTGTTGTCGAGTGGGCGTCCTGTACTATCTACATGGCAGTACCACGCTGATCCAGTTTATACCTCGATCATAAAACGGCTGAAAAATTCTGCCAGCCCGTTGTAGTCGTTCAGCGGGAATATGGCCGCTATGTACTGATCGGGTCGAACAACAACCAGCGCGCCGTTGATACGATCAATTCCACGACGAGTAAATATATCCGGCGGGCTCGCGGTATCGGCGCAAACTATTTTTTCGTAGTCGATGAGTCTGTGGATTCCTTTTTCAGGCAGTAACAGCGCAGGCATATTTTCAATGGACAGCTGCCGATGTGCAGCCTGAAACACAGCGCGAACATCAATGATACTGTCGATATCCGACCCCGGGGGGGTGAACCGTAGCAGCGGACTGTTTGGATCTTCGCTAAGGTAGTTGCACAGAGACGCTATTGGTTTGGTTGCCTGACCGGTATCGGTATTATCGGCAAAAGCAATTAAGCGCCAGCGGCCATCGGCAAGCAGTGTTTGTCCAAGTTGCATAGGCTTTGCATCACTAAGCCGTATGACATCGGCCGAGTGAAAACGCATACCCACCGGCAGGCCGCTTGCCAATTGCTGGTTTTCGGTGCTACCCGTGATAATCGAACGGTCGTAACGGGTTTCAACCCCAGCGGTGTAGCGGCCATGTTTTTTAAAGTACCGCTGAAACTGCGCAGCCGTTTGTGCGTCTTTGGGTTTGTCGCTGAACAGTCTGGCCATGTCTTTGTCAAACTCTATAAGCTCGCGGGCTTTGGATTGTCGCTCCTGAGAATAGGTAGGTAACAGCTCAGGCTTAACCCGGCCGCGAATGACTGCAGCCAGTTTCCAGCCCAGGTTGAAAGAGTCAGCCATACCGAAATTCATCCCCTGGCCGGCCTTGGGGCTATGGGTGTGACAAGCGTCACCGGCAATAAATGCATCCGGCGTCAGATGATCTTCAAGGTTGCCTGACCGGTTGTCGAACTGATCACACACGCGCTGACCGATCTCATAGGCCGACCACCAGACCACCTGCTTTATATCCAGTGTGTAGGGCGAAAGTATGGCACGGGCTTTGTCCGATAGAGTTTCCGGTGTGACGTTTTTGTCTGCTGCGCGTTCGTTGCCAGGTAATTCTTCGAGCTCTATATACATTCGGACCATATAGCCGCCTTCACGCGGAATAATCAGCAGGCTGCCTTGTTGTGCTGACTGTATTGCCGCTTTTTTGCGTATATCCGGAAAGTCGGTAACGGCTAGAATATCCATAACGCCCCACAACTGGCGTGCTGATTCCCCTTTGAGCTCCTGACCTAGAAACCCACGTACCGTGCTGCGTGCCCCGTCGCAACCCACAACATACCGTGCCGCAATAGTTTCTGTTTTATTGTCGTCGTTCAGGCAATTGAAAGTGGCGGTGAGCGGGTATCGGGTGTTCTCAGACCGTGACAGTGCAATGAGCTCGCGGTTGTAGTCGGGCGTCAGTCGTTGTGCACTGTTGGCCATCTGTTCAAGGTAGAAGTCATGGACGCGTGCCTGGTTGAGAATCAGGTGTGGCATTTCGGACAGATCGTCTTCAACATCTTCGATCAGTTCTGACCGGTGCAGGGTCTGCCCGTCAGGCCCGGGCCGCCAGAATGCCACTTCATTAACCTGATAGGCTTCTTTAATGACCTGCCCGGCAAACCCGAACGCCTGAAACATCTCTACCGAGCGGCAGGCAATGCCATCTGCCTGGCCGACGTCAAGCGGTCCGTGTTTGCGTTCTGCAATTCTGATGCTCAGATCGGGGAAGTGACACAGTTGCGCGGCAAGTGTTAACCCGGCCGGGCCACAGCCGACGATCAGTACGTCGACGGCCTGTGTTGTATCTTTTGCATCCGAAGTGACTGTTGCCACAGAGGGATTTCCGCTGCGGTAACCGTTCAGGTGATACTGCATGATTGACTGTTTCCACTGGTCAGAGTCTGTTGACAGGCTTTCGAGCAACACCATGTAAACACTGCGTTGCGCCGTTTGTGCCGGTTCAGCTTATTATACATCCCGCAGACCAAACGAGTGCCGGGATACTCACTGCCGGCTTTGGCGTTTGTTAGTGTAAAGCGGGCCGCTGCGGCGTTTGGGTATTGCGCTTGAGTCGAGCGGTGCATCGTCGGAGCTGCACTATTGCGCACGGAGTGAAGATGGTCTGGCTTTCAGGGATGAGGTGACCCGCTTTAACGACAAAGTGCAATTGCACACCGACGCCGGGCGCACCGAAAATGCGCTGGACATCAACGCCGTGCTGAAGCATGTCGCCCCTGATCGGCATTTATAGGTTTGCGGGCCGAATGGTTTCATGGATTTTGTTACCGACGCTGCACAGCGCCATGGTTGGCAGCCCGGGTGTGTACACCTGGAGCGTATCGGTGCAGAAGTGAATACTGATGGTGAACCGTTTACTGTCATCGCTAAAAAAATCAGGTAAGCAATTTGAAGTCGCAGCCGGTGACACCATTAACGATAAGCGGGCTGCAAACGGGATTGAGGTACCTGTGTCGTGCCGGTCGGGTGTCTGCGGAACCTGCCTGACTCCGGTTCTCGAGGGAGTGCCTGACCTTCGGGACTTTGTGCAGACTGATCTCGAAAAAGCATCGGGTGCAAATATAACTGTGTGCTGTTCGCGTTCCAACAGCAGAACACCGGTGCTGGATATATAGCGTTGTTTAGTATCTGCGGGTACGTTGGGTTAGGCTGAGTCAGCCGGTATTTTTAACCGGTGTGGTCAGTGCCGGGTTGAGCACGGTGGTGGTAGGATAGAACATGCTGTCTTTTGCCTGATGGTAAGATCACAAACCAATCACTGCACCAGTCCATTGGAGGGTGTGGGATTATTCGACAGTCAAATCGCCATAAAGTCTATTGATGATGTGCGGATCTATGCGCCTCTAAACGGCAATACGCACCATAGGAGCCTGAAGCATGTTGACGAACTGTGAATCAGTATCTTTTATTGCCACCTGCAACCCTGCAAAAGCCCGTGTGTTTTACGAAGATACGCTCCGCTTGACGTTTGTGTCAGACGAGTACTTTGCGCTGGTGTTCGAGCTGAATGGCCACCTGCTTAGAATTGCCAAAGTCGAGTCACTGATCCCTGCCACCCATACGGTTCTAGGCTGGCAGGTGACTGATATTTCAGCCGTCGCACAGGGGTTGGCCGCCAGTGGTGTTGTCTTTGAGCAATTTGACGGGATGGTGCAGGATCAGTGGGGCATCTGGGATTCGCCATCTGGCGCGAAGGTGGCCTGGTTTAAAGATCCGGATGGAAACGTGTTGTCAGTTACGCAATTGCCGGATAGCACTGCGGTGTAGCCAATACCGGTGCAGCAGATACGTCGCTGTCCGGGGTTAATTGTTGTGCGCTGTAACAAGTAGATTCGCGGAGTAAAGTGCTGCAGGGTAAAGTGAGTGGCTACAGGTTGAGGTTGTATTGCACAGTAATTCCATAAGCGCCGGGATTCGAGCTGGTGTTCTCGACGATGTTGGCTCAGTGGCATAAAATACTATCCAGTATTGCAAACACGAAGAGGAAGACCGTGAGCCAGCTTACCCGGGGACAGGAAAAGCGATTGATGTATGTAGAGAACACCAGGACCCGCATTGACGGGCATACTGCCCGCATAGGTTGGGTGACCTTCTCAAAGACTGCCAAAACTATCTACTATCGCGGACGCACCTTGTCTCGCATAAAGGGCGGGGCGTTCGTGGCAATTATTCCTGTGAAGAGACCGGACATGAGTATTGGGTGTCTGGTGTGAAAAAGAATGGCGATAACCTGCATCATGGTGGTACTTCTTCTTTTCACGTAGATGCAGATGCACAGGATGAGTACGACGCGACTAGGCGTCGCTAGGGATTATCGGAGTTCTGTGCTGGTGGTGTTGCCTTGCTCACGCTGCGGGTTTCCAGGGTCTGTGGATGGATTGTGGTGTCGCCTTGCTCACGCTGCGGGTTTCCAGGGGCTGTGGATGGATTGTGGAGTCGCCTTGCTCACGCTGCGGGTTTCCAGGGGCTGTGGATGGATTGTT
>CALKXD010000234.1 GCA_938003855.1 uncultured Granulosicoccaceae bacterium | reverse complement strand
CTTGATGTTCTGGAAGAAATTATTCAAAAACCGGAGTCTGCCAGTGCAATGCAATTGTCCTAGTCGCTTGATATCCCTCTGCCAACTGTCTATCGGCGGATCGAGCTTCTGGCAGACGCCGATTTTATTACCGTAAGCCCGGCCGGGCATTATGTGGCGGGTGCGCGTTTGCGATCATTGATGATGAAAAGCCTTGGTCATGAGCCGCAAATCACACGACGCCGGGCGGTGCTGAAGAAATTGTCAAATGATCTGGATGAAACCGTCAGCCTGTCTGTGCCTAATGGCGAATCGCTGGTGTTCTACAACCGCTTTGAGTCTCACTGGCCACTGCAGAATAACGTCAAGGTAGGGGACCATTTACCCTTAATCTGCAGTGCGTCGGGTAAATTATGTTTGAGCACCTTCGAGCGCAAGCAGGCATTTGAAATTTTCAAAGTAACAAAGATCTCTAGAAAAGCGCGCAATCTGATTAAGTCACAGAAAGAATTTTCAACCGAACTGGACAGCATCCACGGGCGCGGTTACTCGTTTGACAATGAAGAGTGGTTTGATGGAATGATTGGCGCTTCTGTGCCGATCTATAACGGCGAAGGTAAGCTGTGCAGCTGTCTACGCACTCACTGATTCTTCGCAAAAAAATGAGTGATCTTGAAGCCAAAATCCCGGTAATGCAGGCCGCTGCAATTGCCATGGGTAAAATAATACCGGGTGATACCTGAATATGGCAGTGCTAAGTGGTTCAGCCGATCCGGGGAGCTTTGACTATGTCATTGTCGGGGCAGGCTCTGCCGGGTGTGTTCTGGCCAACAGACTTTCTGCAGATGGCACCTCAACGGTCGCCTTACTGGAAGCGGGCGGCCGTGACTGGAATCCGTGGATTCATGTACCGGTCGGGTACTTCAAAACAATTCACAACCCCAAAACTGACTGGTGTTATGTCACCCAGCCCGATCCGGGGTAAAACGGCCGTTCAATAAAATGGCCTCGCGGTAAAGTGCCTGGTGGGTCGAGCTCTGTCAATGGGCTGCTCTATGTCCGGGGTCAGGCGCAGGATTATGACCGCTGGAGTGAACTGGGCTGCAGTGGCTGGGGGTATGCAGATGTGCTGCCGTACTTCCGCAAGGCCGAAAACCTATTGCCTCTGCGGATCAGAATGATCACCCGCTGATTACCCCCAATTATCTGTCAACCGATCTCGACTGCCAGACGGCGGTCGAGTCGATTCGTTACACGCGAAACATAGTGCAATCCAGCCCGATGGCAGAGCACGTCAGTGAAGAAGTGGTGCCCGACCCTGCAGCGACAAGTGACGAGGATCTGCTGTATCAGGCGCGTGAGATTGCCAACACGATCTACCACCCAACCAGCACCTGTCGAATGGGGGTGGATGACCGGGCCGTGGTGGATACCCGGTTGCGAGTCAGGGGTGTCGAGGGACTTCGAGTGGTCGACGCGTCGATTATGCCCGAAATTGTTTCGGGCAATACCAATGCGCCTACCATCATGATCGCTGAGCGTGCCAGTGACATGATCATTGAAGACAAAAGGCGTTCGCCTGAGAGCCTTGTTTCCTAGATCTGCAGCACTGGCCCTTGTCGTTGCGGTTCAATGCTCAGCACACAAAGTCTCTGCAGGGCTGTTGCGGCGGATGTGATGGGCCGTGGATAAAATGCCACTCAAAGCACAATTAACGGCGTATCCCCGTGCACAGAGGTACGTTGACGCGCACTGATTGAACAAACGACTGCCCGCCGTGTCTATCCACTTTAATGAGACAGGGCCTCTGTCTCACCGCGAGCCTCGATTGAGTCGCCGTTCTTCATCACACCGTGCAGCCGTTACGTTAGCGAATGAAATCACTCCGTATCAAAGTGTTCCTTGGCGTACTTTGCGGCTTGTTGCTGGTGACGGCGGTGGCTGAAACTCTGTTGTACCGGCAGGCAGTTTCGTTTGCAGAGAAAGAACTGTTCATTAGCCTGAAAAAGTATGCAATCGCGTTGGCAGAGGTCGGCTACATAGATCCGGAAAACGGTTTTACACTCTACCCGGATTGGGAGGACCGTTTGAGAATCAGTCCGGTGGATCAGGCCCGATTCTTTGAATTCAAAACAGCAAATGGACACTACATCACGGACTCCCACAATCTGGGGGGCGACAGTTTGCCCGATGTCGGACAGCATCAAGGGCAGACACTGGTTGACTATGGCAATGTGGTTCTGGGCATCTATGAGCATCACTTCGAGATGCGCTCCGGCGACCTGCCGGTGCAACAGCTGAAACTGCTTGTCGCGGACAACACCGATCTGATCAGCGGTGCCAGATTGTCGACTATAAAAACACTGATTTATTTTACGCCAGTGGCCCTGATAGCGGCATTCCTGATTAGCCTGGCTCTGACCACAGCCACGTTGTCTTCTATATCGCGGTTCACAAAACGTGTTCAGTCTTTCAACAGAACGGATAGCCAGTCCCGTCTTGATCTAGGCGCGGTAGACGCGGAGATGCTGCCGCTGGGTGAAGCGCTCAACAAGTACATTTATCAGCTTAATCAGCACTCAAATCTTGAGTCAAAATTACTGGCTGACACGGCACACGAGCTGCGAACTCCTCTCGGCACCATGCGAACAGAACTGGATCAGCTGAAGCGCGTCAGTCTATCACCCGCAGAGTTGTCAATTCACACCGGCAACCTGGACGGCCATCTGTCTGGTTTACAGACCATGACCGACAACATGCTTATGCTCTATCGGATAGACAGTGGAAACTACCAGCCGAGGATAGAGTCGCTTGAATTGTCTGTTGAGGTGGAGGCTATTGTGCGTAACTTCATCAGAGGCAGAAACCTCGACATCGACTTGTCCGGCGACAAAGCAATGGTGCTTTCCAATCGCTCTGTCGTAAACCTCATTGTGACACGGTTGCTTACCAACGCAGTTCAACATGCCGCTGGATGCAGAGTATCCATTAGCTGGGTCGCTACAGCCGACGATATAGAACTTCATGTTGACGATGCCGGTGCGGGTATTCCCGAGTCTGATCGTGATCGAATATTTGATAGACATTACCGATTCGAAGATCACAAACAATCGGTCACGAGTGGCTCCGGTCTGGGGCTGGCGCTGGTGCGTCTCTACGCAAATTCCGTTAAGGCACAAACACTGTGTGCTGACTCGCCGTTGGGAGGTGCCCGCTTTACCGTATTGTTTCCCGCGGCACCGCCTCCCGTACCGTCCGCGACGGCTGATACCGGTTCTCTTCCAGAAATAAAAGGCGCTACCACATGAATCTGAAATCGAACTCGCTTTTGCGGCTGGGTATAGTCACGCTTGTTGCGATGACGGCAATCAGTGCTAAGTCAGAGCAACAATGGTTTGGCGGTGCAGAGGATGTCACTTTTGCGGTAGACCTCTGGGGGGCGATGGAGGCGGCAGAACTGGTCGGTCCGGGGGCGACGAACAGCGTCCCTTACATCGGCATGCACCCTCACGGAGCCATACTGGAGTCTTCTATTGATACCATTACCGTAAACGGCTCTGCCAGTACCGTCGTGACAAAGCGCAGTTATCGAGGAGTTGGTATATCGATCGAAGCGGTATCGAAAAACAGAGAGGCGTTTCTTGAAGACGTCACCGTTATGTTCAAACGCGAAGCGGGCTACGATACTGACAATCAGGATTGGTTCTGGGCAAAATACAACGCTGACGGGGGCCTGGCGACAACCCCTAATGGTGTTTCATTGGCAGGTAGAATCGCGAAAGGAAAGCCCAAGGGGTGTATCGCCTGCCATCGCAAGGCCGAAGGTGATGATTTCCTGTATATAAATTAGCAGGGAGCACCTGTGATTTTCCAGAAAATTATAACGTGATTCAGGCTGGAGATTTCCCGTGGCCCCAGTGACTATGGAAAACTCTATAAACCGGTTTGTCTGGACTCATAGTGCCGGACAGCAGATGGTTCTTGTGGCAATGACTTTGGCGTACTTTCCGACGCTTTACTTATTGCTTGAGCTACCCAAGGTAATCATCAATCAGGTTATTGGCGGCGACTCCACGTATCAGCTTCTGGGTTTCACTCTACAGGCGGAACCCGCACTTGTCGTGCTGACATTGTCAGCGCTTGCTTTGTATCTGCTAAACGCATCGATTAAACTTGCGATCAACATCAGAAAAGGCGTGATTGGCGAGCGCCTAATCCGGCGGCTTCGATACACGTTGCTCGAACTGCTCCTGCGGTTTCCGATTCAACGGTTTCGTGTTGTCTCGCAAGGTGAGCTTATTTCGCAAATTAACTCCGAGACCGAAACTCTGTCCGGCTATATCAGTGAGTCGGTAACACTGCCTCTTTTTCAGGGCGGCACCATGCTCACCGTGTTGTCGTTTATGTTTGTTCAGAGCGTCTGGCTGGGGTTGGCGGCAATTGCGCTTATTCCCATACAAGTGCTGGTTATTCCCCGTATGCAGGGACGGGTTAATGTACTTAACCACAAGCGGGTGAGGCAGGTAAGAAAATTCTCTGAGTACATTGGCGAGACAGTCAGTGGTGCGCAGGCGATACGAATACATGGTGTACAGCGAAATGTACTTGCCGGATATTCAGCGCAATTGAGCCAGTTGCTGGATGTGCGGTTAGCGTTGTACCGGCAGAAATACTTGATAAAGTTTGTCAATAATTTTATCAATCAGCTTACCCCGATACTGTTCTATATGGTCGGCGGCCTGTTGGTTATCAGGGGGCACTTGAGTATTGGCGCGCTCATTGCCGCGATCGCTGGTCACAAGGATATGGTTGCTCCCTGGAAGGAATTACTTAAGTATTATCAAATGCAGCAGGATGCAAAAATAAAGTATGAGCAACTTGCACTGCAGTTTACAATTCCCGATTCGGACGAGTCAGATTACTACGCCGACGTGCCCCCGCGCGAGGCTATTAGTCTCTTTCCGTTAACGCTCAATAATGTCGTCACTGAAGACGAGGGCAAAAGGGTGCTGACTGGTTTTAATCTCAGTGTTAACGCCGGAGAGCACGTTGTTGTCATTGAGCCCGAGCCATCAAAGCGGTTACATATAGCCGAGATAGTCCTGAGCCTGCGACAACCCGCCTACGGCAGTGTCTGGCTTGGTAGTCGTCAGTTGAAAGATGTTTCAGGGCAGGTGAAAAGCCGCCGCCTGGCGTTTCAGCCGGCGTCTCCCCCGATATTTAATATATCGGTGTATGACAATATCCTGTTGAGTATTAAGCACGTGCCGGAAGACTCGCTGCCGGTTCATGCAGCACTGGAGGCGGAACTCGCCGGTAACAGTGGCGACAGTTTTAATGGCAAGTGGGTGGATTTTGACGGCTACCAGTTCAACAGTGAAGATGAGCTTAATGACTGGTATATTCAGGCAATGGAGGCCACTGACGCAGACCTCAGTGTGATCCGCAATGGATTGTTCCAGTTTCTCGCAGATGATCATAAATCGGAGCAGGCGGGTAAGATAGTCGAGGCCCGCCCGCTGATATACGATGCACTGCTGGGCCACGATATTACGGTACAGAGTTTCGATGAAAAACACTGGTGCTACGGTTTGTCAATTGCTGAAAACCTGGCCTTCGGCAAGCTCACCGATCACAGGCTGACTCCGGGGGATGCAATCTATTCCGACGAAGTAGCTCAAATACTCTCTTACAACGGATTTGATCGCATCGTCGAGCAAATAGGCCGGCAGATCGCAACCATGATCATCCGCGGGTTATCAACCGAGGTGTCGCGTGAGCAGACAATGCAGGTATTTAAGTTAAGTACTGAGAATCAGGCAGCGGATATTGTCTTGCATGCACGCGCGGTACTAAAAAAACCGACAAGTCAGCTTGCGGGGCAGGATCGGCACTTTTTATTGTTGCTGTTTTTAAATCTGGTGCTGGACGATCACCCGGGCATCCAGCTGCCGGGCTCCGTCCTTAGCAGGATTATGTTCATCAGAGACGAGATAGACAACGTGCTTGATTCGTCGCAACGTGTGCAACTGCAGAGGTTCGAATACCGGCAGTTCCACCCGGGATTAACCGTGCTTGAAAATCTGTTGTTTGGATTATTGCCGGACAATATAGATAACGACTCACTCAACACGTTACTGGATTTGATAGATCGGGTGATTAAAGACGCCGATCTCTCCAGGGATATCATGCTGTTGACATTAAAAAGTGCCGCAGCGGGTATCTCCGGCTCGCGTTTGTCGACTACGTCCCGACAAAATCTACCTCTGGCCAGGGTGTTAATAAAAAAGCCCGAATTAATTGTCTTTAATGACGGCCTGAACGCTTACGCGGAAGCAGAGCAGTTCAGGATCAAGGAGAACATCCGCCGTCTACTTCCGGAGACCTCGATTATCTGGCTCACGGGTAAGCTTGACGACCATAGCCTGTTTGATCGCGTTGTCGACACCGCAGTAACAGGTTAGCGTGTCGCGGTGGTAGTTGAAGTCGGGGTTAGCGGTTACCGGGCCTGACGCCGCCTGGCTGGTAAATGCTGGGGGGCGTTACAACGGACGACGGTTAGTTATGTTGTTTTTTTTGCTGTTATTTAAGCGATTTAACCGGACAGATCGTGTTAACAAAAAGTTTTATCAAACCGTGTTTCGGGGCGTTGGATGGCCAGCTGGCAAAGACGTCAATCGGGTCGAGCTTCCAGTCAGGCAGCACATAGGCCACTTTACCGGATGCTATCCCCTCGTCGGCCAGAAATCCGGGGACGACGGCCAAACCCGCGCCTGATTGCGCCAACCGGTACATCGACAGTGCATCATTGGTAGCGATGTGCGTTGTCGGTTTTATTGTCTGCTGCTTAGTCTTTGATTTGCGGAAAGTCGGCTTGATGTGTCGTACCGGTGACAGCTCGATCCAGTCCCAGTCCAGAAGCTGGTTTGGGTTGGTAACTTTTGGGCGGTTCTTCAGGTAGTCGGTGGATGCGATCAGGCATCGTTCAACGCGATATAGCTTGCGTGTTACTGCGGTGCTGTTTTCCTGCCAGCCCATGCGGATAGCAACGTCCTGGCCGTCTGTTATTAAGTCCCGGCGTTCGTCGGAGTAGTTGAGGATAAGCTTGATACCCGGGTGCGTCATTGAAAATGAGGCGAGAAAATCGGTGAGTTGCGATTGCACAAGAACAGCGGGTGCTGTCAGTCGGAGTTCACCCGTCGGGCTACTGGAAGTACTGGATAACTGTGAAAACACCCCTTCAACCGCCTCGAGCATCGGGTAGGTGGCGGTCAGTAGCTGCTCGCCTTCGCGGGTCAGGGCAAGCTTGCGGGTGGACCGGTAAAGCAAGGCAACACCAAGGTGTTCTTCCAGTTGGGAGATGTGGTGGCTGACGACGGAGGGCGACAATCGAAGCTCGCGCGCGGCACCCCGGAAAGAACCGTGATCGACGGTTTTGGCAAAAATAGCAATCTGGCGCAGCTGATCGAGCATTATTCAATATATCCGAACAGTTAGTGTTATTTGACCCATCTTATCAAACAAAGAAAAATTGTTCATTCTGTTTGTCGTTCCATCCCACAGTCCAACATCGCTTAAGGAGAAATTTACTATGGTGACATTCAGAGTTTTTATTGCAGCAGTTTCGTTGTTTATGCTTCCCGTAGCCGCCAGCGCTGCGGCTGCGGACAACAAGGTTGTTGTGCAGGCTTTCTACGATTTTTTAAGTAATCCCGGCTCAGAGCAGCATGCCGCCGCGTTTAAGGCCGCGACCGCAGAAGACTGGCAGAGCATTGGTGATTACTCGGGCAAGAACAAACAGCGCGATCAGTTTATCGGTCAGGTCAGCGGCTTTTTTGCAAAGTTGATCCCTGACCTCAACTGGGCTGTCGAAGAGATGATTCAGGATGGTGATAAAGTCGTTGTACGCAGCCGCGCCACGGGCACCCCACAGGGAGCGTTGTTTGGTGTTGATGGTCAGGGCAGGGGGTTCGATATCCTGACTATTGATATTCACACTATTCGAAATGGCATGATTGTGAGCTCCTACCACGTAGAAGATTGGGCGGGTGCGTTACAGCAACTGAGTGGCAAATAAGCCGTAAACAAATCTTTTGCCATCTATTGCCCACGCAATTGGCACACACTTTGGAAAATCAAATGACACGTTCAATTATTATCAATACCATCCTCGGTGCTGTTTTAGCAGTATCGCTAAACGCGCGGGTAGCGGCCGCCGATATGGATGCCGAGAGTCAGGCAACGCACGACACAGTAATGGCGTTTATGGGAGCAGTAGGTGCCGGTGACATGGAAACTGTGCTTGAGCTGATGGCAGACGATATGGTCTGGCACAATGAGGGTGACAGCGCCATGCCCTGGATTGGTCCCTGGGTTGGCAAGGATAAAATCCTCGGCTTTTTACCGGTGTTTGGTAAAAACTTCCAAACCACAGCATGGGATAATACCGATGTCCTGGCTTCAGGTGACACTGTTGCCGTGTTCGGCGAAATGAACGGGATCACAACGGCTTCGGGTAAAGAAATCGGTGATTTCAGCTTTGCGTTACGTGCCAAAGTACGGGATGGGCAGGTGGTACTGTGGCACTGGTTTGAAGACAGCTACGCAGTCAGTCAAGCGTATCACGGCAAGTAAACAACACCGGCTCTGTGATGATCTGTGCCAGCAAACTTCAGCGCGGTTGAAAAACCACTGGACGATAGGGTCACCTGAGCTATTCGCTAATACTGTCCAAGCCCTTGTCAATCGGGCAAGGGTTGTCCGGCAGTGTGCGTGCTTCATCTCGACCCTAAGCCTGATCGCCGCCGGGGTGCTAACTGGAAAATAGAAGCCAATGAAATTATCACTGAAAGTCTGTTGTTTGTTGATCAGCGTTGCAGGGACTGTGTGGGCACTCTCTATAGCGGCGGAGGATTTGAAACTACCTCCGCGTACCGGCCCGAGGCCCGTAACCACTGACGGTATTCCTCATATTCAAATTGATGTTCAAGCAGTGCCGGAATTATCAACAGAATTACTGCAGCGGGTGTCAGAAATTGCGGGTATTGAATTGCGTGGCACTATTGTCGGACGTGCCGGCTCTACAGGATTCTGGCTGCGAGATGAGACTAAGCTTGCTCGTGCGGGCTCGATGATTCGCGGTCGTGAGTTTGCGCACTTACATCCCGATGGTAGTTTGCACGCATCGCTACCTCCAGAACTGGCTAGGGTTGCAGTAGACGCCGGTTGGGCTGTGCCTCATCCCTGGGCTGCCAGCAAACCAGGGATGCAAGGGTTTGTCATGTTATATACACCGGAGTCAACTGAGCAGCTGGATGTTGTATTTCAGCTTGTTCAGAAAAGCTATCGCTTTGTTACCGGTGAAAACGAGCTGTAACAGTAGACTGGTATCGAATGTTGAAACAGGGTTATATTGCTATTAATGCTTACCACTGGATTCCGTATGGACAAACTAGATGCTAATACGTCTGTCCGTTAGCGGAAGTGTGATTTCAAAGCACGCGCCTCCGCTCTCAGGAGAAGAGACGTCGAGGTATCCTGCCAGTTTACGTAACCGTCTCTGCGCAAGGTAGAGTCCGATGCCCTGACGTTTTCCGTGCGTGTTGGTGTCGGAAGGCTGCACCATGATTTTATCAATGGTGTCCGCAGATATACCGGGACCGGTATCTGTTAGCCGTAGCTTGACCGTTTGCTGCGTCTCATTAACCGAGCCGCTGAAACTGATCGTACAACCCTGATCAGTATGGGTAATGGCATTGTCCAGAAGGACATCGAGAATGTCTTTTACTTCTTCTGCATCGGTGACCGATACCTCAGGTACAGAAGTCTCAATATGAATGCCGCCTTCGCTGATTCTGATCTGGTGCAACGCGACGACATCACGAACCAATTCTGATAAATCAGAGACCTCCCTTTGCCCTCCCAGGTGCGGTCGTTTGCTACTGAGAATACTGCCGATGCGGTCTGATAAGTCGTGACTTGTGCGAATGGCGACTTCCAGTGCCTGCCGCATGTTGGCAGGGTCCTGCTTACCGGTGTTCAGCATATGCAGCAGGGTCTCCTGAAGGCCTCCAATGGCTTGAATCGGGCTCTGCAGGTCGTGCACGGCGAGGGCGGTGACTTCGTCGCGCTCATTAAGCAGATAACGCATCCGGTTGTTACGGCGCATAATGCGGTCTTCCGCTTCTGCCAGTTGATTGCGAACTTCCTGTGCATGGGTTCCGGCAAAATAGACAGCTATCGACGCAATGAATACCATCGAGTCGGTTATCCAGCCGCCGGTTAAATTTATTAGTGATAGCGCTATCGCCGTTCCTGCCAATGCGGCGGACCAGACATCGGGCGCCTTGTGCTGCGACAGAAACAACAATGCGAAGCTGCCAATCAGTACCGTCAGGGCAGTGATGCCGGTTGACTCGGCCAGAATCAGGACGAGCAGGCTTGCCAGGCCAGCGCTGATCAGCGCTGGCCAGTGTATCTGCTTTTGATGTTGCATCGGCGCGAGCATCATCAGGCCGCTGCCAACTGCCGGCAGTGTCTGCAATGGTGTCCAGTCCCGGACAAGAATTGCATACGTCGTAGAGAATATTGCCGCAGGAATAATTACGTCGGTGGCAATCTCCGTCAGTCGGGTAAGGTTGCTACCCGCCGTGGGGTGGTATTTCCAGCGGGAGCGGGCATATATAATGGCGCACGCCGTCGCGACAATTAACGCTAACGCGGCGGGTACATTGAGGCCCGCCACCAGGGCAGCGATACCGGTGGCCAGTAGTGCCATCAGATAAAACCGGATTCCGAGTTCTCTGCCGCTGTAGACGGCAACGCCCGCTGCCAGCCAGACACTGCCATCGAAGGTCAGGCATACCCACCAAAGTACTAAAACCAGTGCCGCCGGCAGGATGTCGCACGAGGTAATCGCGGCCCGATTGAACTTCATTGATATGCACTGGAACGACGGCGTGCAAGTAATGCGATTAGTTCACTACTGGTGCTGCAATTGAGTTTCCCGCGCAGGTTATCGCGATGAATAGCCGCTGTTTTTTTTGATATGCCAAGTTGATTTGCAATTGTCTGGATGGCGCAGCCATGTGCCAGAAGTCCGGCGACTTCCTTTTCGCGTGCGGTCAGATTCACTTCTTCCAGCCAAAGATCACTAATCTGTTCAACGTTTTGAGGCGGCTGATCGGTCCGCAGGGGTTGCTGTAAGATTGTCCGTAGTGTTTTGACTAACTCATGCGGCGAGGTTGATTTTGAAATGAAACCGTCGGCACCGGCCATTTGACACTTGTCAGAAAAAATTTTCGCTTCGAGTGACGAAAACGCCACTATACGTGCGTGGGATGGCAACAGGCTGCGATACAGATTTATGTAATCGAGTTGAAGCTCCCCCTCTATGACGAGGTCCAGAATAACGATATCGGGTGCAAGCGCACCAATTATATTAAGTGCACGGTCGTGTGACAGCGCAGTGCCGATCAGATGAAAATCGTCGGTGAGATTAAAACCCAGACGTATCCCGGCCTCGACAATCGGGTGGTCGTCTACAAGAAAAACACCGATCTGTGACTTCTTCAAAATCGATTCCAGCCGTCCGTGCGATATCAATAGTGTAAAACTCAACTTGAGTTTGAGCCTGAGTCACGCCGCTGGCCATAGGTGTGTGACCTATGGTTGATAGACAGCGGCAACCCTATAGTTGACGCTAAGCAAAGTGATGGAGGTTGTCAAATGACCCTGCTAGGGAAGATTAACAGACACGGATGTCTGCCATGGTTGAGCGTGTTACGGCCGCAGGCACTGAATATTCAATTTGTCGGATACGAAGGGGGCAATATCATTGCGGCCGTCGCCGGTGCGGGCGGACTGGCCTCACTTTGGGCCGGGGTGCAGGGCAGCGCTGACACAGAGGCGCATAGTTGGCTTACCTCAGTTTTTCAGTATTATCCTGATGTTGCAGTCACCCTTGGTGTTGCACTGGTGATAGTCTGGATAGTGGTATTGCGTGGGTTGCTCGGTCAGTTCGTGCCGGGGCAGAGCCAGGGGTGGGTTGACCATGTTGCCGCAGTGGCAGGTCTGGGCCTTGTCGGGGTGGCGCTGGCATACGGCACTACCTGGCTGACCGCGTCAGCGGTATTTTTTGTTGTCGGATCGGCGTTTCTCCGGCAGGCAACGGAGCATCCGGTTTTATTGAAAATTGGCGGGTTATCGTTGAGCCTTGGGGGCTTTAGTCTGTCTATGAGTGGCGCTCAACAGGGGCTCACCTTATTAGGTGTGGTAACTGCCTTGACGGGCTTGTCAGTCGTGTTTGCAGGTTTGCTGACATACAAGGGTGGCTATTTTGTGTGTCTTGATCAGTCCGAAGATAAACAACAGGGATGGCTACAAAAAATATTAAGCAGATGGATTGATCAGCCGGTCTTGTGGTTTGTCTCCCGTGTTATCACGCCGAGTTTGTTCTGGATTAATGATGACACTAAACGGGAGCGTCCGTTTCTCACTTCTATGTGGGCTCGTTTGCCGTTTCGAGCACTGGCTGGTACTGTAGCTATGGCAACCGCAACCCCTGAAGGTGCAGTGTTTGCCGTCGCCTGTGCCTTCTGGGCGCTTGGCGATGCAGCGATCGGGTCACTGGATGTCGCCAGTATTGATGCCTGAGGGCTGGAAACGCGTATGAGTTTGCATTTCAGATCTGTAGCAACAACAATTCCACCGGATAAACCTGCCGTAGATGCGACACGTTTAGCACTCAACGACCTGGCACTGGCGAACGCAGTGCCTCGAACTGCCACTACGCGTCTTCAAATTGTATTGGATGAATTGGTGAGCAACATACTGCGTCATGGTTTTGCTCACAACCCGGATATAGCCGGCCTGATAAAGGTGCTGATGTCTGTGGATGGAGAAACATTCAAGATGCAGATTCGTGATCCAGCCCCTCAATTTGACCCGACACAAGCTCGCTATGCCGTAGATGAGGAGCGCCCCTCTATAGGTGGACGGGGGTTGGATATGGTTCATGCGCTGATCGATACCGCTACTCACCAGTGGATCGATAACACCAATTTAACTATTGTAACAAAAAAAATTAATAGATTGACGACGGAAGACCCCACTATGATACCCGGTTTAACGATAGACGAGGAACGTGGTAACGGCGCAGTAACTGTGCATTTGCGAGGTCGGATCGACAGTGGTAACGCTTCCCAGTTAACTGAGCATTTGAAGGGTTTGGCTAAAGGCGGGTATGCAGAGATGACGCTGGATATGGCTGGCTTGGAGTATTTAACCAGCGCTGGTTTTCGAACCATGCTTGTCGCAACTGATGCCGCCGAAGAAGCAGGTGGTGGCCTGGCGCTGTGCAACCTCTCTGAAGAAGTACGAGAGTTGTTTGATTTATGTGGTCTTTCGAGCGCGTTTCGAATCTCCTAGAGGTTAGCGGATTAACTAATGCTCTGGCGGGCAGTCCGGTGATTACAGCGGCGGATCAGTTAGTTCTTTAGTACTGGTGCGGTGAATTGCGATGTCAGGGTTTTGCGAAGCATGTCCAGTGCCCAGAACATTCTTTCTGCAACTACGGTAAGCCGCACAACACGCATCCGTTCTTCGCCGGCATCGACGGCGTGGCGGGTTAAATAGGCGTGTCGCAGTTGGTCGAGAATTTCACTGCGGTCCCCGACCATATGAGACAAACGCTGCAGGTCCCGGCTCTGACCATCGACGTGTGCGCTTTGTGCGGTCAGGACTGTTGTCTGAAGTCCTGTACCGACCAGATTTGCAAATCTGGTCATACCGGGCGAGGCTTCCACGTTGTGGTTCAGTAACGGCATGCATTCTTCAGTAAGCTCTGCCAGTGAACGCAGCACCCGCTGTCTAAATGCAATGCGGTTTAAACGGCCATACTGCTCAGGGGACAGTCGCTGATAGCCCAGATCATCAAGGTAATAGTCAAGCTCTGTTGCCAGCAGACGATAGGACTCTGACATCGAGTCCAGTGTGTGTCCTGTCTCTGATCCGTCCGTGATGTTGTAGAATCTGGCGATGTAATTCATGAGTCGTGTCTGTTCGCGTTCGCAGGCATTCAGTGCACCCTCTATGTCGGCTAACGGAATCTTGTTTATGTAGTTCGGTTGTGCGTCCTTTTCTGTTTGCGATGGTGGCGCGACTGCGTTTAGAGTTCGCTCGATCAGTGGCAGGAAAAACAAGCCAACGACCATAGGGCCGCATAGTACCAGGTACAGGTAAGCCATCTGCCGTGAAATGTCATCGGACAAGCTCTGCAAAAGGGCTTTAACCAGAGGGATTCCATACCAGCTTTCGAGCACCCAGAAAACCACAAACAACGTGGTGCCAAAAATATTCGTAAGGTAGATCTGCAGCCATGCGATTTGACGAACCGAACCACGCAGGCCGGATGACAGCACTAATGTGGCCAGACCGGATCCCAGTTGTGAGCCGTAAATTGTAAGAATAGTGAGGTCGGTACTGAGCACACCTGCAAGCGCCAGTGAGATGGCAAGAATTGTTACGGCTGATACCGATTGCGTGAGGAATCCGCACACCGCAGCAACGATAAACACCAGAATGAACGACTCGCTCGAGCCGGTCAGGTACTCTCTGATCCATGGCTGATCAACCAGTGGCGCGGCGTTTGACTGAATAAACTGAATGCCTAGAAATAACAGTCCCAGGCCGAAAAATCCGTGCGCAAATGGTTTGATGGCCTCGTGTCTGCTTTGTGTCAGCGCAATGCCACTGATGCCCAGGGCGACCAGCACGGCAATCCTGAGGTCAATGGTGGACAGAAAGACCAGCATCGAAGAGCCGACATTAGCGCCCGCTAACATGGGTATTGCTGCTCGCACGGTTAGCAGTCCGGCCGAAATCATTCCGACCTGAATAAACACGATGGCCGTCAGGCTCTGCGCCACAGCGCCTGTCAGAATGCCCCAGGCAAAGCCTTGTGCCGGGCGTCGGGTGTATTTTTGAAACGCCTGGCGCATGCGGCGTCCGGAAGCGAGCTTGAGGTTTTCAGTCAGCGTCCAAAGACCAACAAAAAACAGCCCCAGTCCGGCCAGCATTCCGGCTAATGTTGATAGCATGTCTATTTTAACCTTTGTAGTGGAAACACTAGTGTGCTTGCAGGCGCACCGTTGTGCTATAGGCGACCAACCTAGTCTGTATCAGAGATGATAGCGCCGCTTCTGGCGTCTACGGCTCAGTACCAGTTACGAGGGCAGCAGGATTACTCTGCCCGTTAGGCGGAGTAGATGTGCGGATCAGGGTATCGGCTGACTGTTCAGTCGGTGAAAGGCCGTGTGAATATTCAGGCGTGGTGCTGTGATGTCACGCAGGAACGCCGGCTTTTATGCTGCAGCTATTTCAGCGGGGCGAGTCGTGCGCGGTGTGAGCTAGTGCCACAATGGTGATGTCGTCAAACTGGTCTGCATTTTGTGAAAATGACTTTATCCCGGTGGTAATGGCCTCAACCATGGTCACCGGGGTTGGATTGCGTTGCCGGGAAATGAGATGCTTTAGCCGCTGTATACCGAAAAATTCACGCGTCGGGTTCATGGCATCTGTGACACCATCGGTGAACAATATCATTTGCTCGCCCGGCAGCAACTGTGCTGAATGATTCTGGTATTTTGCTGCGACGTTTATTCCAAGTGGCATGTCCGGAGATGTTTCGGTGATTTGTCGCACGCCTCCAGTCGAGCAGATTATCGGACTGATGTGTCCGGCGTTAGCGTAATGGTGGTGGCCGGTTTGTACATTTAGAAAACCGAGGTACAAGGTGACAAACATACGGGTGGAGTTGTTCTTACACAGTTCCGGGTTAACCTGCTGGAAAATTTCAGCGGGCTCCGGTGTTCCGCCGTTTGTGCTGGCTGAGTGCATGACTGCAAAACGCACCAGGCTTAGGGAGCGCGCCATAAACAAGGCTGACGGGGTACCTTTGTCGGAGACGTCACCGATAAGAACGCAAAGCGTATGCTCGTTAACGGCAAAAAAATCATAGAAGTCACCACCGACTTCACGGGCAGGCTGCATGGTGGCAGCCACACGGACTGACGGCCACGGTATGAGTGCTTCTGTTGCGATGGGCACCATACTCATTTGCAGCGTTCGGGCACTGTTGAGTTCCCGCTCAAGCCGGTCGAGGTTGTCACGCAGCGTGCTTCGAGCTACATCAAGATCAGTATTGCGCTTTTCCAGCAGTGAGTTCGCCTCAGTGAGTTGATCGGTGGTGCTGTTAAGTTGTTCGAAAACTGCCGCCAGCTCACCCACCTCATCTTCTCCATAACTCACGCCAATGGACTTGACGGTGACATCGTTCTGAGGCGGGTGCGCCACTGTGTAGTGATTCTGTTGCCCAAAACGAAGTCGGGTTTGCTTGCGGGCATCGCTGGTCAGCTGGCGTATGGGTGCGGTGACGCGGCCGGTAAAATAGACTGTTCCTAGAAAGCCTACAACAACCGAACCAAAACCAAGCAGCGAGATTACTGCGATTAAATTCCAGACCGGAGCTTCAATAATTTCAAGGTCTGCCAGACTGATCACCTGCAGAGGAGTATCAGCGACAGGTCTGGTTTCAATGAGAAAGTGATCATTGATTGCGCTTCTCGAGTCGGCATGCAGGTTAGCGGAATGAAATGCCAGCTCTTTCATATCTACCAGCGGTGTGCCGTTTTTAGCCAACAGTGTCAGCAGCCCGGAATGGCCAACTGAACTGTCCGCAAACAGTTGATTTTGTACCTCTTGCAAATTTAACAGCAATATAACCGCCACTCCTTCCAGCATCTGCCCGCGATCGCGCACATTGCGCCGTATCGCCAGTCGGGGATTGTGCCCGGTGTTATCGGTTGCCAGCAGTTGCACTGTGGGGTTATCCGGCGCTGTGAGTTGTGCCAGTAGCGTGCTGGCATTGTCGGCCGAGACGTTGCCGGACAGGGAAAACACCAGGTTGTCATCCGCAACAACATAGACATCCGCAATCCATGGTTCCTGCTCGGCGTATCTGGTCAGGTAGCCAGCCAGGCCGGGCAGGAAAACGGCTCTTAATCCAGGGTCTTTTACGACTGATAGCAACAGCGAATCTGCTGCCCACAAGTCTACAGTGGCAGCACGGGCGTCCAGGAAATCGCTCACGGTACGGGCGCTTTGACTGGCGAGCCCGGATAGCTGAGTGCTGGTTTGCTGTTCAAGGACCCGGGTGGCGAAGCGGGCAATTACTGTGGTCAGAAGCAGGATTACGGTTAACAGAATGACGACAATTCCCGTGACCAGTTGCAATCTCAGTGAGCGATTCAGACTGGCCAAACCACGATAGCTTCTGGACATTCCGGTTTAGCGCTCTGTGGTCGGCAGGCTTTGAATCAGTGATTCAAATTCGTTGATTGTGATGCCTAGATGTGATCGCCAGGCCTTGTTCAACGGGGAGTCGATGTCTGCACGTTGTTGCTGAAAAAATTCAGTAATTAATGTCTGCAGGTCAGTATTATCGGTGCCAACCCCCCAGCCCAATTGCTGAATGGGTCCAACCGCAAAAGCGGGGGTCAGGCCCTTGTGACGGTTCTTCATGGCGAAGACTGCGATGTCGGCGTCGGTAATCGTGAAATCAAATAAACCGGAGGCGACCAGATCAAACGGAGGGGTTTCATCGGCGAGCTGAATTGTCACTGGATGGTTGTAAAACAGTTCGGCGTTTCTTTCCAGTAACCATGAATGAAACGACGATTGCTCTTCAACAATCGCGGTCTTTCCGGCCAGTGCCTGGAGATCAGGGAAGTCGGCTTCCCGTTTTGATCTGATCATGACAATCATGCGATTTTGATACAAGGGTACAATTGCAACCTTGGTCTCCCGCCAAGGCAGCACAGACAAATTCGAAACATACATGTCGCAACTGCCGTCCTGCAGCAGACGGGGCGTATAGGCGGCGGGCTTATCGACCACTCCGTGGTTGTTTTCGAATTGCTCGGCCCAGCCGACCTCCACCAGTTGTACTTCTATATCTGTTAACGAGTCTGCGAACGCCCGTACCTGATCTACCACGAGCCCGGTAAATTCGCATTCGGTTTCGCAGCCTTCCGGCGCTACTCGCACGAGGGCCGGATCGATGGGGGCCAGGCAGGCACGCAGGACGCGTGATCCACTGACAGGGTCCAGGGTAGCCGCAGCCGGTAGACCGATTAGCGAAAAATATAATATCAGGCAATAGGTAACTCGTCCTGTCATTCGATCTTACTCACAAGCCGAAGGAACTCAAAAAAGGACAAACCATAATAATTTGACCAGATTTCGTTGAGGTTCGAATCCGGGTTGGCAGTCTGTTCCTCAAAAAAATTACTTATAAGTTCTGCCATTTCCGTGTCCCCTTTGCGCATACCCCAGCAACCCATGTCGAGCGGGCCTACGGCAAATGCCGCTGCTGAATTTTCAACCAGGTTGCGTGTGTGGTAGAGCGCGTCCAGTACCCCGACAACAGTGAAGTCAACATCGCCGCGATCTACAGCAGGTATGCTGTCGTCGAACGGCCGAAAAGTGATTTGCACCGGGTTATCGGCCAGTTGGTCTTCGTTCAGATCTTCTATCCAGGTGTGAAGGGACATGCTTTGCTCAACAGAGACCGTGCGACCGCCCAGATCTGAAATTGACTGGAATTCTCCTAAACGATCTTTGTGAGTCACGACCATCATGCGGCTTGGTATAAAGCACTCCATATCCATTTTTTTCAAGCGCCAGTCAAGTGAAACCATAACGGCACCAATCATGTCGCATTGTCCGGTCTCCAGTAGCCTCGGTGTGTAGCTGGCCTCTTTGTCTGTTGTTCCGTCTGCGTTGTGAAACAGGCCATCCCAGTTGGAAACCCAGTAGCTAGGGGTTAGGTCCAGTGATTTAGCGAAGACTTCTACCAGTTCCCCGATGATGCCTTCGTAGCCGCAGTTACCGGTACACCCCTCAGGGATCACTTTTCCGTCGGGCGGGTTAGCCGTTGGTACACAAGCTCGCAATTCTCCAGAGCTTTGAATCTCTGTCATAGACCGGGGTTCGGCCACCGAATAGGTGGAAAAGAGCATTGCTGCAGCGGAGAAAATCATCAATCCGGTGCCAATCACGTTGCGCAGGTATTTCATAAAATTAACCTCCATTTTAATTTACGGTGTTGTCCACGAAGCCCAATCGTATTAAGTCCATTACTACGGGCCGTGCAGATTTACGCATAAAGCGACTGCGAGTGCACTGGGTCAGCGACCTAGATAGGTGCTACGCAAGTCTATCAATAGTTGAAAGTCATTAGCCAGAAACACCCACCCGGCCATACGTGTTAACGCTCTCACTTCGTCTGCTGTGATCAGCTGTTATTGTATAGTGCTTAGCAGATGCCTCACAATGGGGTGGTAATTATTTTATATTTAAGTATTTGTTTTTAAGCGGTATTTGTACCTGATTCGGTATTTTTACCTGTGCAGGCGCAGCAGGGGTCGTGTTAATCTGCTGCTTGTGGATAAGATTACCCTGACTGAAGCCCGCGACTATCGGATTGAGTGATGTGGATGATACCGGGTTAATAGTTTCAAGCCGGGCGCTGTCGGAGTGTTTGCCTATTTACACTATTGTCACAGTAATGTTAATTTTCAGGTGAGTTGGGTTAATTCCAAATTTCCGATAGCAGCACTGTTCAGTCAGGCTTGGTTCAATGACACCAGTGCCTGAGTCAGTTAGCTGGTAGCCGCCTGTCGGAGACTGGCTTTCCGGTATTGGCTGATGATCGTGGGTTGTTTGTGTGGCCCGATCACTGCCGGGGCATTCGTTCTTTACACAGAGAAACGAGAGAGTCGCCGCGCAACCGCGACGGCAAGCTCGCACGCCGTCAGGCAATGCACTCAGGCCAATCAGCGACCTTTCGATGCCTGTTTGGAAATAGCTCTGCAGCAGAGCAGGCTTCCCGGTTCCGGTGTGCTACCACAAAGCCGTTTAATGACCGGCAGACAGATTCGAGGGGCGAATGCCCGTTGGCTTTGTGATCCAATGGACTCTATCGGTACCTATCGAGAAATGCCCGGTATTCAATGGAAGACGTCATCCAACCGCAGTTGTCAAGGTAGGATCTGGTGAATCCAATCAGGCTATAGGTGTATTGTGGCCCATTGCCGGTAGTCACTGTTAGTTTTGCACCGGCAGACATTTGCGCAATCAGCGGCCAGAAACCCGCGCTGTGATTGGACACAAACATCGTTGTCCCGTTGCGCTGGACCGTCAGTGCCGGCGGTGGCAATTGGTCAACCGTTAGAACAACATCTATGGTTTCTGCCGCCGTATTTATGGACTCGTCCAGATACAGTCGATACTCATCGGCAGGAAAGCAAACGATTCTTAATTTGCGATATTCGCTTAAAATGCTCGAGGATGTCAAATAACCGTAAGGCCGATCGTCCAGTGTTTTTTCGTTCACATAGCCATTCCAGTCGGCCAATGTGTTCGAAGAAAACGCCGTAGCGATGATAACGATGACGATGAACGACGTTGCGCTGATGAATGTTTTGAAATTTACCATCATCTATTTCTCTCGCAGGTTCATCGCTATCGCATCTACAGCAACGTAGTGGCGGTGGACGTAACCCTGTTCGCCAAAGGCCGATCTCACTTTAAACCACTCCCCGTCTGTGGCGATTGCGATAAGTGTGGTACCCCGCCGCAGTGGTATTGCGAAATCGTTGATACTGTGGGCAGTGTTATACAACCTTGTGTTCTCGCCGGTCACCGTCAGTCTGGAAAATGGATCGCTGCTATCCAGATACTGGAGTTCTTCGTTAGTCAATGAGGGTCTATTTACAGACTTGGCCCTGTTGAACCCAACAGTCGTTAATTTTGGAAAGATTAAAGCGGACAAGTCGACGCCGTCAGTTGGGAATATTGGTAACGGCCGCTCCGCAATAGTTTTCTCTGGCAGTGTGCCAGCGTGATCCACTGACGTTGCAACCAGGTTTACAGGTGGGCGTTGTTCCAGGCCGATATTGTTATTAGCCAGCCAGGTAGATAGTTGGGTGAGTACGGTGCCGTAGACAGGATCATCAGCGTGGAGAGCTCTAAACTGGTTGTCAGAAGGAACGTTCAGTTTAAATGCTACAACAACTATCGTTGAACCGGTTGCCGGTGTTTCGTGGTTTGACTCAACCATAAGCGGCACCATGCCGGGGGTTTCAGGTTTGTTGATTGGCGCTGATATCTCTTCAGCGGCGAACCTGTTTTCTCTGATGACGGCCACGGTGGGGTTATTTTTAACGTCAGGTGCTTGCAGCCTAAGTGACGCGGAATTTGAAATAAACCAGCTTACCGTGAAGATCACAGCAGCACAGACGATTACCGCATCAGCGCTAAGTCTGAGTGCCGTCGCCAATGGAGG
The DNA here is from genome assembly GCA_938003855.1 of uncultured Granulosicoccaceae bacterium. GTDB lineage: Bacteria > Pseudomonadota > Gammaproteobacteria > Granulosicoccales > Granulosicoccaceae. The sequence continues at coordinate 939 of CALKXD010000234.1, read as the reverse complement.
AAGTGACATACGCTGTGGTGCAGTGCGGGAGGGGGCTTCGCTGTCTGCCATACGTTTTCTGGCGTGTCCAAGTAAAATGGCTGTGACAAATGCAAAGTACAAGGTAAACAGATATAAGGGATAGGCGAGAATGATCAGGTTCAATGATCCAACCGACAGTATTGCGCAGACAGAGGCGATTAGCGATACCACCCACGTTAGCAATGTTTCACTTTCCGGATCACGATAAGCCTTGGTTACTGTGGCAACACCACCGAGCAAGCTGATGCTGATAGTAATCGCCAGAGCATAAGCCGCCGTCTCAGTGAAATACCAGAGCACCAGTCCGATCGTTGCTGCAAACAAAATTATGTAGTCTGTTTTGCTGAGAAAGTTACCTTTGCCAACCCGGATCGACAGTACGAAAACAATAATGGTTCCAGTGATCTGGACACCGGCAAACCACAGGGATGAAGTGGCTCCTTCGTAGATCTGGGAGAAAAATGCTATCGAACCGAGGACTGACCAAATGAGCCACGAGGCTCTCTGCGGGTGAGTGCGACCGGCGACGGTGTCGATGATGTAAGGGATGTAGGCGAATGTACTAAGTACACCGGAGGCGATGCCAAAGAACAATAAAGCGTAGTATGAGGTAAAGAAATCGAGTGCAGTGTTCATGCAGTAGGTCCTTTACTGGCAAAACAGAAGTTGTCAATAAGCTGGTTTGGCTGTGAATAAATTACGGCGCACGACCTCCGTTCTGACGAAGGTGTATCCATGCCGTGTGATTATAGTTACACGCTCGGTTGCGTATGTCCCTAGGTAGTAGACCTATCCGTCAGGTAAGCGATTGTCTTGTGGCTTTTTAGTGGCTGGGAATTGTTAACCGGCAACTATAATGCGCTGTATCGAAGGCATTTATATTTTCTTTGAATAATCACTATTTAAAATATGTGCAGC
>CALKXD010000233.1 GCA_938003855.1 uncultured Granulosicoccaceae bacterium | reverse complement strand
CGTTATGCCTGATAAATGGTTATTATTCACACGGATATAACAGGGTTAAATCACAGGCAAGGTTGTTACCTTGCCTGACAGAAAATCTCGGATGCAAAAAATGGCAATATCGGAAATTAAGAAGGGAAAACTCTTTACAGATGAGGTTATGCATCATGTAAAAAACGCATTCCACTTCGTTGATACTGATTTAAACAACCGTCGTCGTCTTTTTTTTGACAACGCTGGTGGTTCGTTTCGGTTGAAGAAGTGTGTCGAGACCTATGCCAGACTTGCCGCGACACCGGATTGCCCTGAGCGTCTGCATGATACTGCGGTTTACTTGCAGGATATTCAGAACAACGGGCAGCAGGGTTTCAGAATGATGCTGAATGTGGAGGGTGGCACTGTGTACACTGCGCTGACCGCTTCAAAAGCAATGTTTGATATGGTGCGGGTTGTTTCTGATAGTGCGTCTGGCAGCAATATGGTCACTACGGTGTTAGAGCATCCTTCATCTTACGATGCAATGGAGCAGAACGCCCGACGCACCGGGCGTGAATTGCGGGTTGCTGGCAGTAACAAGGCTACCGGCGGCATAGATGTCGGCGAGATCATCTCGTTAATTGATCAGGATACCGCGCTGCTTAGTGTTATTTATGCATCAAATATATCCGGTGCGAAGCTTGATATCGAAGCAATAGTATCGCAGGCCAGAAAGATTAAGCCTGATTTGTATGTTCTGGTTGATGCTGTGCAGCATGCCCCGCACGATGTTATTGATCTCACAAAGACGCCTGTCGATGGGATCAGCATTGCGCCTTATAAGTTTTTCGGTAATCGTGGAATGGGGTTGGCCTGGCTTTCTGACAGAGTGGCCGCACTGACGCATGACAAACTCAACGGTAAGCCGGACAGATACTGGGATGTAGGCAGTGCTGATCCGGCGCAGTATGCCATGTTTGGTGAAATCATCAACTACGTTTGCGAACTAGGATCATACGCAACAGACAGTGCCGAACAGCGATCTCAGTTTGTTGCCGGCATGCAGATGATTGCGTTACATGAGCGAGCCTTGCTCGCCCGGTTGCTGGATGGCACGGATACGACAATCGGGTTGCGAAAACTGGCCAACGTGGATGTCTATCTGGATCATCAGGATCTGACCCGGCGGGATTTGATTCTGGCTATTAATTTCAAACACCTTGATCCTGTCGCTGCCGTAAAGGAGTACGACAAACGTGGTGTCACCGTTTTTGAGCGGGTAAATACCAGTTTGTATTCAAAGCGGATGCTGGAATCATTCGGGTTGCAGGGTGCGGTCAGAGTTTCGCCGTTGCATTGCCATAGCGCTGGTGATGTTGATGAATTTTTGAGTATTACGCAGGAAATGGCTGCTGACAGACAGTTGTAGGACTGAGTATTGGCGGAGTCCGGAGGCGACGATTAAAGCGGTTAAATCTGACCGTTGGATCGCGTTAGTGGTGTGATTCCACTGTTGTTTTGACTGGCAGGAAGTATCAGATCTTGATAAAACCTGGGGAGAATTCAATGGCTTCGGGGGTTTGTGCTACTGATACGATGGGCAGATTTCCGGTTGATTCACTGGCAGTCGGGGGTCTCCAGCCAAACACGTCGGCGACGCAAATAATCGCTGCCAGGGCGGCGACAAGCGAGAAGGTGTTGGAAAAAGCCGTAACAACAGTATTCATCAGGTTTCGCCGGTTGAGTTGAAAGGGCGATGCAACATCGCATAAAACCGGACATGTGAATGGTGAACGCGGTCACAGGCCGGAATGCGTTGTGCTGACAGGGCCTTTGTCTGTCTCCTGATTGGGCGGCAGGTCGCAGTCGGCGACATCCCGTTTGACAATTGCAAAACGCTGTATTTTTTGCCGTTTTTTGAAAGCCGCCGCCACATTATTGCCATGGTTGGTCAGTGCATCTAAACCGCACCAACGTTAAACGTGTCCTGTGCAAAATGCAGGCGTCTGTGGCTCTTGAGGCACAAAGGGTTTCGGGCCGGCAAATTTGTCGGGGTCGGCCATGGGCTGGTGTCAGGGCCTGATCCGAAACCTGTGCGGATCGTTGTTACTCTAAACGCGGTTGCAGTGTGCTGGCGTCGAGTGTCTTGATCCAGGTTTGTTCTAGCGATTTTTGACGGGTCGGTTGGCAAAACTCTGTTGCGCAATACCGCGATTTAGCGACATATGCGAATGCACACATACCCAAAGCGGTGCGTGTTTGTGAAAGACCAGGGTAGCGCGGCCGGGTCGCTCAAACGGTTTGTTATTCTGATCGTACCCTGTGCTGTTCCATGGTGCGATGACGGTTGCCATCGTGTTGTCATCAGAGCTCAGTATTCTGGTTGATGGCAGATCGAATTCGAAGTCGGTCGTCCTGGGCCAGACGTTGTCCCATTGGCTGTTAACCCATTGCTCAAGACTGGCAATGACGTCCCGATGTGTGCCAAACGCTATAACGTCAGGGTGGAACAATGGCCTCGCCGATCTATAATCGACGTCGCGAACGTAACCGGCAAAGGTCTCCAGCCAGTGGCGGAAGTAATCCTGATCAGTGTCTGCGGCAGCGGGGAGTGGTTGCATCGGGCAGGCCTGTGTTGTTTGGAGGGTTGTGCCTGCGCTTAGCCGACTGGCACCGGGCCGGTCAGGGGACGGCGCTGCAGCGTTGTTTGATTGTGATCTGGGTAAGATCCTGTCGCCTTTCCAAGGGCAACATTATTAGTATAACGGCCCTGGCACTGTTGTGACAATGGCCCGGCAGGCGGCTGTCCAAACGAGCGGGTAACCGTGGGTTAGCGCAGAGACAGTTTTTCCATCACTTCATCAAATCGGTGGCACAAATGATCTGTCGAGTCTGCCGTCGCTGCGATATAGAAATCGGGTCTGAGTATAAAATAGGTTGCCTTTATGGAGGTCATCCAATTGCGGTAGGTGCCGTCCACATCAGTGGCGTCGCATTCGGTACCGGGTGCGCCTATTTTTATGGCTCTGCCATCGAGTGCCCGTAGTGTCCGGAGGCGTTGGCTGCCCAGTGCGTCGGCGGGATCGGTGTCGAGACCGATGACCATCCAGCCTTGTCCAACGGCTTGATCAAAGCGGTCACGGCAGCCATTTGCCTCGACGATTCCCTGGGTCGAGAGCTCACCGGCAGCGGCGGTGTCTTCACACCAGACTCCCGGGCCCAGATGCACTAGATCACCGGTGATTGGTTCATGATTGCGGGCGGCCAGAGCAGCTTTCATGGTGCGGTCACGCTCGGCGGCTTGTTGCGGATCTGCTATGCATATAATGTTGCCGAGCTCCTGACTGAAATCAATATAGTGTCTGGCGTGGTGAATACGTTCGCTGACGTAGCTGTCGAGAACAGTATCGTTGAGTTTGCCTTCGAGGATTGCGTTTAAGCGCCAGCCTAGCGCGACCGCGTCACGGAAGCCGGCACACATGCCTTCACCGGCAAAGGGCGGCATCAGGTGTGCAGCATCGCCTGCGATCATGCACCGGCCGACTCGCCATTGCTCTGCCCAGCGCGCCTGGAACCGGTATACAGCGCTGCGTTCCAGGGTGGCGTTGTCGGGGCTGAGTCCCCACGGCTCAAGCAGTGTCCAGGCACTTTCGGGTTTGGCTATTTCGTCTGAAGATTCCCCCGGCTTTACCATAAACTCCCAGCGTCGTCGTCCGGGTCCGCCGGGCACCAGGGTGGTCGGTCGTTGCGGGTCGCACAGTTGCCATTGAGCCGGTGACACCTGATAGTCTCCGTGCGGCACCATATCGAGGATCAGCCAGTCGAAGAAATAGCCTTTGTCGATGATGTTGATACCGAGTGATTCGCGCACAAAGCTATTGGCACCGTCGCAGCCTACAACATACTTTGCCTGCAGTGTCTGCTCTGCGCCATTGTCACCGACAAGCTCTTGGGTTTCCTGCAGGCACACGGTGACATCAGTATTGTTTTCGGTGAGTGCCGTTGCTTCCCAGCCACGTATCAGCTGTATCGACGGGAATGTGGCGGCAATAGCGTGTAGACGGGCTTCCAGTTCGGGCTGGTTGAACCAGTAGGTAACGCGCCAGCCGGACGGCGAGACGCTTTTCCAGTCGACGATCTGTAAATCTTCGAGGTCGGCATTTTTCCAGTAGTATAGTTCTTCGTGGTACTCGATAGCCGGGTCGTTGTTGGCATCGATGCCGAAGGTTGCCAGAATACGGGCGACCTCGTGATCCATAGTGACGGCGCGTGGGCGGTCATAGATTGTTGGCCAGCGTTCAATCAGGGTGACACGCTTGCCTTGCCTGCCCAGTAATATCGCCAGCAGCGTGCCTACGGGTCCTGCGCCGACAATAGCGACATCTGCGTCAAGAGACATACTTGTTCCTTCACCGGTATCGGGTGGAAAGTTTGGTGTTGTGATGGTTACTTTTTAACGGAGGGCGGATGGACGCGATATCCCAAGGGAAACAATTGCAAGTCCCAACGTGCGCGAATAATACCCCACAATCCTTGTGGTGCTTTGAGCATCACGACAATCGCCACCGACCCCAGAGCAATTAAATAGACGGTACCCAGGTCCGCCAGAGTTTCACGCAGTGCAAAGAAAACCAGTGTGCCTATTATAGGCCCTTCGAGACTGCCAATACCCCCGATGACGACGATAAAAATAACAAACGCGGTCCAGTCGTTGACCGAGAACGCTGCGTCGGGAGAGATGCGCAGTTTCTGCAGGAAAATGAGCGCACCAACCATGGCGGTCAGCGCTGCGGTAACTACGTAGACCAGAAATTTGGTGCGCCAGATATTTATACCTAATGAAGCGGCAGCCAGTTCGTTGTCACGGATAGCGGATAGCGCCAGTCCCTTGCGCGAGCGCAAAAAGAAAAATACCGATGTGATTACCACCACTGCCAGCGCTAACGCCATCCAGTAACTCATCCACTCCCGTGCCTGTCGGCCGGAGGCCATGGACTTGATGACGCTGGTCGGCAGTGATGTGCCAGAGCCACCGCCCAGACTTGAAACCTGTGCGAACGACAACCGGAAGACTTCGGCTACCACCCATGTACCAATGGCAAAGTAGGCACCGCGCAGTCGAAACACCAGTGTTGCCACGGGTATGGCAACAAGGGCGGCCAGCACACCGGCGCCCAGCAACGCCACGGCCGGGTGTACCCCGGCAAATATGGTTAGCGCAAATAAAACGTAGCCACCAAAGCCGACATAGGCCTGCTGTCCGACCGAGACCAGACCAGCGTAGCCAGCCATTAAATTCCACAGGCTGGCCAGTGACAGATACAAAAACAACTCACCCATTAATCGCATGTCGGCGCGACCGGCCCACCAGGGTGCGGCGATCAGAATGGCCAGGATGATCAGGCCGATAAACATGGCAGTCACACTGGCGCGTGAGCCGCGACTGACTTGCAGAGGTGTGTTGTTCATCCTGTCATTCTCGGGAACAAACCACGCGGCCTTACCGCAAGTACAATCAGGAAGGCGAGGTGCCCCGCCAGCAATTGCCAGCCCGGATTAATCTGCGCGCCTATGGTTTGTGCAACACCGAGAATGACGCCACCTGCCAGGGTGCCCCAGAGGTTACCCAGTCCACCGATGATTACCGCCTCAAAGCCAAAGATCAGTCGTGCACCACCGATTGATGGATCGAAGTTGGTGCGCACGCCTAGCAGTATACCGGCTATCCCTGTGATCGCCAGAGACAGTGCCATGGCGATACCAAACACATGGCGTTTGTTCAGTCCCATGAGTTGCGCGATGTCCTGGTTGTCGGACACTGCACGAAACGCCCGCCCCAGTGCTGTGTGGTAGAACATCCAGTGCAGTGAGCCGATGACAGCCACAGCAATCGCAAAGGTCAGTAGAGGAAGCACACCTAGAGACAGACTGCCTAGTGACAGGCTGGCCGTTTCCAGTGCGCCGACATTCATTTTCTGAGGGTCTGCGGAATAACCTTCCAGCAAGGCGTTCTGGATGATGACGGATAAACCGAACGTCACCAGCAGCGGCGGCAGCAGATCATCGCCGAGGGTCTGATTAAGTATGCCGCGCTGCAGTATATAGCCGAGCAGTGCCATCAGTGGTATGACAATAATCATCGCCAGCAGCGGATGCAGACCCAGCACAATAGTAGTGGACAATCCCAGATAGGCCGCCAGCACGATTAGATCACCATGGGCGATATTAACCAGTCGCATGACACCGAAGATCAATGACAGCCCGGCGGCAAAAAGAGCATATAAGCCACCCAGCAGTATTCCCTGTAGCAGGGCGTTAATCCAGATCATTGCGCGCTCTCACTTTTGCACTCCGAAATAGGCGCGGCTGATCGCGTCGCGCTGTACGGTTTGCGACTGTCCCTCAAGGGCCACACGGCCTTCCTGCAAACAATAAAACCGCGACGATACCGCCAGTGCCTTGCTGATATCCTGCTCGACAATCATCGCGCTCATGCCGCCTTCGACAATCCCCGGGAGTGCTGCATAGATGGTTTTTATTATCACTGGCGCCAGTCCCAGGCTGATTTCGTCCAGTAGAATGAGATCCGGGTTGGCCATTAACGCACGACCAATCGCGACCATCTGTTGCTGTCCGCCGGATAGCTCGGTTGCCGGAGTTGTGCGGCGTTCCTGCAGAATCGGGAACAGCTGGTACACCGTGGGTAACTGCCAGTCGCCTTTGCGTCCGGTTTGCGCGCCAATCACCAGGTTTTCTTCGACGGTTAGTGACGCAAACAACTGGCGTCCTTCAGGAACCAGTGCGATACCTTCAAAGGCAACCTGATCGGCGCGCAACGCACCAATCTGTCGGCCGCGATAAATCACCTGGTGTGGTTTGTTTATGCTGAGCCCGGCTATCGAATGCATTAATGTGGTTTTGCCTGCACCGTTAGCCCCGATGATAGCCACAATTTCACCTTCGTTGATCATGAGGTCGAGATCAAACAGGGCCTGAAAGTCACCGTACCAGGCGCACAACTGACTGGTGCTGAGGAGCGGCTCAGGCATCGGCGTCTATGCCTAGATAAATTTCCTGGACCTGCGGGCTCTGCATAATTGCTTGCGGATTACCTTCGGCGATTTTCTGCCCGAAATTTATCACCAGAAGTCGATCAACCACGGCCAGCAGTGCGTGGACCACGTGCTCTATCCAGATAATTGTGACACCGTTGCGGTGAATACTCTTGATGGTGTTGATTAATGATCCGCACTCGGCGTCGGTCAGGCCCCCGGCGATTTCGTCCAGCAGCAACAGATGCGGGCGTGCGCACAACGCGCGTGTCAGCTCCAGTCGCTTGCGCTCAAGCAGTGTCAGGCCACCCGCCATGACATTGGCTTTGTTGAGCAGTTCGGTTTGCTCAAGAATAGAGAGGCAGTGTTGTTCGGCCTTGTGGCCTCGAAGCCCGGCGGCTTGTGTTGCAGCCACCATAGCGTTCTCGAAAACCGTTAACCCGGAAAACGGCTGCGGTACCTGAAAGCTACGCGCCATACCGCTGCGGCTACGCTGGGCGGCATCCGTTGCGGTGATATTGCGACCGTTAAAGTGAACATGTCCTGAGTCAGGTCGCAGGGTGCCGGTAATCAGATTGAACATACTGGTCTTACCGGCACCGTTAGGTCCGATCACACCGACGGCTTCCCCGGTTGCGACGGCAAAGCTCAGTTGATCAGCGACGATAACAGCACCGAACGCTTTGCTGAGATTTTCCAGCCGCAGAACATCAGTCATAGCGGTGGCTTAGGCCAGCAGTTTTAACTCACCGGTCAGCGGAATATCGGGGGCGGCGGTGTTGGCGACGATTTTTAAATCGTAGTTGCCGTTTTCGCGTTGCCATTGTCCGGCTACCAGGGGCGTTTTGGTGACGTTGTTAATCGGCCCGTTAGCCCAGTCAACCGGACCGACAATGGTGTCGAGTTTTGTGCTGGCGATGGCTTTCACAATGGCTGACGGATCGTCGAGGTCTTCGGCACGACTGATCACATCGGCGACCACTTCAAACAGTGCGTGTTTAAATCCGATGGGCTGAGTCCACGGACGCCCGGTCGCCTGACTATAGCCATCAGCGAGTTGTCTGGCCGATGCGTTCGTCAGTGAGGAGGCAAACGGATGATTCGGTGACCACCAGACTTCAGAGGACAACCCGTCACCGCGATCACCGAGTGATTCTATAACCGACGGGAACAACAGCGCCTTGCCGATAGTGACTACCTTCGGGTTAAAGCCTTGTTGTGCCGACTGAGACCAGAATGTGGCAAAGTCCGGCGGAATCATATTACCGGTGACCATTTCGCAACCGGCTTCCTTGAAGGCGGAAATCTGACTGGAGAAATCATCGGTCAAGGGCTGGTACTGACCGGGTACCACCAGGTTATAGCCGGCCTCGGCCAGTGGTTTCGGCAGGCCGTTTTGCTTGTCGCCCCAGGCGTTGCCATCGGCATCGTTGGGGAAAAGACCACCGATAGTTTTTGTTACACCGCTCTGGCCCCACATGTCGAGGAAGGCACCGATGACATCTTCGAGTCCCCAGAAAAAATGATAGGTCGATTCAAATCCTTCGCCCGGTACTCCCTGACGCCCGAAAAAATAGGGTTGCCAGGGGCAGTCGGTGGTAATGCATGGAACTTCGTTGGCTTCGGCCTGATCGGACACCGGGTTGACGGTGTCGGGTGTAGAAGCGGCAACGATGATGTCGACCTCGTCGCGCAAAATCAGGTCTGCAGCGACTTCCGCTGCGCGGTTGGGGTTGGATTGACTGTCTTTAGAAATGATCTCGACGCGATACTGTTTGCCGTTGTTGCTGATGCCTGCTGCGAAGATCTCTTCGATCGCGGCCAGCACGTAGTCGTCGGCCTCGGCGAAACCTGCCAGCGGGCCGGTGCGTGGGCTGACATGGCCGATTTTTATCACCGGATCTGCCGCATAGGCCCGTGTGTGACTAAGAATGGCAGGAGTGGCTAATGTTGCTGCGGCTCCTTTCAAAAAGTGACGGCGCGAGACATTTTTGCTCATGATGAGCTCCTCCGGTGGCGGCTGTTTAATTCGAAATTTCAGGTCAGCGTCTTCTGGTCATTTTTAACGATTTTTCAGGCCATAGCAATAAAAATCGATTTTTTTTGAAAGTTAAGATCGGCCGGATCAGCGTTGTGGTGAGCCTTTTTGTTTTGCCAGCCAAACGGTCACGCCAGGGCCGAAGAGATTGCGGCTTTCGGGTTTCTGTCGATGCTGCGCTGCAATGTGGTTCGATTTGATCAGAGCGCGATATCAAGTTGGGGATTTGTGTTCGGGTGACACTTGTAATCGGTGTCAATCGTTATAGTTCGGACAGGGTCGCCACCGCGGTCGCTGTGACCTGCCGGCTTTATAGTGGTTTGCAGTGAGTTGTAACGGGCAATGTACCGTCAGTTGCTGCAATGCGTATCAAAGTGCCTTAGAAAGGACTGCGCCAGGGCACGGTACCTCGCTATACTTAACATGAGTGCCAATATACCCTACCGCCTATAGACAGTCTGCTACCGGACTGATAATCCTTAAACCACCGAGAGGGAGATACAACATGATGCGAATGACGACGCTGACTCAGGCTTTGCTTTTAACCAGTGCGTTGGTTACCGCCAGTGCATTTGCTGCCAGCCATGTGCCGGCAGATGCAAAGCTTGCAGAAGACCAGACTTTCACTTATCGAGTGCTGGATGAACATAGCTCGGTAGACCCGCAAGTGGTTGAAGATGTAACGGGTGCCGAGGTTGTTCGTGATCTGTTTGAAGGTCTGATGAATCAGGATGCCGAGGGCAACCTGGTGCCGGGCGTCGCCACCGGCTATACCGCCAATGATGACAACACGGTGTATACGTTTACACTGCGCGACAATGCTACCTGGTCAAATGGTGATCCGGTCACGGCACAGGATTTTGCTTACGCCTGGCAACGAGCCGTTGACCCTGAGTTAGCGTCGCCGTACCAGTGGTTTGTCGAGCTCATGTCAATAAACAACGCCGGTGAAATCATTAAAGGCGACAAGCCGGTGTCAGAACTGGGTGTCAAAGCCATAGATGATCTGACCTTCGAGGTAACTCTCTCTGCACCGCTGCCGTATTTTCCACAGATGACCACTCACTCAACTACTTTTCCTGCACCAAAAGACGTCATTGAAGCGCACGGCGCTGACTGGACCAAACCTGAGAATATTGTGTCTAACGGTGCTTATGTATTAACTGAGCATCTGCCAAATGAACGTTCGGTGCGTGAACGCAATGCAAAGTACTGGGATAACGACAACACCACCATTGATAAGGTCGTCGCCCTGGTGATCAATGATGAAAACGTCGCGCTGACACGTTTCCTGGCCGGTGAGCTTGACCGTACCGAAGTGCCCGCCGGACAGTTTCCTCGATTGCAGAAAGAGCATCCCGGGGTGGCGATCAGTTTCCCGCGTCTGTGCAACTATTATTATACGTTTAATCTGAGTGAGAGCGGACCCGAGGCGTTTAAGGATGTGCGTGTACGCAAGGCACTGGCACTGGCGGTTGATCGAAAAATTATCTCCGAAAACGTCATGGCCGGCGGTCAGCCCGAAGCGTATACGTTTACACCTGCCGCGGTTGCCGGCTTCAAGCCACCGACCACCGAAATGGCGCAAATGAGTCAGGCCGAACGCGATGCCATGGCTAAAGAGCCGCTGGCGGAAGCTGGTTTCAGTGCAGACAATCCGCTGAGTATAGACATGCTTTATAACACCTCAGATGCACATAAGAAGGTTGCTGTTGCAATGAGCCAGATGTGGAAGCAAAAGCTTGGGGTAAAGGTGAATCTGGCCAATATGGAATGGAAGGTGTTCCTTGAGACCCGTGGCAATCAGGATTTCCAGCTTGCTCGAGGTGCCTGGTGTGGTGATTACAACGAAGCATCAACCTTCCTTGATCTGCTTGATAGTGAATCCGGTTATAACGACGGCAAGTTTAGTAATGCCGAGCTCGACGACCTGCTCGAAAAAGCGAAGCAAAGCGACGATACAACCCCGCTGTATACCCGCGTCGAAGAAATCATCGCCGCCGAAATGCCGGTTATCCCGGTTTATCATTATGCCGGTGTCTACATGATGGACAGCGATGTCGGCAATTGGCCGGTCAATAATGTCGAGCAGAACTGGTACTCTAAAAACCTCTATAAGATCGCTCAGTAGCAGTTGCTGCAGCCTCCGGGAGGAGGCTGCCAACAGCGAACGACTATGTTCAGTTACACGATACGGCGGTTGCTGATCGCCGTACCCACGATTCTGTTGCTGGTGATTGCGTGCTTCTTCCTGATGCACGCGGCACCCGGTGGGCCGTTTACCTCGGAGCGGCCGTTGCCCCCCGCCGTGCTGGCCAATATAGAAGCACGCTATGGGCTCGATCAGCCTCTCTGGAAGCAGCTGTGGGATTATCTGTCTAATATTGTTTTGCGTTTTGATTTTGGTCCGTCATTTAAATTCAAGGACCGCGATGTCAACGATATTATCGCGCAGGGTTTTCCGATCTCACTGACTTACGGGTTTCTTTCTTTTCTGGTGGCAACCTTGGTGGGGGTGTCGCTGGGCATTTTGGCTGCTATTCGTCATAACTCATGGATTGACTACCTGGCGGTCAGCCTTGGTATCGCCGCGCAGGCGCTGCCGAACTTCATCATGGGGCCGATTCTGATTTTGACCTTCACCCTGTGGCTCGGGCTGTTACCCGGCGGTGGCTGGAATGGCGGGCAGTGGCAATACCTGATCATGCCGGTGATCGCGTTGTCTACTTCTTATATGGGTTCTATTGCAAGAATCACCCGCTCATCAATGCTGGAAGTACTTAACGCCAATTTTATACGCACCGCAAGGGCCAAGGGTCTGCCGGAACGCACCATTATCTGGCGTCACGCCATGAAGCCAACCTTGCTGCCGGTGATATCCTATCTTGGGCCGGTGTTTGTGTATGTGCTGACCGGTTCGGTGTTTGTCGATCTTTATTTTTCAACCGGGGGGCTTGGTGTGGCTTATGTGGGGTCGGCATTAACGCGTGACTATGCTGTGTTGCTTGGCGTGACGATTCTCTACGGTGCGCTGACCGTGGTTGTGAACCTATGTACCGATCTGGCGTATGCCTGGTTTGACCCGAAGATCAGGTACTAGTGGTGACAGTGATTAGAGCAGGGCGGTTATACGGTGTTTTCAGTGCGCAGGTAGCACTGCTTGCGTCTAAGGCATTGGCGTGCGTTGTTTCCGGGTGGTGGCTGTCAAGCTCGAACTCTCTCGACGATGGCCGGGTGTCGCGATGATGATCAAGGCCCGGTCGATCAACATTAACCAGGCAGGCTAGATTATTTTCGGTCGATCAAAAAAGGGTGAGGCGCTCGCCGCTGACATCACTGACTACACGGCTGTGCGCGGTCGCTCGCTTATGCGTGACGCACGGGATCGTTTCCTGCGTAATCGCGCGGCGATAGCCTGCATGATTGTATTGGGGTTGATTATCGCTTTTGTGATGATAGGCCCGCAGTTCGCAAAATGGAGCAATGAAGAAATAGACTGGGCGGCGCTCGGGGATCTGCAAACCCTGGGGGTACCGTCAATTGAAAGTGGTCACTACTTCGGTACCGATGATCTTGGACGGGATCTCTACGCACGCACTATACAGGCGACCGGCACTTCGCTTACGGTCGGGTTGATCGGCGCACTGATGGCCTTGTTTCTCGGCACCGCCTGGGGGGTTGTGGCCGGTTATTTCGGTGGTCGTACAGACAGTATCATGATGCGCGCGGTGGATATCCTGCTGGCTATTCCGACGACGATGGTGATCATCCTCATACTGGTGCTTGTCGGTCGTTCGTTTACCGCCTTATTTATAGCGCTAGGGGCTGTTTCGTGGCTGACCATGTCGCGTATCGTACGGGCGCAGACGCTGGCATTGAAAAATCGCGAATTCATAGAAGCGGCGCGCGCCGGCGGAGTCTCTGAACTCATGATTATCCTGCGCCACATACTGCCTAACCTGCTGGGTGTGGTGATTGTTTATGCGTCGATACTGGTGCCGGAGATGATTCTCGCTGAGAGCTTTATTTCTTTTCTGGGGCTGGGTATCTCCGAGCCCTATACGTCGCTCGGGGCATTGATCGCTGAGGGGGCGGGCACCATGGCCTACGGGACTCTCTGGCAACTGCTGTATCCGTTGTTTTTTTATGTGTCGATCATCATCACGATGTTTTTCATCGGCGATGGACTGCGCGATGCACTGGACCCGAAGGACCGCTGATGAGTGTGCTTTCAGTCAGTGATCTGCATGTGGGTTTTGATACTCAGGACGGTAAGGTTGAAGCGGTCCGTGGTGTGTCTTTTGATATACGCGCCGGTGAGTGCCTTGGTATTGTTGGCGAGTCGGGGTCGGGCAAGAGTCAGTTGTTTCTGGCCGCGATGGGGCTTTTAGCTGGCAATGGGACTGCGCAAGGGTCAGTCGAACTTGGTGGTCAGCAGATTCTGAATCTGCCAGTCACAGAGCTTAACCGTATTCGTGGTGATGATGTCGGCATGATATTCCAGGACCCGTTGACCGCTTTGACGCCACATTTGAAAATTGGCCAGCAAATGGCGGAGGTGCTACAGGTGCACCGTGGTGCCAGCGCAGCAGATGCCGTGCAATTGTGTCTGCAGTGACTGGACCGTGTTCGCATACCCGATGCAGCCAGCCGCCTTAGGCAGTACCCGCACGAGTTATCCGGGGGTATGCGGCAACGGGTAATGATTGCAATGGCTATGCTGTGTGAGCCCGGATTGTTGATCGCCGACGAACCCACCACGGCACTTGATGTTACGGTGCAGGCTGAAGTGCTCGATCTCATCTCCGTATTGCAGCGTGAGCAAGGCACCGCGGTCGCTCTGATTACCCACGATATGGGCGTTGTCGCACGTATGTGTGATCGTGTGCAGGTGATGCGGCTGGGCAGTTTTGTTGAGAACGGTTCCGTTGAAACTATATTTGCCAGGCCCGCTCATGCCTACACCCGGCAACTGCTCGATGCCATGCCGAGGATCGATACCGACTCGACTCGTACCCTGGACGGCAACGCGCGTGTGATTATGGAAGCTGATGACATCTGTGTTCATTTCCCGATTAAGGTGGCGGGTGGCTGGTTTGGCCGCACCCGGCCGTTGCGTGCGGTTAACGGCGTGAGTTTCAAACTATACGAAGGAGAATCACTGGGTATCGTCGGCGAGTCCGGCTGTGGTAAGTCGACACTGGCGCGGGCGGTGTTGCGTCTGATAGAGCCGACAAAAGGCGATGTCAGCTGGCTCGGAACCAATCTCACAACACTTGACCGCAAAGCGATGATCAAGGCCCGCAAGGACCTGCAGATTGTCTTTCAGGATCCGCTCGCCAGTCTCGATCCGCGTATGACTATTGCAGATTCTATCGCCGAGCCGTTGCAAACGTTCCGGCCTGATCTCACCCGGCGCGAACGACGTGTTGTGGTTGAGGAGATGATGGAGCGCGTCGGACTGGTGCCGCAAATGGTTAACCGCTATCCGCATGAGCTATCGGGCGGGCAGAATCAGCGTGTCGGGATAGCGCGTGCCATGATCAATCGACCCGGCCTTATCATCTGTGATGAAGCGGTATCGGCACTGGATGTATCGATACAGGCGCAGATTATTGCGTTGCTAAAAGAGCTGCAGGCAGAGTTTGGTATGTCGTTATTGTTTATCTCGCACGACCTCTCCGTGGTGCGCGAGATTTCGGATCGGATAATGGTGATCTATCTCGGGCGCATTGTCGAATTGGCGGAGAGCACGGTTATCTGCACACGGCCACAACACCCGTACACGCAAGCGTTGATTTCTGCGGTGCCGATTCCTGATCCGTTTATCGAGCGCAAGCGACAGCGTTTGCAGCTGCCCGGTGAATTACCGTCGCCAATGGATCCGAAAGCGGCCTTGCGCTTTTTACCGAGCAAGCTGGCCGAAGGCGAAGAGAGTTATGTGCCGCAGTTACAGGAAGTCTCCGTCGGCCATTTTGTCGCCGAGCACGACCCGCTGGATTTAATACTGAAGAGCGGATGAAGCTGTTGCCGGGGGTATCGACAGCGGCATTGCGGGTTTGTGACCAAACCCGACGGATTGACGGGCATGCAGAGAACTGCCAATACCGCGTCGCCGCGATAACAGCGGTGAAACCCAGGCGCACAGTGAAATAAATCTGCTGGCGTAGTGACCACGATGAATACTTACAGCGGACAGGCATCAGGCTGCTCATTCCGTTGTGCGGGATGTTGCCGGAACCCGGGTAACGTTATTGGTATGGCTGTTCCAGCCCGGTACTTGAAAAACAGCGGGCGATAGAAGCGCCCTTCACTGTTGCTGTGACGCTAGAGAAGTAACGCTGGATTCAGCATAATTATGGCTGACCTGCTGACCGATCTGCAGAGTTTTACTGCGGTATCGGTGGCGTCAAAGTGTAGTATTAATATGGCACGATGGTGACAAGGCAACTTGAATTGAGTTGTGGGGCAGTGACCCTGAATCCGGTTCGGTTGACCGGCGGTTTGGCGGAGTAATGTGTGGTGGCTGCTTGAGCAATCTGCTGATAGACAACAACGTTACCTCGCAGCGTGCAGTCTCATGAACAGGTTAACCGTATCGAAACTGCCGCGCCGGGGTACCGGTAAACCCATCGGCAGCGGCGGTGCTGAATAGTCCTTGGAAAAGAGTTTTAGATGTTATAACCTGATTCATCTACACCGGATACGTTTGTACCCCGGTGTGCGCTGGAGGAACCGGAAATACTATGTTTTTTGCTCTGTTATGAAATCAAGTCGTGCATGGCTGCCGCGTTGGCTAACTTCAGAACATCCGTTCCCCTGGCTTCTGCCGGTCACCTCACTACTGATTGTTTTCGGTCTGTATCCGGTGCTTTATTCGCTGTGGCTGTCCTTTTTCAAGCGCAATCCTGCGACTCGTAAAGAAAAATTTCTACCGTCCTGGAACTGGAACAAACTGATCGAGGACGACCGGGTCTGGGATGCGGTGCAGGTGACGCTGACCTATGCCAGCATTGCACTTTTCCTGCAATTAGCCCTTGGTCTGGCGATTGCCTTGCTGCTCGATTCCGACAGAAAAGGTTTCGGTGTCATGCGCGCGCTGATGACGTTGCCACTGGTGGTGCCGCCGGCGGTCACCGGCATGATGTTTCTGCTGATGTACGACAGTTCTTTTGGTGTGATCAGCAACTCCTTATACGCCCTGAATCTGCTATCGCCCAGCGCACCCATACTGGGCACCGGGTCCACCGCCCTGTGGGGGGTGATCGTTGCCGATACCTGGCAGTGGACACCGTTTATGGTGCTGATTATGCTGGCAGGGCTGCGCGCCTTACCCAGAGAACCGTTCGAAGCCGCCTCCATTGATGGCGCCACCGCGCTGCAGTCGTTCTGGCACTTAACACTGCCGATGATGTCGAAAATTATAGCGCTTGCGGTATTGATCAGAGGCATTGATCTGTTTCGCATCTATGACTATGTCAAGGTGATGACCGATAGCGGCCCCGGTACAGCCACAGAAACACTGACCGCCTACGCAGGCACGGTATATTTTAAGTCGGCCAATTTCCCCTATGCGTCAGCGGTGGCATTGGCCACGTTGATTGTGGTGCTGGTGACCGCCAGTGTATTTATCAAAATATTCAAGGTACGGTTTTAAATGAATAAATCTACCCTGATGACCACCCTGCGCTATCTGGTATCTGCGTTTATTGTTGCGGTTTTTGTTTTTCCGATTGCCTGGTTTGGACTGACATCCATCAAGCCCACATCGGCGGTATTTAACAAAGACAAGGTTGTTGTTTTTGACTTCGAGCCCACCTTTGAAAATTATCAGGTCACCGTACTCGGCGGGAAAAAAGCCGATACCGCCTCCGGCAGCAATCTGTTGATGGGAACCAGCGGTGAAGGGGCTTATGACGGGCGCAGTTCCATTGCGTCTTCACTGATTATTGCTATTTCCTCAACCTTTGCGGCCACGGTGATTTCATTATTTGCCGCTTATGCGCTGTCCCGGCTCAGCTTCAGGGGGTCACAGGGTTATATGCACTGGATTCTGTCGCAAAGGTTTCTGCCGCCGATTGCGATCATCATTCCACTGGTGTTTATTTTCCGCGATCTGGGACTGCGGGATACACATCTGGGCATTATCATCGCGCATACGCTGATTAACATCCCCATCGCGCTGTTGATTCTCAAGTCATTTTTCGACGACGTACCGGTCGAGATTGATCAGGCCGCCATGATAGATGGTGCCACCCGGTTTCAGTGCTTTTATCTGGTCGTCGTTCCAATGATCAAGGGGGGCATTGCCGCGACTGCAGTGCTGTGTTTTATTTTCTCGTGGACAGAGTTTTTACTGTCTCTGTTCCTGACCAACTCCATTCGAACTATTCCTGTCAAGATAACTACTTTCGTAACCTCCACCGGGTCCGAGTGGGGATATATATCGGCATTGGGAACCGCAGCAATAATTCCCGGTTTCATATTCATTCTTCTTGTTCAGAACCATCTGGTCCGAGGACTGACCATGGGTGCCATCAAAGACTGATGCCTACGGACGCATCGCAAAATAGTGAGGAAAAAAATGAGCTTTAAAGGGTTTCAAAAACAGAACTACATTGTCGACACGGCCAACGCGTTTACCGCCGGCCGCATGTCAAAGCGCGACTTCCTGAAAAAACTGGGTCTGGCTGGAGTGGGCGTGTCTGCCTATTCTGCCGGTATGCTGGGCAGTGGCTCGCGTCCTTTCTTTGGTAATGTTGCACACGCGGCAGAAAATACAACGCCACAGGAGGTTGCAGACTTTCTGCGTGAGGCTGGTAAACCGTTTGCCGGTACCACTATACGCTACACCTCGGAGGCGACTCCGCCTACCAACATTCTCAATGAGCTGAAAGGCGAATTCACCGAACTGACCGGGATCAACGTTGAAATCGAGATTGTGCCTCTGGAGCAGGTGCTGGCCAAAGCAACGCAGGATGTCCAGGGTCAGCTGGGTACTTACGATATCTACTATCTTGATCAGGCATGGACTTCAACGTTCTCCCCCGACACCATCGATCCGGTTGAGTATTACCAGTCGAAGCCCGATCTGGCGATGCCCGGGTTTGACTTCGACGACTTCTCCACGCCGCTGGTCGAAGGCATCTGTGAGTACGATGGAAAATGGATCGGCCTGCCGTTCGATATTCCTATTTTCACCCTGATGTATCGTAAAGATCTGCTTGAGAAGCACGGCATAGAAGTGCCACGGACTTACGAAGATTTCACCAAAGCGGTAGAGCTCATCACCAAGGAAGAAGCAGAGAACAATATCTACGGCACCGGCCTGCAGGCGAAGTCGGGCCACTATTCGCTCGAGTGTGACTGGACGCAGGCGGTGTGGGGCCACGGCGGTTCTATATTCGGCGCAGACAAGAACTTCTCCGGCAACGATGCACAAGGTGTGGAAGGTCTTGAGTGGTACATGAACCTGATGAAAAACGCACCGGCAGCATCGGTGACGTCTACCTGGGACGGTCAGTGGCAGATGGGCGCTTCAGGGCAGATTGCCATGTGTCAGAGCTGGGCGGAATTTTTCCCCGGCTGGAATGCCGATGACTCTGAAGTCAAAGGATTGTGGGAAATGGCTAAGCCACTTGAAGGCCCGGCATCATTGAGATCACGCGATGACGTCGGTTTTGGCGAGATTCCAAACTGGGGTCACCAGGGCGGATCAAGCATCGCACTGTCACGTTACTCAAAGAACGTCGACGCCGCGTGGCTGTTCCTGCAGTGGGCATGCTCCAAAGATATTATGACGCGCTGCACACTGGCTGGTGGTTTTGCACCAATGCGTAACTCGTCCTACACCGACCCTCGTATTGTCGAGAGAAAATCGCTTGAAGGCAGTGGCACCACCCGTCACCTGGATACCGTCAAGTGGACTATTGACAACGTCATGGCATCAGAGCCTGATCTGCCTATATGGGCGGGTGTGGCCAACAACGAAATACCAACAGAGCTTGGTAAGTTGCTTACCGGTCAGGACTACGACGGCAATGCGCAGAAATGCATGGACCAGATCGCGAAGCTGGTTGACGGCGTTGTAGACGAAGCGGAACTCGGCTAGCCACAGGCCCTGCTCCTGTCGGGGCAGGGCATTTGACTTTTAATCAGCAGACCAATCCAGGATCGACGGTGCCGACATGCAACAGGCATTTCGGCACCGTGTATCTACGACCTGACTCTGCACTCACATCAGTGTCATTATGGCCTCAGTAAAAATAACCGACTTGCACAAGACCTATGGTACGACCAAGGTGATCGAGGGCCTTGATCTTGCCGTAGACGATGGCAGGTTCGTCGTGCTGCTGGGGCCGTCAGGATGCGGAAAATCAACACTGTTGCGGATGATCGCCGGGCTGGAGTCAATAACCGCCGGTGATGTGCTGTTTGACGACAAACGTGTCAATGATGTCCACGCCAAAGACCGGAACATCGCTATGGTGTTTCAGAATTATGCGTTGTACGCCCACATGAGCGTGCGAAAAAATATGGCGTTCTCAATGCGCCTGAAAAAGACCGACAAGAAAATAATCGATGAAAAAGTAAAGTGGGCATCATCGATACTTGGGCTCGACGACTACCTTGACCGACTCCCGAAAGAGCTGTCCGGTGGTCAGCGACAGAGAGTTGCGATGGGGCGGGCGATTGTCCGCGATCCCGATGTGTTTCTGTTTGATGAGCCACTATCAAACCTCGATGCAAAACTGCGTGTGCAGATGCGTACCGAAATCAAGGATCTTCATCAACGCCTGAAAACAACCACCATCTACGTTACCCATGATCAAATCGAAGCGATGACGATGGCCGATGAAGTCGTCATTATGCGAGACGGCGTCATTGAGCAAAGCGGTTCGCCAATGGAGATCTACGACCGGCCCAATAATCTGTTTGTTGCGCAGTTTATCGGGTCACCGGGTATGAATATCATTGAGTGCCGCGTGACCGGGGAAAACGGTACCTTGTATGGTGCCGCAGAAGGATTGCAATTGCCTTTGCCATCCGGTGCCAATGTCAGTGTCGGGCAGAACATTTATTACGGCGTGCGACCGGAGCATTTCCGATCTTCCAGGCAGGTGGCAGCATCGGCCGGCGGTAAAGCCATTGCCGGTGCGGTGAGAGTCGTTGAACCCACCGGGCCGGAAATCCACGTCTATGCAAAACTCGCCGGGCAGGATATCTGTTCTATCTCGCGTGAGCGTGTGATCTGGGATCCGGGTGAGGAGATCTTTTTCGACCCGGACCTTGATCATGTACACCTGTTTGACGGTGTGAGCAAAAAAGCACTGTAGACGCCCGCCACCTTGAAGCGTGGTAAGGCCCGTGTCTGACCTTGTGCGGTGCGGGGGCACGGGCAGACAGTAACCTCAACATCGTGGTAACACAGGCAATGCAAGTTTCCGCAATAAACCCGATCGAGGGCTACCGTATGACACAGGCAAACAACTATTCACCCGTTGCGTCAGCCTGCCGTGGCAATTTTTCAGGGGCATCCGTGTGAGTGACAATCAGGCGCTGTTTATCCACGGGGCCGGCGATGTGCGCGTAGGCGCCCATCGGCCGGCGGCACCGCAAAGCGATGAAATAGTCGTGCAGGTAGCAGCCGTGGGCGTGTGCGGCAGTGATCTGCACTATTACAAGGACGGCGGTATCGGTGGCGCGGTGATCAAAGAGCCTTTCGTTCCAGGGCATGAGTTTTCCGCGCGGGTAACCGCTGATATACCTGCTGCTGGTATCAGTGCCGGTGAGCTGGTCGCGATTGACCCTGCCACGCCGTGTCTGCGCTGTGAGTGGTGCGAGCGCGGTTATCATAACCTTTGCCCGAAGGTTAAGTTTCTAGGCGCACCGCCCTATCATGGGGCAATGACCGCGTCACTGGCGGTGCCCGTATCATCAGTGATCAAGCTGCCGGCATCGATCACGCCGGAGCAGGGAGCCATGCTGGAGCCGCTGGGGGTTTGCATTCATGCAATAGATCTGGCCAAGCCGCGACTGATGGAAGCCATTGCGGTACTGGGTTGTGGGGGTATCGGGCTTGGCATCATTCAGCTGCTGCAGCGAACCGGGTGTCATCAGATAATGGCTGTTGACCCGCAACCGCATCGGGCCCGTAAAGCCCTCGATATGGGCGCACATATCGCCGGTGCTTCACTGGCAGAAGTACAGGAGGCTTCTGGCAATCGGGGATGCGACCTGGTGATAGAGGCGACCAACTCGCCGGACGGTCTACGAGACGCGATACTAGCGGCTGCGATCGGCGGGCGTGTGATTCTGGTCGGCATACCGGATGGTGATACCTACTCGGCTGTGTCTGCAGCGGAGGCGCGTCGACGCGGTCTTGATTTGCGATTCTCGCGTCGAATGGGCAATGTGTATACCCGCGCGATCTCACTGGTTGAGCAATCACAGGTAGATGTAGACGGATTAATAACGCATCGTTTTTCACTGGCCGATTCACCAGACTCGTTTGCGTTACAGGCAGAAGAAGCAGCGGATTTAATCAAGAGCATGATACTGCCCTGAGCCACCACGGTTGTCGGCAGGGCGGGCCCATGAGCCAGCGTTACCGCCGACAGTCGGGACCTGTGTTACAGGTGGATCGGGCTGGTTTTAGCGGCATGCGTGGCAGGCAACAACGACGATATCAGTACCGCAGGAGGATCAAACTTTGACAGAAGCACTGGTCATAGGCCTGGACAGCTCAACCCAGAGCACCAAGGCAATTGCCTGGAATGCAGCAGGCGAAGATATTGCTGTCGGGCGTGCTGATATCCCGATGAGCAACCCGAGGCTGGATTGCTTTGAGCAGGATCCGGCAGACTGGTGGTCGTCGTGCCTGATAGCGCTTAAGGACTGCGTCGCCCAACTTAAAGACGATGGCATAGACGTATCTGCTGTGCAAGGTCTGGCCATCTCGAATCAGCGCGAAACCCTGGGGTTTATCAACAAAGACGGCGACCCGGCTTACCCGGCTATTGTCTGGCTGGATGAGCGTAGCCGGGAACAAGTAAAAACATTTTCACAGCAGTTCGGTGCGGACGAGATACATCGTATTACCGGACGACCGGCAGATATAACGCCCTGCCTGTATCGCATGGTGTGGATGAAACAGCACGAGCCGCAGGTCTGGGCCGATACCGACTGCTTTGTTGATGTGCAGGCTTATCTGGTGCAAAAACTCTGCGGTGGTGCATTTCGTACCGGCTGGATCAGCGCTGACCCGATGGGCATCATCGATATGGAGTCCCACCGCTGGTCAAAGCCGATCCTGCAGGCGCTGGAGCTCGATGAAGCGAAACTACCCACGCTGCATGCCCCGGGCACTCAGCTGGGAACCCTGACCAGCGCCAATGCAGCGCTAACGGGTTTACCGGTCGGCATGCCGGTATTTGCTGCCGGGGGTGACGGTCAGTGCGCGGGCCTGGGTACTGACTGCACATCGTCCGAACGCGCCTATGTGAATCTGGGGACAGCCGTCGTATCGGGTGTATGGGGTAAAGACTACAAATACAGTAAAAGCTGGCGGACTGAGCTGGCGGCGCAGGGAGAGGGCTATATCTATGAAAACTGCCTGCGCTCGGGGGCTTTTTTACTCAACTGGTTTGTTGAACAGTTTGTCGCCAAAGGCAAGGCCGATGCGGAAGTTTTCAAACGGCTGGAGCAAGCGGCTAATCAATTGCCTATCGGCTCAGACGGGCTGCTGGTTCAACCGTATTTTTCAGGTGTCATGGACCCGCACTGGGACACCTCGGCTCGCGGTGTGATCGTAGGTTTGAGTGGTAGTCACAATGAGGCACATATCTACCGTGCCATACTTGAAGCCATGACACTGGATCAGGTCATGTGTACCGAAGATATGGAGCTGGCGCTTGGCCATTCGATCGATCACTACCTGGCCATCGGTGGCGGGGCCAACAGCCCGCTGTGGCGACAGATGCTGGCCGACTCATCCGGGAAACCGGTGCTGATCAGTCCCACGGTTGAAGCCTCGGCGCTCGGGGCCGGAATGATCGCCGCCTTTGGTGCTGGCTGGTTCAGCAGTATCACGGACGCTGCAAAAGCGATGTCGGGTGAGACTACCCGGGTAGAGCCGAATGAAGCCTTGTTTGATCGCTACCGGGAGCTACTGGCAATATATAGAAAGATTTATCACGCCACTGTAGAGATAAATACCGAGCTTGTGGCGTTTGCCGAAAAAAAGTAACTGCCTCGCGGGTGGGCACTACCCGAGCGTTGCCAGTAACTGCATAGCGCGCTGACCGGTCCACACAGAGGCCAGCGCGATTGCCGGGACAGCAATGACCCACTTGACACCGTTGTGCCAGGGAGGACTGGTACGCAGCAGTAATGCCATCAACGGCCAGATCAGCAGCACCACACCAAGCTGGCCGATCTCGACGCCGACATTAAACGACAGTAAGCTGACCCAGATGTTGGCGGACGACAGGCCAAGTATTTCCTGCAGTACAAATCCAAACCCCAGTCCGTGTAACAGTCCTATGGCGGTAGTCGACCACAATTGATTACGTCTCTGGTGGCTGCCGGCGGATGTGCCACCTGAAAGGGCTACCAGCGCCGCGTAGATAATTGATACTGCGATTCCGGTTTCGACCAGCGGAATGAACCACTCCCCACCGGGTACAAAGCCGAAATAGCCCAATGACAGGGTAATACTGTGGCCAACGGTGAATCCGGTAATGCGCCAGGCAAGGCTTGCCAGAGTGACTGCCCCTATTACCAGACATGCGACGAACAATAGATGATCGTATCCGCTCAGGATATGTCTGATGCCTTCTTCTATAAAGGTTCTGGCAGCGGCCCACGCCGACTTTGCAATCACCTGCTGCGGTGTATCCAGCAGGCCATTGACGCGATAAATACGCTGATCAGCGCCGGAGTAGTCCAATATCAGATTGGCAGTTTCCTGCTGTCCCGGTAGTTGCGGGTTCAGTGAACTGCTGATGGCATAGCTGCCCACTGGTGTTGTCGTGCGATACGCCAGTATCACATCAACGACGGTATCGCCGACGAAGGGCGGTGGATCAGTGGTGGGCCAGGTGTGCGGCCGGGCAAACGCACGCTTTGCTTCTTCCAGTGTGCTGAAGGGGGGCTGGGTCTTGCCCTCATAGACCCGTGTTGCCACGACCAATGACGGGATCGTGATATCGTCTTTGTGTATCGCGTGGCCCTCCGACACCAGTTGCCCCAGCGGGGCGGCATCTTGTTGCAATGCCGGTATGTCCAGGTAGTGCATTAGTTCGCCATCAATGTGGCGGTTAGTGGTAAACGGGGCGGGTTGACGCGTGCCGTCCGCCTGCTCAGGACCAAGCAGGTTTGCCACCACATATGGCATTGGCAGCCGCAGATAAACATCAAGCCCGTCTTCCACGTGCTCAACGTGAATAATGCGGATGTTTAGATTGAGCTTAAAGTGCGCGGATAACTGAGGCGGGAAAACTACTGTGGCAAACAGCACCGCCAGCAGCAGGGTATTGCGCCAGGCACGCAACATTGACACGTGCCGGCAGCACGGATACCGGTCACGGTACCCGTCTGCTGTACATACTGGCTCCGGCATTAGTAAGTGGTGTCAGCCCGGCAAGTCAGTGGATTATTTACTGGCGTCGGCGGTAACCATGTTGTGGGAACCAAAGTAATACACGTGGCCTTGCTTGCCCTCCAGGTCCGCTTTGCTGATGACCACCGATGGCGCATCAAGCATGGTGTTGTCGTGGGTCTTTACCCACTCGGTCGCTGGTAGCAAAGTCGAGGTGTAGTAGGTTGTTTCCGGCACCAGGTAGTGATGGGGGATAGCAATTTTAGCGTTGGTCTTTGCTACCACTGAGTCTGCCTGCTGGTAATCGAGGATGTGCTCTGAACCGTCGACCGGGACAAAAATTACGTCCACATCGCCGATGGCAGCTAATACATCGTCGGGTGCCTCCGGCCGGTTGTCGCCCCACATTAACAATTTCATGCCACCGGTTTCTATTACGTAGATAGTGTTATCCATATGGCGGTAGTTATCGGTGCAGGGGTCTTCGCGTCCCTCGAACTGCTTGACCGCCTCGGTCCAGGGCACCATGCCGGGAGCGACACACTGATGCTTATCGGCAATACCGGTAATTTTCACATCGCCTAGTTCGAAGGTGCCGCCCATGCGATCAAGCAGCATGTTGGCGTCGATCTTATCGAGGGCATCGTGATCGAAATGCGCGTGGGTAGACATGCCGATATCCACTTCTGCTGCTGGATACTCGACGTGATACCACAGACCCCACGCACCGGAAGGATCATTGCGCCACGGGTCGACTATTATCGAGATGCCACGCGGCGATGTTATCTGAAACGACGAGTTGCTGAAATACGAGACCTCGACTCCGTCCGCCGCATCGCGCGTGCCGCCGTCTTTTTGGATTTGAATGATTCTGTCGTGGTTGTTGCCTGACTTCCAGGAGGTTAATCCGGTGCCCTGAGCCTGAGTCATACCGACAATGACGCCAGCGGCCACTGTTGCTGCGAGCGCACCTTGTTGCCAGTGCTTCATAGTCAATCCCTTTGGTTAATTAAAGAACCCGCTCATTACTTGATATCTTTATAGGCAGCAATTTAGCCGTTGCCACGAATTGCTCAGCCGGATATCGCCAGTTGATGGTACAGCGGAGGTTATGTTTGCTGCAAGTACTGCATCAACAGTGGGGCTTGGTATTGCCGCCAATGGTGTCGCCGCTGTTGGTCAGTTTGATGCTCTGGCGGGTGTTGCCACCATTGCATCAGTTTTGCTGTGATAGGCGTGAGGGGTGCTCAACGGCGGTCGACGACCGTTTGGTTACCGTGTGCTGCGATTATACTGTCAACATCAGGTACACTGGAATCCGCTAAATGGAGCGGTGTCGAAATTTTTTCCGGGTAAACGCAGTAATTCGGTTGTATTTACTGTCTGCAGGATAACGACCCAAATTGAAAGGAAATCGGTCAATGCGTGCAAACACTAGACGTCAATCTCTACTTCTCGCGGCGGTGTGTATGCTGCTGGTGCACTGCAAGGGCGGCGAGCAACCTGCAGCAGATAACGTATGGTCGGCTTTTTATGGCACATTCCAGGGCAGCGCCGAAGAAATCGTCACCGGCGAGATATCCGAACGCGAACTGACGGTAGTCATAAAGCCCTGGGAAGACAAAGGCTTCACCGTCGAATGGCAAACCGTGATCCATCGCGCAGGCGGTGAGAAAAAAATGACCGATCTGTCTATCGACTTTTATCCGTCAGCGCGGCCGGGTATTTATGCATCCGCCATGCGAACCGATGTCTTTGGTCAGGCTGTGCCGTATGATCCGGTCGGTGAAAACGCCGACCCTTACGTGTGGGCTGGACTCGACGGCAATACGTTAACGGTGTCTGCGCTCTATATTGTCGAAGGTGGCGGCTATGAAATGCATGTCTATAAGCGATCTTTAAGTGATGACGGTTTGTCGCTGGAGTTTGAGCGCATGAGTGACGGTGAAAAGGTAACCAAGGTAGCGGCGCAGCTGAAATCGGTTGAGTAATACAGCAACGGTTGTGCATTAATAAAATACCGCGTGACCCTGCGTGCGCGGGTGTCAACGCACCGCTGCCGTGTGCGGGTTAGCGGTGGCGCAAAGACCTGGAGCGGCGATGTTTCAACGGGCGCAAAATACGCACATGCACGACAACGGCTGTGGTTGCCAGCAAAAGTGCAACGCAGAGAGCAAGCTTCGACGGAAATCCCATCGCACCCTCGATCATTAGCGCATGGACAACACTTGCAACAACAATAATCACGGCCAGGCTGTTGTGAAGGATATTCCACGTAGCGGTTTTCAGCCCCAGTCGGCGGCGCAAGGCAACCAGCGTCGCAACTATGATCAGTGCCCACAGTGCTATCACTCCGTATACCGAATACAGCGTCGGAGCGACCAGCAACAGAGCATCTGTCATATCGTCCGGGCTGGTGATATAGAGCCCGCCGATGTGCATAAGCACGGCGACCACAACAACAATGCCTGTTCTCTGGTGCCACACCCTCTGCTTTACCGTGGTCACTGCGGGCAGAAAGCCGACCGCCAGCAGCGGCTGCGCAATCAGTAAGGCCAGCGCGATAATACCGGCGAGACCACCAATGACATAGGCCATGTTGCGGCTGGCTTGCAACGGGCTGAGTGCGGCCAGCAGTACCGGGATCGTTATCAGGCCACCGATAAGCAGCCAGATCAGGCCGGTCGTTGCTCGTTTCAGGGCAGGGGAAAGCATTACACGGGGGGCTGTGATCAGCTGTTGGCTAAGACAAAATGTGCCTGCACGCTTGTGTCGTTTTTGCTGTTCATGACCGGACGCAGGAACACGGTTTCGAAATCTCCATCGTCATAGGCCAGGTGCGCATGTGCCTGGCCGAAATTGGGCACTATCTGCGACATCTCCAGCTGAAACGTACCATCGGCCGCGGTGAGAACGCTGCCGTGGTTGCTTGGTTCCCGCTCGCCGCCCCGGGCAGTGGCAGCCCAGATCTGAATACGGACGTTGGCCAGTGGATCACCGGCACCGGCCTGCCGGACTGTGCCATGAACTAAAAATCCGCTGCCCAGATTATCGACCAGCGGGGCATTGGGTGCGTAGTTGTTGCTGCCGCCGCGCATCGATGGCGTGGCCTCCAGTGTACCGTTTGCCAGTGCACTATTAAAAATACCAGCCGTATTTGTGATTAATGCAGCACCGGTGAGGCCT
The DNA here is from genome assembly GCA_938003855.1 of uncultured Granulosicoccaceae bacterium. Classification (GTDB taxonomy): domain Bacteria; phylum Pseudomonadota; class Gammaproteobacteria; order Granulosicoccales; family Granulosicoccaceae. The sequence goes on along the minus strand of CALKXD010000233.1, from coordinate 2,694 downwards.
GCACCAATCATGAAGCGTCGGCGGTTGTAAACGGGGATAGACATAATGTTCTCCAGCGTTGACTTTTATCGGTGATCGACAGTTTTAAAATATAGGGCAGTTGTGTTGATTGCATCTACTGCGATTACTATTAATTTACGAAACAGTTGGATTTACGAAACAGTTGGATTTACGAAACGGTTGGATTTACGAAGCTGTTGGTTTTACGAGGCAGTTGGTTTTACGAAGCAGATGGCTAACTGGATTAGCCTGGCGTGTGCCGGATTGACCGCCCGCCGCTACTGTGACACGAAAAACTAAAGCGGGTTCCTTCGTGTGGTGTTGTCAGGTCGGGGTGGATTCGTTGTCGCGATTTTCAAACACCCATTGCCTGAACGATTCAACAACACCGGATTTTTCGGTGTCCGGGGTGTCTCGCGCAACCAGGTAATAGTTGCTGTCTTCATGGATTGCCTGTGTGGATAACGGCACCAGCAGGTGGTCGCTGATATCGGTATTGATGATGTCGAGCGGGCACAGCGCTACCCCTTGACCGGACAGTACAGCGGCACGTAACAGATTGAAGTCCTCGAACACCGGGCCGGTTAATTTCGCTGGCAGACAGACTCCGGACTGCTCAAACCAGGTGGTCCAGCCGTCGGTATTTGAGTCGTGCAGCAGCCCGGCGCTTAGCAATGCCTGCTCGACATTGGTCTTATCGAGGGATTGACCAAGCGCCGGACTGCCGACCGGAACACTGGAGCCTGACGCCAGCCAGTACGCCTGTGTGCCGGGTAACGCCGGTGTGTTTTTACCGAATACAAAGGCCAGGTCAACCTGACTGAAGTCGATATCCTGTCCGTGGATAGCGTAGATTACGCGAATGTCGACGCCCGGGTGCCGGTCTCGAAATTCTGATAAACGAGGGATAAGCCAGCACACCGCCACTGACGGTATCGCGGCGATCACCAGAGACAAGGCGGCGGCATCGCCTCGAACCCGCTGGCAAGCGGTGGCAATGTCGTTAAAAGCGGCGTTCAGCTCGGTGGCGAGCGTGACCGCGGTCGGCAACAGCTTTGGTCGGTTGCCGCTGCGGTCGAATAACGGACGTCCAAACCATCCCTCAAGGTGCTTTATCTGGTGGCTGACTGCCGATTGTGAAACGCATAGTTCTTCGGCTGCCAGGCGAAAGCTGCCGCAGCGTGCAACCGCGTCGAACACACGCAGTGCATTGAGGGGGAGTGGCGTCAAGTGACCGGTGTTCCGCGATACATGAGAAAAACTAAAGCATGCATGAAAAATGGTCTTTTGACCATGCTGTTGTGCGACGGCAAGCTGCCGTTGTTTAAGAACCGACTCGTCAGGAGACAGCTAAAATGCAACGCCAACGCCTTCAGGACTACTCGAACAACGGTGACAAAGCCAGGCAGACGTTTTCGGCCATGGAAATGCAGCGACGCCAGAGTGCGATTCGAGAGCATATCGGCCGCAATGATATCGACGCGGTATTGTTTACGTCCTATCACAACGTGAATTACTACTCTGATTTCCTGTTCTGTCAGTTCGGACGGCGCTATGGTTTGGTAATAACCGCGGATGCAGCGACCACAATCAGTGCCGGAATCGACGGTGGTCAACCGTGGCGGCGAACGTTTGGTAACAACGTGACCTACACCGACTGGAACCGTGACAACTATTTTCATGCGGTACGCGGATTGGTGGGTAGTGCCAGGCGTATCGGTATCGAGTTTGATCACGTCAACATTGAATTGCTCAACCTGTTGCGCAGCGAGTTTGCCGACGTTGAGTTTGTCGATATCGCTGCAGCGACTATGAACATGCGCATGATCAAGTCCGAAGAGGAAATTGCGCATATCACAGAGATGACCAGAATTGCTGATATCGGTGGTGCGGCGTGTGTTGAAGCCATCGGCATCGGTGTGACCGAAGGTGAAGTGGCGTTGCATTCAACGGCCACCATGATTCGAGAGATATCACGCACCTGGCCTGAGGCCGAACTACTGGATACCTGGACCTGGTTTCAATCCGGTATTAATACCGACGGAGCGCACAATCCGGTCACCAGTCGCAAGATTGAAAAAGGCGACATACTTTCACTCAATTGCTTTCCAATGGTGGCCGGATATTACGTCGCACTGGAGCGCACGCTGTTTGCACAAGAGGCTAGTGATGAGCATTTGCGTCTGTGGGAGATCAATTGCAAAGTGCATGATCATGGCAAGGCTCTGCTGGTGCCGGGTGCGCGCTGTTCAGATATAGCGCGTGAGTTAAACGAGCTTTATGCGTCTGAAGATTTACTGCAATACCGGTCCTTTGGCTACGGGCATTCGTTCGGAGTGCTGTGTCATTACTACGGTCGTGAAGCCGGATTGGAGCTGCGTGAAGACTGCGATACCGTGCTGGAGCCCGGAATGGTAGTGTCAATGGAGCCGATGATCACTTTGCCTGATCACCTGCCGGGTGCCGGTGGCTATAGAGAGCACGATATACTGGTAGTGACCGATGAGGGTAACCGGAACATAACCGGATTTCCCTATGGGCCGGACGAGTTGATTATCGGGGGGTAACAGGTGTGTGGTGGTAAAGGGTATCTCTAAATAGCGATAACATTTCACCGTTGTATTGATCTGTCTGATTTGGCAGATCAATCGCTGTGTTTTTTATTGGCGTTACGGTAGGCAGAATGAAAGTGCG
>CALKXD010000232.1 GCA_938003855.1 uncultured Granulosicoccaceae bacterium | reverse complement strand
GACGCCCACGAGTTGTTCTTCGGAAACCGTGGTGCAGAGATGGCTGGCCAACAAGACAGTATCAATGCTGCAATCATGCACCATCTGCGTAGTGAAGACTTCCGTGCAGAGTATACTGACATTGAGAACAGCACCTTTGGCGAAGCCACTGGTCTGGCCCCTCTGTGGAATGGTGTAGGTGCGCCTGTTGCCAACTTCTTCCTGCCTCAAAGCTGGGAGTTCAGTGGCGAAGGTTCTGGCATTGGTCCGCGTGGTGCGATCAGCACTGGCACGACGGGGGTACGCCCTTTCCGTGTCATCTCTAACCCACAATCGGGTGGACGTACACGCATCGCTATCGAGTACAGCCTACCCGGTGGCGGATACAGTCAACCTATTGAGTTGGACCCTGCACAGGTAGGATCAGCTTATGTTGAACACATTCGGCAGACAAACCGATAAACAGGCGGGGCTTCGGCCCCGCCTACAACACAAAGGAGAAGACTATGGCAGACACATGGCCAGTTGAAGAAGACACCGCTGTGCTTCAGCCGTGGGAGCTTCCCGGTACACTGCGCGGTCGAGAGATACAGCGCAGAGAAGATCAACAGGGTTTCCTGAAGAACCTTGAAGACGGATTTATGGGAGGAACAGCACTCGGTGCAGGACAAGAGATCGTCAACGACGAAGCTCAGTTGCTGGAAGACGAGATGTTCCCCGAAGGATCAATAGTAGACGCAATCAGTGAAATACCTAACCCACTCTCACCCGGCATGTCCGTTGGTGATATGATGTCGGGCGCTGGTGTGTTGCTCGGCTTTCGCGCAGGCGAAGCTGACTATGATCCCTACGAGAAGTATGACGAACTGACTGCTGGTATCCCTTACGGGTTCCACGACGAGATCGTTGGCAATGACAACTACGCCGCTGCCCTCCGTGCTCGTGAGCGTATCCTGAACGACATGGAACGCGGTCGCCGCATCTCAAGTCAGCAGGGCTTTACAGGCAACCTCGCTGTGTTCGCTGGGTCGATGGTTGATGTTGACCTACCACTGACGTTTATGACGGGTGGTGGATACGGTGCTGCTCGTGTGGCCCGGGCTGGTGTCAAATTCAGCGCAGCTGCGCGCCTTGGCGCTCGTACAGCACACACTGTGCAGAGTGGTATGATCGGTGCATCCTCGGGCCTGCAAGCGGGTCTCGCATCAGGTGCTGCTCAGATGGCATGGCGGGAGACTGCTGACTGGACCTTGCTCGCAGAGACTGCTTTGACTTCTACCCTGATGGGTGGTGGTATCAATGGCGTTATGCGTGGAGACATGGGACTGAAGCTATCTGCTGCTCGTGACGAGTTGCACACTCGTATGGCCGCAGATGATCCTACGCTCTCTGGGCAGGGTCTTGATGTTGAAGCTATGCACACATCTCCACTCGTGTTCCATGCAGACAGTACAGCAGGTGCGCAGATGGCAGAAGGGGCTGGTCCTCGGATCAGTGCAGAGCGGGTAAACCGTGACAACCTTGATGCCTCTCCTCGCCTTGAGGAGATCACAACTGCGTCTGAGAACTGGCGTCATGAGAGTGGCTGGCTGAACCGTAAGCGGGGTGGCGAGACCGAGTGGCTTGAGAACTTCGTAACTCGTGGTGCAGGTAAAGCTGTAGCACAGGACTACGCTCGGCTGTACAGCAGTGAAAGCCCAACCGCGAACTTCCTTGCAGGGGCTATCTTTGAAAGTCCTCATGGATACGGTCGTGGACGTGCGACTGCTGCGGTGCTCAATGACCACTACACCAAACAGATCGTGGAGCCAACCTTTGAAGCACACCGTGCTATGTTCCGGTGGGCCAAGCGCAATGAGCACACTCTTGCTCGGTCTGGTCTGGGTATCTCTGATGCTGGCAACCGTGCATTCAGTCGTGAGATCATGTTGGAAGTCAATGCTCGTCGCCAAGGGCGGCAATATAGCAAAGACCCTGACGTGCTGGCTGCTGCTGACGCCTATGGTAAGGCCGCAGAACGGGCGCTGGACGTGGCTAAGGGCCGTAATGGCCAAAGGGCGCTGGATGGCTTTGAAGACATTCAGGCAGGCCCTTATCTGCCCTACCGTTGGAATGGTCGCCGATTGCGCGATCTGATCCGGCGCGGTGTCGTGGACGAGGGTTCTATCACCCAAGCTCTGGCGAACTCTTACCGTGCAGCGGGTATGACCGCAGGTAAGGATGCAGATGCTGTGGCCAGAGCTATGGTCACTCGTATGCGCAGTCAGGCGGATGGCGTGTCAGGTTCACTTCAGGACTTGATGCACCGAGACGGTCGTGACTTCTTTGACGAGATGCTGAAGGATGCAGGCGTGAGTGCAACTGAACGTGCAGCGATCATGGATCGGATCACAGGCAATAAGAACGAGGTAGGTAAACTGTCTCATGCCAAGAACCGGAACGAGATCGACCTTGAGGGACAGATCACAACCAAAGACGGTAGCGTACTGCGCATCGTTGACTTGATGGATGACGATCTGAACACAAGCTGGCAGCGGTACTCCCGTCAGATGGCTGGCTCTGCTGCACTTGCTCGGCATGGTATCACCAACCGCTCTATGCGGGAGAGTGTTATCTCTGCTATCCAGAAAGAGCAGGACGCTCTGGGTGAGAAGGCAATCGACGGAGACCTTCTTCGTGCAATGCTAACTCACTTTGACGGTGGGCCTATCAGTGGTTATGCCTTTGGCAAGACCAACAAGGGTCTGGGCGTTGGGCCAGCATTGGCCAAGCGACTGACCAACTTGTCTCTGCTTGGTAAACTCGGGATCACTCAGTTGGGTGAGACGGGTGCATCTATGGCCGCGGTCGGTCTGAAGAACTGGGTTGATCGTGGCGTCATGTCTCGACTTGATCCAGAACGTCTCGCGCAGAACACCGAATTGCTCAATGACATCGCGTTCATTACTGGGCGGATCGGTGAGGATCACAAGCACTTCGCACCGCACCTTGAGCTTGACAGCATGTCCACTCGGGACGCTTCAGAGTTCATGGCCAACGTACAAGGCTGGGTAGGCAAGGCACAGTTCGTGCAAGGCTATACCTCTCTGTTCAACCAAGTCCGTACATGGCAGCAGACGACCGCTGCTCTGGGTATTGCAGACAAGGTGGTTCAGCAGATCAAAGCTGCTTCACAGTTCGATGAGTTTGGGTTCAACCGTGTGTTGGATGAGAACTTGTCACGCCGCTTGGAGAACGACTTTGGGATCGACGCTACCACGATGGACTACATCGGGAAGTTGATTGACGATGGCGTCATTGAGATGGCATCTAAGGGTGGACACACCTACGTCAACCGACTGAACATGGAGCAGTGGGACGTTGAGATCGCAGACGAGTTTGGTGCAGCTATCACACGCTCTACCAACCAACAAGTCCAGAAGTCTCTCGCAGGTGAGCAGGATGCTTGGCTTCACACTGAAGCTGGGTCACTGCTGATGCACCTGAAGACCTTCCCTATGCAAGCGGCTACTAAACAGTTCGCACGGAACATGCGGTACTTCGATCAGGAGAACTGGGGTGTTCTGGGTATGGGTCTGGCTACTGCATACATGGCACTGGCTATCCGTGACACACTGGATGGTCGAGACCGCGATGTAGGGGAGCGAGCCAAAGCTGCAATCGGTTACAGCAACATGACAGGCTTCATCCCTATGGGTGTCGATCCGGTTATGACTATGCTGGGCATGGAGGACATGCGCTTCAATCAGTACGGGCCTCACAGTGAGGCGTCAGTTGCGTCTCTCGACGTGGCCAACCGTGCTATGCGTATTCCCGGTGCCGCTATCGACTATGCGACTGGAAATGCAAACGGGTACGACCGTCAGGCGATGATGGCGATACCATTTATGAACACAATTGGCTTGAGCCGGATGTGGTAAGCAACTGCGAGGAAGTTGGTGAAATACTGACTTCCTCACATATAGACAGAAAGGAGGCTCCTATGGGCCTATCAGTCAACCAATTCACCTATGTAGGTGTTGACGAGTTCGATCTGAACTTTGCGCTGGGATACGCCTCCCGAGGCGACGTCACGGCGTACAAGCCGGGTGATCCAATTGTGGACCTCGACTTCGACTGGCTGACGGACAGCCGTGTGCGCCTGCACTCAGGCCACGGTCTCATCAACGGCGATGAAGTGATCTTCCGCCGTACAGTTTCTAAGGTTAACTTACCCGTGGACCTTACAGCACCCGGAAGCGCAACACGAGAAAACCTAGAAACTCTCGCTACACACTTCGTTTACATTTCCCACGAACTTCTCGATCAACGTACTGCTGATGTACACCCGTGGGAAG